>NZ_JBARTQ010000290.1:0-4118 GCF_049645325.1 Pseudomonas sp. | reverse complement strand
GTCAAAAAAGTAGGCCCATTCTGATTTTGCGGGCCAGTATTCCTGAACACACTGCGCAACCTGCAGACTTCGGCAAAATCTTTGTTGGAAAGATGCCATGGATATCCTGCTCTACACGCAATCTCGTGCTGGACGAGCGGCCTCGACCAGCGGTCGGGCCATCTTTGATAGCTCACGTAGTTTTGGCTGTATTTGGCCAAAACCTGGAGACAACCACATGATTGTCGTACCGTTGGGTGAGGCGAAAAATAACCTCTCAAAACTTGTCGATGAAGCCGCCGCCGGCAAAATCATCACGATCGCCAAGCACGGACGTGCAATGGCACAGCTTGTTCCCGTGGGGAAATCCAACGGCCGGCGAATTGGTGCAATGAAAGGAAAGCTCGACATCCCCGAAGACGTTGACGCGCCCTTGCCAGACGATCTATTGGATGCATTTGAGGGCAGCCCTTCATGAGAATGTTGTTGGATATTCATATCCTGTTGTGGGCATTGAATGATGACCCCAGGCTATCCAGCAAAGCCCGGAAACTGATTGGGAATGCCGCAGAAATTTACGTCAGTGCTTGACGGCAGACGCTCACGTTGCGCAATACACAACCTTGGCGATATGGGTGTAGATCAGGTCTTCAAATCAAAACAACCACTGCCCAATCAACCAGGCATTCGCCCCACTGATCACGGCAAACAAAAACCACGCCAGCAACCGCGTGGGCAGTCGGTTGACGAACGGGCCCATCAACTTTTCGTCGCCAGTCATGCGGATCAGCGGGTACAGCGCGAACGGCAACTGCAGGCTGAGCACCACCTGGCTGAGAATCAGCAGCTTGCCGATGGCGTCGTCGCCCATCAGCCATACCCCGAGAAACGCCGGGATCAGCGCCAGCCCACGGGTGATCAGACGGCGCTGCCAGCAAGGAATACGCAGGTTGAGGTAACCCTCCATGATCACCTGGCCGGCGATGGTGCCGGTAAAGGTTGAGCTCTGCCCGGAGGCCAGCAACGCAACGCCGAACAGGATGCTGGCGAAGGCGCCGCCCACCAGCGGGTCGAGCAGGTGGTAGGCGTCCTGGATCTCGACCACGTCGGTGTGGCCGGTCTTGTAGAAGGCCGCGGCGGCCAACACCAGGATCGCCGCGTTGACCAGCAACGCCAGGGCCAGGGAGCCGATGGTGTCGATCCGCGCCAGCTTGACCGCGTCCTGTTTGCTGGCGAGGTCCTTGCCGATCAGGCGGGTCTGCACAATCGAGGAGTGCAGGTAAAGGTTGTGGGGCATCACCGTGGCGCCGAGGATGCCGATGGCCAGGTACAGCGGCGCGGCGTCGCTAATGGCCGACAAAGACGGCGTGAAACCGCGAAAAACGTCTGGCCAGTAAGGTTTGATCAGCACCAATTCGATAAAGAAGCACACGCCGATGGTAGCCACCAGCGCCAACATGATCGCTTCCAGGCGCCGGAAGCCTCGGTTTTGCAGGGCGAGGATCAACAGTGTGTCGAACGCGGTAATCACAATGCCGGTGGTCAGCGACACGCCCAGCAGCAGGTGAAACGCCAAGGCGCAGCCGAGCACTTCGGCAAGGTCGGTGGCGATAATGGAGATTTCCGCGAGTACCCATTGTGTGCGCGCAGAACGTTTGCTGTAGCGCTCACGGCACAGCTGCGCGAGGTCTTTGCCGGTGGCGATGCCCAGCCGTGAGCACAGGCACTGCACCGCCATGCCCGCCAGGCTGGCCAGTAACACCACGAACAAGAGGCTGTAGCCGTAGCGCGAGCCCGCTTCGATGGCCGTGGCCCAGTTGCCCGGGTCCATGTAGCCGATCGAAATCAGCAGGCCGGGCCCGGCGAACATCAACGCGCGCTTGAAGAACGAGACCTTGGGGTCAACGATCACGGAGCCGGCCACTTCCGGCGGGCAGAACGGGGCGGTGGCGATTTTCGGCAGGCTGAATTTCACGCAGTATCCCAGGCAAACAGACAAGAAAGACCGCAGCTTATCAGTCGGACGCGACCGTGCGCATCACCGTCTCCCGAGGCAGGTCAAAGGTTTCCACCACTTGCACCACCAGGTCCATCTCCTGATTCAGCGCCTCACGCTCCATGCGCTGGCGAATCACGCCGACCACCAGGACCGCCAAGGTGGTGATCGAATACGCCGGGCCGGAAAACGCCCGCACCCCGGTGACCAGCAACATCGCCGCCGCCAGCGCCTGCCCCACCACCGGAATGGCCGTGGCGGCGCCGCGCCGCAATATAAACCCGGTCAGCCCGGCCAGCGCCGTACCACTGAGCGCGGTGGTCGCCGAGCGGCCTACGTCGAAACGGTTGAACAGGCCCTGTTCCTTTTGTGCGGCAGCCTTGAGCTCGGCGTCGAAGGCCTGGCGATCGGCCCTGCTGAGTTTGTCTTTGTATTGCTCGATGAGCTTTTCAGCGACCTGCGCCTCGATGTCCGCCAGCGCCACGCTGTCCAACGGCACATCGAACTTGATACCCAACCGCTGCGCCACATCCTCGGCGATCTGGCGATAACCCACGCCATGCCCGCGCGCCAGGTTCATAAAACTGTCACCGCCCATGCGCTGCAGTTCGATGGCCAGTTTAAGGGGCTCGCGCACCTCGGCATCAACCGACGCGCTGCGCTTTTGCGCCATTAATTCGGCGAGAAATTTCAACTCGTCCGGTCGCGCCTGCACGAGTGCCGGGAACAGTTCCACGTCTTCTTCGGCAAAACGCACTTCAGTGCTGCGCTGGTCGGCGCGAATCATGCCGCGCCGCTCCTGCAGCAGGTCGGTGTATTGCACAACGGTCTTCAATTGCGGCCAATACGCGGCGTGGTCGAAGGTGGCCAGGTGCACATTCGTCACCTTGGCCTTGAGCGCGGGCGTGAGCGCGATCGCATAACGGCCGATACAGCGCTCGGTGTCCGGCTTCATCGCCAGCGCCCAGTCCTTGCTCGAATAACAGTTGATCACCCGCCCCTTTAACGGCGCGGCCACTTCAGCCCAAGGGCTCGACGTACAGATTGCCCCGCCCATCAGCAGCAGATTGTTCAACGGCAGCTCGTGGGCGACCTCAGGGCTGGCCAGCACGCTCTTGACCAGAATGCGGGCGCCGAGGGAATGGCCGATCAGGTTGATACGCCGCACCGGCAGCGACTCGGCGTGCAAGTAGTTGGCCAGCTCAGGCAGCAGGGTCCTGGCCACTTCATCGACGCGCGCCTCGACACTTTTGTAATGGTCGAGAAAATAGGCAATCGCCTTGCCCACCCCCACGGTCGCCGCGCCCAGGCCACCACCGCCGAGCATTGAGGTGATGACATCCTTGACCGGTGCAAACAGGTTTTCCAGGAAGTGCCCCGCCGGCCAGAACAACATCAGGTTGGTCGAGCCTTCAATGCTCGCCAGTTGTTCCTTGAAATTGCCCAGCTGCTGGCGGTTGAAGAACGCCGAGTAACCGTGAACATAGAGATTGAGCACATCCCCCTGAGGCTCGCCGCACAGAACGAACGTGGGCTTGCGGGTGCGGTGCATTTCATCCCACTGGTGCTGCATGGGCCGGTGACTCCTGGTGACGATGGACGGCGATAGTAACAAAGCATGGCGCCAAGAACGGTGAATCCTGACCGGCGTGTGCCGCTCGCCAAATAACAATGCCGATTGGGGCTTGGTGCGCTGCTGACACCTCTGAATCAAAAGCTCGGCGCGATCACGGCGCTTTATCACCAGCCGAATTGTGCACGCCAATGGACAGTCATGGCATAAATTCGGGATTTTGTTCAGCCACATGCTCCGCTAGCCTTTGCCGGGTCTTGTACTGAACCGAGGAAATACCATGAGCACGCCCGAATTTTTCGTCACCCCCGGCTATGGCGATTACATGCGCGAACATCTCCATTACTCCCAAGCGGTAAAGGTCGGCAATCGTGTTGAAACGTCAGGCCAAGGTGGCTGGAGCAATGACTTTCAGATCCCCACGGACCTTGCCGAAGAAATCGCCCAGGCCTTCGATAACCTTGATCGCACCCTGGCAACTGCCGGGGCGCGCTGGGAGCATGTGATTCACATCAACTCCTACCACGTCGGCGGGTTTCCCCCCGAGGTCAACGAAGCGATGGTCAAGCA
>NZ_JBARTQ010000289.1:0-3903 GCF_049645325.1 Pseudomonas sp. | reverse complement strand
CCCCACTATTGTCCTGCACATACACCCCCGCCTTGAAATACAGTTTCTTCTCCCCCCACGCCGCACCAATACGTTCATTCCACTCCCCATCCGCCGCATACACACTCAGTAACCCGGCCTTATTCAGGTTGATCACGTAGGTAAAGCTCTTCTCCAGCGGCACATTCGATGCCACCGTGATCACGCGGCCTTCCCCGTCATCCGGGCGCATGCGCACTTTGGCGACGATGTTGCCGGTCTGGGTTTTTTCCTTGAACTGGTATTCGAGCTTGATCAGCGGCTTTTGGCTGTCATACGCGTGAATTTGCCCGATGACGATTTTGCCGGAGGAGGGCACTTGGTTGACCGTGAGGGTGGCGCGCAGGAAGTTGTCAGCGTCGGGGTACGTCCAGTTGCGCAACTTGCCGTCGGCGTAGGTTTCGCGCAATTCGCTGCGCGGGTAGATGGCGTTTTCGGTGCGGGTGCCGGTCACGGGGGTCCAGAACTGCACGTTGCTGCCTTCGGCCTGGAAGTACTGGTCTTTGAAGCCGCTCAGCAGCTTGGGCGTGTCGATGGTCGCGGGCGGGGAGCCGACCGGGATGCTGAGGTTCCAGGTGGAAAGGTCGATCATGGCGTTGGCCTTTTTACAGAGGTGAAGGCTTTGGCCCGGGGGCCAGACAGGTTCTTTATAGGAGGTGTTGAGCCACTTGTTAAACACTGGCTGGCAATTTATTGGCGTCAGAGGAATGCCAAAAAGCCATGTTTCCCATGGTACGGGGCCTGCAGGGCTTGACCGTTAGTCGGCTTCCTCCGCTTTGGCGCAATGATGGCACCCACGTCACTTCTGCTTTTTTGGAACCGGGGCTAGAGTGAGGCCTCAGTGTTTGTCCGGTTTTTTTATCAGAAGTGACCGGTGCAGCCCCTCAAGGAAGAGACGTAGCATGGATTGCGCTCCACATCACGGCGATGGCATTTCGGTTCTCCTGGTGGTCGATGACTACCCGGAAAACCTCATCAGCATGCGTGCGCTTTTGCAGCGTGAAGACTGGCAGGTGATGACTGCGGCTTCTGGGCTGGAAGCCTTGGAATTGCTACTGGCCCACGAAGTCGACCTGGTATTGCTGGATGTGCGCATGCCGGGCATGGATGGCTTTGAAGTGGCGCGCCTGATGCGTGGCAGCCAGCGCACACGCATGACGCCGATCATCTTCCTGACCGCGCATGCCCAGTCGCCCGCCGCGGTGCAGGAAGGCTACGCCAGTGGTGCGGTCGACTACCTGTTCAAGCCCTTCGACCCCAATATTCTCAAGCCCAAGGTGCAGGCGCTGCTGGAGCACCAGCGCAACCGCCGGGCCTTGCAGCGCCTGAGCCACGACCTGGAATCTGCCCGCGCCTTTAATGCCTCGGTGCTCGACAACGCCGCCGAGGGCATTTTGGTGGTGGGCGAGGGCAGTGTGATCCAGTACGCCAACCCGGCTATTTCGCGGTTGCTCAACGCCACGATGGCGGAGTTGCAGGGCGAGAGTTTCCTGAGCTTCCTGCAAAAACCGCATGTGCCTGCCTGGCTGAGCTTCCCGATGTACGAGGCGTTCTGCAAAGGCGAAACCTGGCGCCAGCACGACGCCATTTTGCGCACCAGCCGTGGCCAGCAGGTGCCGGTGGCCTTGTCCAGCGCGCCGTTGCCCGCCGAGCAGAAGGCCATGGTGGTCACGGTGCTGGACATGTCCGAGGTGCGCCATCTGCACCAGCAGCTGGAATTCCAGGCGGTGACCGACCCCTTGACCGGGTTGTTGAACCGGCGCGGCTTTCATCAGGCGGTGGAAAATACGCTGCTGCGCAGTGAGCGTAACGAGCAGTCGCTGGTGTTGCTGTACCTGGACCTTGATGGTTTCAAGCGCGTCAACGACTCGCTGGGCCATGATGCCGGCGACCGGGTGCTGCGCTGGGTGTCGGAGCAAATGCAGGCGTGCCTGCGGTCCTACGACATTCTCGGGCGCATGGGCGGTGACGAATTCACCGCGTTGCTGGAGCTGGAGTTCCCGGAGCAGGCGGCGAAGATTTCGGAAAAGCTGATCGAGCGTGTGTCGGTGTGTCACCAGGTCGACGGCCTGGATGTGATGCTCGGCGTCAGCATCGGCATTGCGACCTTCCCGGATTGCGGCTCGGACTTGAATGGCTTGTTGCGCGCGGCGGACATCGCCATGTACGAAGCCAAGCGTGCGGGGCGTCAGCAATATCGCTATTACGATCAGGAAATGAACGGCCGCGCCCGTTCGCGCCTGATGCTCGAAGACAGCGTGCGCACCGCCATCCAGAACAAGGATTTCACCTTGGTGTATCAGCCCCAGGTGTCGTTGGAGGATGGGCGTTTGCGTGGCGTGGAGGTATTGCTGCGGTGGCAGCACCCGAGCGTCGGCGATGTGCCGCCGGGGCTGTTTTTGCCCTTGCTCGAAGAGGCGCGGCTGATCAGCCAGTTGAGCGCCTGGATCTATCAACAAGTCGCCGCCCAGCGCCAGGCCTGGCAAGCCAGCTTCGATGACGAACTGGTGCTGAGCGTGAGTTTGAGCAGCAGCCAGTTCAACATGCCCAACCTGGCCAGCCAGCTGCAGCAGGTGCTTGAGCGACATGGGCTGAAGGGGCGGCAGTTGGAGGTGGAAATCAGCGAAGAGAGCCTGATGAGTAACCTTGAAGAGTCGGCCAAGCAGCTGAAGCACTTGCGCCAGACCGGCATACGCATCGCCCTGGACGACTTCGGCTCCGGCCATTGCTCCCTCGCCCACTTGCGAGACCTGGAATTCGATACGCTGAAGCTGGACCCGCAGTTGGTGGCCCGCTTGCCGGGCTCGGTGCGGGACGCGGCGCTGGCCCGCAGCATCATCGAGCTGAGCGGGCATTTCGATGTGCTGGTCATTGCCGAGGGCGTGGAAACCCTGGAACAGGCACAGTGGCTCAAGGCCAATGGCTGCCTGTTTGTCCAGGGCCCGTGGGCGGCGCAGCCGTTGAGCCCTGAGGAAATGCTCGCGTGGTCTCAACCCCGTCTGCTTTGAATTCGCTACACTGGCGCCCATTCAAACCTTGTTGCAGACCCCATGACCGCGTTGAAGTACCTCCAGGCCTATCCCGCAGCACTTCAGGAGCAAGTGCGCCAACTGATCGCCAAGGACCAGTTGGGCGCTTACCTGGAGCAGCGTTACCCCGAGCGCCATGGGGTGCAGAGCGACAAAGCGTTGTACAGCTACGCGCTGGCCTTGAAGCAGGAACACCTGCGCAACGCGCCGACCATCGACAAAGTGCTGTTCGACAACCGCCTCGACCTGACCCACCGCGCCCTGGGCCTGCACACCACGATTTCGCGGGTGCAGGGCGGTAATCTCAAATCCAAGAAAGAGATTCGCATCGCCTCGTTATTCAAGGAGGCCGCGCCGGAATTTTTGCGCATGATCGTTGTGCATGAACTGGCGCACTTCAAGGAGTCGGACCACAACAAGGCGTTCTACAAACTCTGCGAATACATGATGCCGGGCTACCATCAGGTGGAATTCGACCTGCGGGTGTACCTCACGTATCGCGACTTGCAAGGCAAGCCCTAACCTCACCAGGCGACCGACCATGGACGTGAGCAAGACCAAAAGCAGTTTCTACCGCCGCCTGTACGTGGCGTATTTGATCGACAGCCGCCAAGCCAGCAGCGTCCCGGCATTGACCGAGGCCACCGGCATGCCCCGGCGCACGGCGCAGGACACGATTGCGGCGCTGGCCGACCTGGATATCGTGTGTGAGTTCGAGCAGGAAGACGGTGCACGCAATCATGCCGGGCACTATCGGATTCGTAGCTGGGGCGCGATTGATCGGCGCTGGATTGAGGCGAACCTGGGGCAGGTCAAGCAGGTGTTGGGTTATCCATAGTGATGGGGTGATTGGTCT
>NZ_JBARTQ010000288.1:0-13928 GCF_049645325.1 Pseudomonas sp. | reverse complement strand
CCCCAACCCTCACCCCCAGAAACAACAAAGCCGCCCCAAAGGGCGGCCCTGTCAAACCAATCAACTCACTGATTGGCCAGCTTGTGTTCCAGGTAGTGAATATTCACACCACCCTCACAGAAGCCTTCATCACGAACCAGATCCCGATGCAGCGGGATATTGGTCTTGATGCCATCCACCACGATCTCGTCCAGGGCATTACGCATACGGGCCATGGCCTCGTCGCGCGTCGCGCCCCAGGTGATCAGCTTGCCGATCAACGAGTCATAGTTCGACGGAACCTTGTAGCCGCTGTACAGGTGCGAATCTACCCGTACGCCGTTGCCGCCCGGTGCATGGAAATGCTTGACCAGGCCAGGGCTTGGGATAAAGGTCTTCGGGTCTTCGGCGTTGATCCGGCACTCCAGGGAGTGGCCATGGATCTTCACGTCGTCCTGCGTATACGACAGCACATTGCCAGCGGCGATGCTCAGCATCTCCTTGACGATGTCGATACCGGTGACCATCTCCGACACCGGGTGCTCTACCTGCACACGAGTGTTCATCTCGATGAAGTAGAAACGACCGTTCTCGTAGAGGAACTCGAAAGTGCCCGCGCCACGGTAGTTGATGTCGATGCACGCCTTGACGCAACGAGCCAGAACTTCCTGGCGCGCCTTTTCATCCAGGCCCGGTGCTGGCGCTTCTTCCAGTACTTTCTGGTGACGACGTTGCAGCGAGCAATCGCGGTCGCCCAGGTGGATGGCGTGGCCTTGGCCGTCGGACAATACCTGCACTTCCACGTGACGTGGGTCGGTCAGGTACTTCTCCAGGTAGACCATCGGGTTGCCGAACCAGGCAGCCGCTTCGGAGCGGGTCTGCTTGGCAGCTTCGATCAGGTCTTCTTCCTTGTGCACCACACGCATGCCGCGACCACCACCGCCACCGGCGGCCTTGATGATCACCGGGTAGCCGACTTCGCGACCGATGCGCAGAGCGGTGGCCTCGTCTTCAGGCAGTGGGCCGTCTGAGCCTGGAACGGTTGGCACGCCGGCAGCGATCATGGCGTCCTTGGCCGATACCTTGTCGCCCATCAGGCGAATGGTCTCGGCTTTCGGGCCGATGAAGGCAAACCCGGATTTCTCCACCTGTTCGGCGAAGTCGGCGTTTTCCGCGAGGAAGCCGTAGCCCGGGTGGATGCCATCAGCGCCGGTCACTTCAGCCGCCGCGATGATGTTCGAGACTTTCAGGTACGAGTTCGTGGCCAGTGGCGGGCCAATGCAGATGCTTTCGTCCGCCAGTTTCACGTGCATCAATTCGGTATCGGCCGTCGAGTAAACAGCGACGGTCTTGATGCCCTCTTCCTTACAGGCGCGCAGGATACGCAGCGCGATCTCGCCGCGGTTGGCGATCAGGACTTTTTGCAGTTTCTTCGCAGGTTTCAACATCGAAGGCGCTCCGCGGTTCAAACGATGGTGAACAGCGGCTGGTCGTACTCAACCGGCTGACCGTTTTCTACCAGGATGGATTCGATGACGCCGGCTTTTTCAGCGGTGATGTGGTTCATCATTTTCATCGCTTCCACGATGCAGATGGTGTCGCCCACTTTCACCGTCTTGCCGACTTCAACGAAGGCTGGCGAGGTCGGTGCCGGGGTGCGGTAGAACGTACCGACCATTGGCGACTTGACCACGAAGCCGTTCAACACAGGTGCGGCCGGGGCAGCAGGTGCAGCGGCGGCGGCAGGCGCGGCGGCCGGAGCAGCAGTTGGCGCTTGCATTGGCTGTGGTGCGTAGAACTGTTGAGCCGGAGTCTTGCTGTGACGGCTGATCCGTACGGACTCTTCGCCTTCCTTGATTTCCAGCTCGTCGATACCGGATTCTTCCAGCAGTTCGATCAGTTTCTTAACTTTACGGATATCCATGAATCATCAACTCCCAAGGGTCGGTCAGGGGCGCTTGGCCGGTTGTTCAAGCTGTTCCAGGGCGGCCTCCAGGGCCAGTCGGTAACCGCTGGCGCCAAGGCCGCAGATCACTCCTACCGCTACGTCGGAGAAGTAAGAGTGATGGCGGAAAGGTTCGCGTTTGTGCACGTTGGACAAATGCACTTCGATGAATGGGATGCTCACCGCCAGCAGCGCGTCACGTAATGCAACACTTGTGTGCGTAAAAGCGGCGGGATTGATCAGGATAAAGTCCACGCCTTCGCCGCGCGCGGCATGGATGCGATCAATCAATTCGTACTCGGCGTTGCTTTGCAGGTACAGCAAATGGTGGCCGGCTTCACGTGCCCGTCGTTCAAGATCAAGGTTGATCTGATCGAGGGTCACTGCCCCGTAGACGCCCGGTTCACGGGTGCCGAGCAGGTTCAGGTTGGGTCCGTGAAGAACCAGTAAGGTCGCCATCGGCTGTTCCTTGTTATTGATGTGGGTACGGCAGAACCCGGCGACTATGCCGCAAAGCCTTTGTGACTGTCCAGTTCTATGCAGTAGGCGGCACGATTAGCGAGGATTGCGCAAAATTTGTGACCGGCGCTCAAAATCTGGTCATTGGTAATACGCTTTCAATGCCTGTGCAGATTCAAGGTGGGAGCAGGCAAGCCAGCTCCCACTTTTGATCTCCATCTGATTTTGGGTCGGTGTGAGGTGGAAGACCGGGTCAGACGCGAAAAGCCTGCACGGCGGTATTGAGCTGCCCACCCAGCACCAACAGGTGTTCACCCTGGCGACGCCCTTGGCCGATGCGCAACAAATTATCCTCGCCCATCTGGTGGATCCGCTCACTGTTGTCGCGAATCTCACTGACGGCGCCACTTTGCTGCGCAGTCACATCGGCAATGCGCACCGCCGTGTCGGAGATGGTCTGGATCGCGCCGACGATTTCATCCAGCGCGCCGTCCGCTGCCTGCGCTTGCTCGGCGGTCGCTTCGGCATGTTCGACCTGGGCGCGCATGCCTTGCACCGATTGATGCGCAGCGGTTTGCAACCCGGCGATCAGGCCCTGGATTTCGGCGGTGGCGCCGGCCGTACGCTGGGCCAATGAGCGCACTTCATCGGCGACCACGGCAAACCCGCGCCCGGCTTCACCGGCCCGTGCGGCTTCGATAGCAGCGTTGAGCGCGAGCAGGTTGGTCTGGTCGGCAATCGAGCGAATCACCGTCAGCACGCCGCCGATGGTGGCGGACTCTTCTGCGAGCTTCTCGATCATCTGCGCGTTTTGCTGCACTTCGCCGACTAGCGCATGCAAACCGGTGAGGCTCAGGCCGATCACGCGTTGGCCCTGTTCCACCGCCTGGCCCGCGCTGCGACTGGCCCCGGCGGCCTGGCTGGCATCACCCGCGACTTGCTGGATAGTCGCTTCCAGTTCACCCAGCGAATCGCGGATCTGCGCGGTATCGCCGGCCTGGCGCTCGGCGCCGTCGTGCAGGCCGCTGCTCAGCTCGGCGAGGGCACGGCTGCTGCCGGCGACTTCTTGGGCATTTCCGCGAATGGTGCCCACCAGGTCCACCAGGTAAGCACGCAAGCGATTCAACGAGGCCTCGATATCGTGGAGTTCGCGGTTGGTCTTTCCCAGCGCGATCGGTTGGCTGAAGTCGCCCTCGGCCCAGGTCGACAGGGCCGGTGCGAGGTTGGTCAACACCCGCGCCAGGCGGCGTTGCA
Source organism: Pseudomonas sp. (assembly GCF_049645325.1). Lineage (GTDB taxonomy): Bacteria > Pseudomonadota > Gammaproteobacteria > Pseudomonadales > Pseudomonadaceae > Aquipseudomonas. The sequence continues at coordinate 10,291 of NZ_JBARTQ010000288.1, read as the reverse complement.
GGGTGTCGATCAGCAGCGCGATCAGCAGGATCAGGCCGATCATCACGCCTTGCATCAGGCGCACCTCGCCCTGGATCTTGCCGTGTTGCGCACGCACGACGGGTTCGAGACCGGCGATGGCCTGGTGCACGGCGGCGATTTTCAAATGGGTGCTGTCGGCCAGCGCGGTACGCAACTGGATCTGGTCGCGCGTGCGCTTGAGTTCGGCGGGGTAGCGCGTCAACAGGCTGTTGAGTTCGCGCTTGAGGTCGACGCCGGTGTCCTGTACTTCGGCTTTTTCGCTGTTTTCCAGGCCCATCATGGCCGAAAAATCATCGGTGCCGGATTCAGTCGTCGCCTTGACGCCGAGCAAGGGCAGCTGCGCCAACACGTCAGCCTGGGTGCGGATACTGGCGACTTCGCGCTCAACGTCATCGGCCAATTCCGCGCGCCCGCTGCTCACCAGCTTGTCGCGGGCCAGGGACAGTTTGCCCAGGTGCTGGGACGCGGCCAGCAGCGGCGGCAGATAACGCGCGGCTTCAGGCGAATTGACGCCAAGGGCGTACTGGCTCAATTGCTCCAGGTTGGCCCCCAGTTCGCGCTCGGCTTGCAGCAGCAGGGCCTGCGGGTCGCCCGCGAGTTTGCCGGCGGCCAACAGGTCGGTTTTGCTGAAGGCGTCCAGCTCCACCAGGCTCGGGCGCAGGTTTTGCGCGAGGTCGGCGGGCAGTTCATCCAAGTGCTGCAGCAAGTTTTCCAGGCGTTGGCTGGCGCTGCTCAAACGCAAGGCGTCGCCGCTGGCGAGGTAGTCGTCGATATTGCGCGCAGCCTGGTTCTGAAAGGTCTGGGAGAGCCCGAGATAGCGCTCCATCAGCAAATAAGGCCGCTCCAGCGCACGTTGCGACCACCACAGCGTCGCCCCGAGCGCGAGGCACACGGCCACCAGCAGGAGGGTATTGAGATTGGTCAGCAGCTTCAGGCGCATGCGTGGTTTCAACCGACAGCAAAAGATAAGTGCCTGAAGTTATTGCGTTTCCATTACAGAGTTATGACGGAATCAGTGGATTCCGGTGAAAAGATGGCACTTTGCTTTGATCCGCGCGCGGCGTGTACGCGGTTGCGCCCGGCATCCTTGGCGCGGTACAGCGCTTCGTCCGCCTGGGCGGCCATCATCAGGCTGTCGGAACCGTCGCACAACTCCACCAAGCCGGCGCTGAAGGTGCACCATAAATCCTGGGGCTGGGCGGGGTAATGGATTTCGGCAAAGCGCCCGCGAATTTCGTCGAGCACCTTGCAGGCCGATTCCAGGTCAGTGTCGGGCATCACGATGGCGAACTCTTCGCCGCCGTAGCGCCCGATAAAGTCGGTCTTGCGCAAACGCTGCTTGAGAAACAGCGCCAGGCTTTTGATCACGCGGTCGCCCATGGGGTGGCCGTGGCTGTCATTGACCCGCTTGAAGTGGTCAATGTCGAGCATGGCAAAGCTCAGTGGCTTGTTCTCGCGGCGTGCGCGGAAGCTGCAGTCTTCGAGCAATTGCAGGATGTGGGTGTGGTTGTACAGCCCGGTCAGGCTGTCGCGAACCATCCGCGCTTTCAGGTTGCGGGCACGCGCCGCGCGGTTGCGCACGGTGGTGATCAGGTGGCGCGGCTTGATCGGCTTGGTGAGGAAGTCGTCGCCGCCTTCGCTCATGGCGTCCAGCTGTTTGTCGAGGTCGTCCTCGGCCGACAGGTAGATGATCGGCACGCTGACGTAGCGGTCATTGTGGCGAATCACCTTGGCCAGTTCGGTACCGGTACAGGCGGGCATGTACATGTCGAGGATGATCAGGTCGGGCTGGAAATCCGCCAGCTCGGCCATCGCCTGGATCGGCTCGATCAAGGTGCGCGTGACGATGCCGGCGCTGTTCAGCAGCCGCTCGGTGTGCAGCGCCTGGGCTCGGGAGTCGTCGATGATCAGCACTTTATACGGCTCGTACTGAGCGACGCAGGTCAGCACTTCGATCTTTTCCAGCAGGCTGGAGGCTTCCAGCGTGCCAGTGAGAAATTCCTGGCCGCCGGCGCGCACGGCGGCGAGGCGGGTCGGGGTGTCGGTTTCGTGCAGGCTGAAAAACAACAGCGGCAGCCGTTGCTCAAGGCCTTCCTGGGCTTCGGCGGCAAGCTTCAGGCCCAGGCCCGTGCCGCAGAAGTCCACGTCCATCACAATCGCCGACGGTAAGCGTTCGGCCATGGACGCGCGAAACGCCGCCACGCTGTCCAGGGACTGGGCGCTCAAGCCAAAGAATTCCAGCTGCTTGGCCAGGCGCTCGGCGCGGTCGTGGTCGGCCAGCATCACGTAGATCGGCTTGCGCATCGGCGGCAGGAAGGTTTGTTCCAGCTGGTCGCCCTGGCGCAGGCCGGTGCGGGACAGGCGCTGCATCAGGCGATTGAGTTCGGTGATCAGTTGGCTGCTCAAGCGGCCGCGATTTTCATCCACAGCCTTGAGGGACTCGCCGATATGCCGCGCCAGTTGGCCGTGCTCCGGCTGTTCGAAGCGCTCGGCAAAGCGCAGCAGGCGCAGGTTGGCCTCGCTGAGTTCGGACAGATCGGCGTTCGACCATTCGCTGCGTTGCAGGCGTTGCCAGATTTCAAGAATTTGACGTGCCTGATGAATTACCCGCTGGGCAAAATGGTGCTTGAGACGCTCACGGCTGGGGTCTTCTGGCTCGGTCATATCCTGACTACTAGTGAAGGTGCATGCTGAGGTCGACTGATGGCTCTATGCTAGCACCTCTTTTCTATTGCATGAGTGTCATACGTCAATTAAGTACGCGTCTGGGTCATTCAGTTTTTGACCTGATGGTCGCGCAGCGTAAAAAGCGTGCATCCTTTATAGTCGAACGCGCCCGCTGCGCCACTTTCGTGAAAAGCCCCGCACCGATGGGCACGATGGGGTAGGGTTGTGGTCGGAGTGTTTGAACGCACCCGGACAATTGATGTGCATGAACTCAAGTGATTGAAAGGATATCGCCATGCTGGACTGGAAAAACCGTGCAGGCAGTGCCAAAGGCCCCGCCCCTGAGCCCAAGTCGACCCAACGCGGCTATTTTCGCAACCTGCTGATGAGCAAAGCCTTGCTCAGCGTGCTGGCCTTGTACCTGTTGGTCACCGGTGGCCTGGGCTGGTACTGGAGCGAAGAGCCGGCGCTGTTCCCGGTCCAGCAAAATGCCCAGCTTGCCGCCGAGAAAGAAGGCAAGCAGATGGTGGTGGGCTATACCACCGTCGAAACCCTCAAGACCGTGGTCGGCACCTTGCTGAACAAGCCTGGCGGCTACATTTCCAACGACCGTTTCCCGCCTGGCCTGTGGATGGACAACATGCCGAGCTGGGAATACGGCGTGCTGGTGCAGGTGCGTGACCTGACCCGCGCCCTGCGTAAAGACTTCGCCCGCTCCCAATCGCAGTCGGCGGAAGACGCAGACCTGGCCAAGGCCGAACCGCGCTTCAACTTCGACAACAAGAGCTGGGTGCTGCCGTCCAGCGAATCGGAATACCAGGAAGGCATCAACTCCCTGAGCCGCTACGAGGCGCGCCTGTCCGATCCTAACCAGCGCGGGGCGCTGTTCTATGCGCGTGCCGACAACCTGAACAATTGGCTGGGTGACGTTGCCACGCGCTTGGGTTCGTTGTCGCAACGCCTGTCGGCCAGTGTCGGTCGCGTCAAGTTGAACACCGCACTGAAAACCGAAGCCCTGGCGCCGGGCGAAGTGCCGCAGGTCGATGAAGAAGTGGTGGAAACGCCATGGATGCAGATCGACAACGTGTTCTACGAAGCCCGTGGCCAGGCTTGGGCTTTGTCCCACTTGTTGCGCGCCATCGAAGTCGACTTTGCCGACGTGCTGGCCAAGAAAAACGCCACGGTCAGCGTGCGCCAGATCATTCGTGAGCTGGAAGCCTCGCAGGAACCGGTGTGGAGTCCTATGATTCTGAATGGCAGTGGCTTTGGCATCCTCGCCAACCACTCGCTGGTCATGGCTAACTATATTTCCCGGGCAAACGCTGCAGTGATCGACTTGCGTCAGCTCCTCAATCAGGGTTGATGATGGACGCTATTCAAAAGGAGGCCGCGCACCGCGCGGCCTCCGACGCTGAACTGATCTGCTGGGTCGACGAGCAAGACAGCCTGCTCGGTGCCCTGGTCAGGTCCGACCTTCGCCAGCGCGGCCTGATTGGCCGTTGCACCTTTATCTTCCTGTTCAATTCCGCGGGTGAGCTGTGTGTGCATCGGCGCACACTGAGCAAGGCCATGTACCCCGGCTTCTGGGACACCGCGGCCGGTGGAATGGTGGCGGAGGGAGAGTCCTACGCGTTGTCGGCGGCCCGGGAGCTGGAAGAAGAACTGGGCGTCAGCGGCGTAGACCTGACCGAACACGACCATTTCTATTTTGAAGACGGCGACAGCAAACTCTGGTGCAAATCATACTCCGCGATCTGGGACGGGCCCTTGCGCCTGCAACCCGAAGAAGTCATGGAAGCGCGCTTTTTACCGCTTGAAATTGTCCTGCAGGAAGCTGAACAAAAGCCTTACTGCCCGGATGCTCAGGAAGGCTTGCGGCGCTATCTGGCTTCACGTCGCTAAAGTTGCATAAATTGGCGCCATTTGGCCCTTAGCAAGTCGGCTTTTTGCCGTTACACTGCGCGACTTTTCACCCGAACCACCTTGGCGGTTCGGTAGCGCTGCCCCTGCCTGAGTGGGGCTTCGCGGTCGGTGGTTCGCCTTTGCGGGCACCGATCAGTCTTTGTCCTCCCAAGAGGATTGCCGGTGGCCAAAAAAGCCGCATCCTTCGCCGCCCTTGGTGGCCTGGTATTTTCCACCGACGCAGGTCGACACTGCCCGGACTGTCGTCAGCCCGTGGACGCGTGCACCTGCAAACAAACCCTGATCCCTGAAGGCGACGGCATTGCCCGCGTGCGACGCGAGAGCAAAGGCCGTGGCGGCAAGACGGTGACCACCATCACCGGCGTGCCCCTGGCCGAAGAGGCCCTCAAGGAGCTGGCCACCGTGCTGAAAAAGCGCTGTGGCACCGGTGGCGCGTTGAAAGACGGGGTCATCGAGATTCAGGGCGATCACGTCGAGTTGCTGTTGGCCGAGCTGATCAAGCTCGGGTACAAGGCCAAGAAGTCCGGCGGCTGAGAGCCTCTTCCCGACCTGTGTCTAAACTCTGTCCTGCGAGTGGGGTCTACCTCTCTTGCAGGCAAATCGTCATTTTCATTCTTTAGACTGCGCCAGCCTCTGATAGGGGCGGCGCCTTCGACTTCATTTATAGGGGACTTCGATGTCCGTACGACGCACACGCAAAGACGATGGCAGCCAATGGACAGTTGCGGACAGCCGCAGTGTTTACGGGATTCGTCATTGGGGGGCCGGGTATTTCGCGATCAATGATGCCGGTCGCGTTGAAGTCCGTCCGAACGGCCCGAACAGCACGCCCGTCGACCTGTACGAGCAAGTCGACGAGCTGCGCAAAAGCGGCCTGTCCTTGCCGTTGCTGGTGCGCTTCCCCGACATCCTGCAAGACCGTGTACGCCAGCTGACCGGCGCTTTCGATTCGAACATCGAACGCCTGGAATACCAGAGCAAATACACCGCGCTGTACCCGATCAAGGTGAACCAGCAGGAAGCGGTGATCGAGAACATCATCGCCACCCAGGACGTGTCCATCGGCCTGGAAGCCGGTTCCAAGCCGGAGCTGCTGGCCGTACTGGCCCTGGCCCCGAAAGGCGGCACCATCGTCTGCAACGGTTACAAAGACCGTGAGTTCATCCGCCTCGCGCTGATGGGCCAGAAGCTCGGCCACAACGTGTTCATCGTGATCGAGAAAGAATCCGAAGTTGAGCTGGTGATCGAAGAAGCCGCGAGCCTCAAGGTCAAGCCACAGGTTGGCCTGCGCGTGCGTCTGTCGTCGCTGGCCTCGAGCAAGTGGGCGGACACCGGTGGTGAAAAGTCCAAGTTTGGTCTGTCGGCGGCGCAGTTGCTGTCGGTGGTCGAGCGTTTCCGCGCGGCCGGCCTCGACCAGGGCATCCGCCTGCTGCACTTCCACATGGGTTCACAGATCGCCAACCTGGCCGACTACCAGCACGGGTTCAAGGAAGCCATTCGTTACTACGGCGAACTGCGCAACCTCGGCCTGCCGGTCGACCACATCGATGTCGGTGGCGGCCTGGGCGTGGACTACGACGGTACGCACTCGCGTAACGCCAGCTCCATCAACTACGACATGGACGACTACGCCGGCGTGGTCGTGGGCATGCTCAAGGAATTCTGCGACGCGCAGAGCCTGCCGCACCCGAACATCTTCTCTGAAAGCGGCCGCTCCCTGACCGCGCACCACGCCATGCTGGTGGTGCAGGTCACCGACGTCGAGAAACACAACGACGAAATCCCGCAGATCGAAAACAAGGAAAGCCTGCCGGAAACCGTGCAATGGCTGGTGGATCTGCTGGGCCCGACCGACATTGAAATGGTCACCGAAACCTACTGGCGCGCCACGCACTACATGAGCGACGTGGCCACCCAGTACGCCGACGGCAAGATCACTCTGGCTGAAAAAGCCCTGGCCGAGCAGTGCTATTTCGCTGTGTGCCGCCGCCTGCACGACTCGTTGAAAGCCCGCCAGCGCTCGCACCGCCAGGTGCTGGACGAGCTCAACGACAAGCTGGCCGACAAGTACATCTGCAACTTCTCGGTGTTCCAGAGCCTGCCCGACACCTGGGCGATCGGCCAGGTCCTGCCGATCCTGCCGCTGCACCGTCTCGACGAAGAGCCGCTGCGCCGCGCGGTGCTGCAAGACCTGACCTGCGACTCCGACGGCAAGATCAAGCAGTACGTCGACGAGCAGAGCATCGAGACCAGCTTGCCGGTACACGCCTTGAATGACGGCGAAGACTACTTGCTGGGCATCTTTCTGGTGGGCGCTTACCAGGAAATCCTCGGTGACATGCACAACCTGTTCGGTGACACCGACTCGGTAAACATCTACCAGCGTGAAGACGGTTCGGTGTACAGCGCCGGGATCGAGACCCACGACACCATCGAAGACATGCTGCGCTATGTGCACTTGTCGCCGGAGGAGTTGATGACTCACTACCGTGACAAGTGCGCCAGCGCGAAGATCAGTGCCAGCGAGCGCACACAGTTCCTGGATGCGTTGCGTCTGGGGCTGACACGGTCTTCGTACTTGTCTTCGTAAGCGACGTTCCACGGCTCTAATGTGGGAGCCGGGCTTGCCCGCGATGGCGGTGTGTCAGTGCAACAATTGTTGTCTGACACGGCACGATCGCAGGCAAGCCAGCTCCCACATTCAGGCCTGCGTTTGGCAGTACCTTCTGTGTGAGGTCTGAACGATGTCGAGCAAGCTTCTGCAAGTGTTCACCCTGGCAATCGCCGCACTCCTCGCGGCGTGTTCGCCGATCAAAGTGCTCAACGCACTCACGCCCTCCAGTACCTTCACCAAAACCTCGGGCATCGCTTACGGCGCTGACCCACGGCAAAAACTCGATATCTACCGCCCTGTCCCCGCGCTATCCAACGCCCCCGTGGTGGTGTTTTTCTATGGCGGCAGCTGGAACAGCGGCTCCAAGGATGACTACGGTTTTGTCGGCGAAGCCCTGGCTTCACGCGGCATCGTGGTGGTGATCGCCGATTACCGGCTCTACCCGCAAGTGCGTTACCCGGCCTTTCTCCAGGACGGTGCCAACGCTGTGGCCTGGACGCATCAACACATCGCCGACTATGGCGCCGACCCTGCGCAGATGTACGTGATGGGGCACAGCTCCGGCGCTTATAACGCGTCGATGCTGGCGCTTGACCCGCGCTGGCTGAAAGCGGTGGGCTTGTCGCCGTCGATGTTCAAGGGCTGGATCGGCCTGGCTGGGCCATATGACTTCCTGCCGATTGAAAACCCTGACGTGAAGCCGGTGTTTTTCTTTCCGGATTCACCGCCGGATTCCCAGCCGATCAACCACGTCAGCGCCGCTGCACCGCCCAGCCTGCTGATTGCCTCGACAGACGACAACCTGGTCAACCCCACGCGCAATACCGGCGGGCTGGCAAGCAAGCTGCGGGCGGCGGGAGTGCCGGTTGAAGCGGTCTATTTCAGCAGGACCAGCCACGCCACGCTGGTGGCGTCGATCTCGCGGCCGTTGCGCTGGCTGGCGCCGGTGCTGGACCGCGTGACCGCGTTTATCCAAGCCACTGATTCTGCCGGTTCAAGCGCCAGGCAATCGCCCCCAGGGTAAGGCTGCGCAGCGCCATGAACAGCAGGAAGGTGAGCCACAGGCCGTGGTTGCCCAAGCCCTGCAACATCCAGGCGAACGGCAGTGTCAGCAGCACGGTCAGCAACATGCCGTTGCGCATTTCCCGGGCGCGGGTGGCGCCGATGAACAGGCCGTCCAACAGGTAGCTCCACACGGCAATCAATGGCAGCACCGCGAGGTACGGCAGGTAACTGTCGGCGGTTTCGCGCACGCTGGGGATATCGGTCTGCATGGCGATAAACAAATGCCCGGCAAGTGTGAACAGCAAGGCAAAGCCAATGCTGGCGATCAATGACCAACCGCCCGCCACCACCAATGAACGCCGCAGTGATTGACGGTCATGGGCGCCGATGGCGTGGCCGCACAAGGCTTCGACTGCGTGGGCCAGGCCGTCCAGCGCGTGGGCGGCCAGCAGCAAGCCGTTGAGCAGCAGCGCATTGGCCGCCACGGTGGCATCACCCAACCGCGCGCCTTGCACCGTGATCATGAAAAACACCGATTGCAGGGCCAGGCTGCGGATAAAAATATCGCGGTTGACCGCCAGCAGTGGGCGCCAGCTCTCCCACACCTTCAAGGCTGCCCAGGCGATATGCCCGGGATAGGCGCGCAGGGCTTTTTGCGTCAGGGCCAGGCCGAGCAGGGCGCCGGTCCATTCGGCCACGACCGAGGCACGGGCGGAACCGACTACGCCCCAGTCCAGACCGAGGACGAACCACAGGTTGAGGGCGATATTGACGAGGTTGGTGGTCAGCAGAATCGCCAGCGGCGCGCGGGCGTTTTGCGTGCCGAGGAACCAGCCCACCAGCGCGTAGCTGGCCAGTGCGGCGGGCAGGCCGAATAAACGCGTGTGGAAAAACTCGCGGGTCAGTTGGTTGAGTTCGGGGGAGGGTTGCATCCATTCCAGCGCCAGTTGGCTCAGGGGAATGCCGACAGTGCCCAGGAGCATCGCCAATCCCAGTGCCAGCAGCAGGCCTTGCAGCAGGATTTGCCGCAGCGCAGCCCCGTCATTGCGCCCGGCGGCTTGCGCGGCAAACCCGGTGGAACCCATGCGCAGAAAGCCCATGGCCCAGGCGAGGAAGGTGTACAGGCTGGCACCGACGGCCACGGCGCCCAGCTGGTGGGCGTGGGGCAGGTGGCCGATGACCATGCTGTCGACCAGGGCCACCAGCGGCACCGAGATGTTCGACAGGATCATCGGCGCGGCCAGGGCCCAGACGCGGCGGTGGGTGGGGCGGTGGCGCCAGTCGGCGAGCAGGGCAGTCATGGAGGCTCCTTGGGGAGCGACATTGTAACCGGCCGTTAACGCCACAACAGATCCAATGTGGGAGGTGTTTTGGGATCAGTGGACGACCCAGCTCAGGAGCCACAAGCCGAGCATCAACCAGATGATGCCCATGATGATCGACGCGCGCATGAACGCGCGGACGGCTGAGTACAAGAGCATCAAGCCGATGATCAACGTGATGATGCTGATGATCGAGGTGTCCATGCCCAGAGTGCGTGACAGGCCTTCGACAAAGTTGCCGCCGGCGTGGGTCAAGGCCCCGAACAGCCCGCTGAGCCCGTCGACGATAAAACGGATGACGGACCCCAGTGCCTGGCCCAACCATTCGAAAAAGCTTTCTACCTGCATGTGTGTGTCCTGATGAGAAGGGGGGCGTGTGTGCCTTTGGTTGTTAATGCGACGGGCTAGTTCCCTGCAAGCATAGAGGTTGCCGGTTTGAGTTTGTGATTAATCATGTGGGGTGGGTGGGTTTTCTGTTGGGGGTATATCCGGCATTTGGGTGATGGCGGATATGGGTTCCGCTTTTACAGCGGGTCACTTTCGAAAAGCGCGAAAGTAACCAAAGCGCTCTTGCCCCTCCACTCGGCACCTCGCATAGGCTCGGTGTGCCCGCACTCCGGCTTGAATCCGTGGGCCGCCGTGACGGGCCATCCATGGCCCAACACGGCTAACCCGGCGTCCTGCCGGGTTACCCACGGATTCAAGCCTGCGTGCGGCCAGCGTGGTTAACGGGGCGCCT
>NZ_JBARTQ010000287.1:0-15259 GCF_049645325.1 Pseudomonas sp. | reverse complement strand
CCGAGTGGAGGGGCAAGAGCCCTTTTGGTTACTTTTGGGGCTCTTTTCCAAAAGTGACCCGCTGTAAGAGCGGAACCCATATCCGCCTCAACCGCAGCAACGGATATGCCCCCAATCCAAAAGCGTTTCCGCGCAAAAGCATCTGCACCCTGCGAGCCCCAGCATGAAAGTCGAACCCCGCCCCCTCATCCCCAGCGACGTGCGCAGCGCCCCCGTCGAAGCCGTGCGCCCGGTCAATTCACGCCAGGCCACCGCCTTCGAAGCGGTGCTCAAAACCCGCAAGACCCAAACCCGTCGCTCCCTGCGCAGTGACCTCGAAGAACTCACCAGCGCCGCCGGCGTCGACTCGTTGCTGTTCGGCAGCGCCCGCTCCCTGGAACTGCTCGAACACGTGATGGAACACATCCTGCCGACCCTCGACGCGGAGCCTGAAATCAAAGAACTGGCCCACGACCTGATCAGCGAAGAGATCGAGATGCGCCGCAACCTCGAACAGCAACGCTCGGAGGTACACGCCTGATGGCCCGCGATAACAACGACGCCGTGCAACTGCTCAAGGGCATCGGCGAGCTGTACCGGCGCAATGGCCAGTCCCAGCGCGCCCTGGTGATGTTGCTGATCGCGGTCAGCGTCGCCCCCCGCGACGGCGTGTTGTTGCGCTCGCTGGTGCTGGCGTTCACCGACAGTGGCGACGCGACCCGCGCCCTCGGTGCCCTCGACCGGTTGGTGGCGCTGGAAGGCGAGTCCGCCAGCCTGTTGCTGCTGCGTGCCCGGGCGCTGTGGTACGGCGAGCGCAAGGACGAAGCACGCCAGTGCTTCAAACGCTATTTGGCCGCACGCAGGGCCAGCGCATGAGTGCACTCAACCGTCTGAACAACCTGGCGCGCATGGCCGCCAAGCGCACCGACGTGATCATTGTCGCGTTCATGCTGATGGCCATTGTGATGATGATCATCCCGCTGCCCACCTACCTGGTGGACGCGCTGATCGGCCTCAACATCGCCCTGAGCATCCTGATCCTGATCGTCGCGTTCTACATCGGCCATTCCGTGGAGTTCTCGGCGCTGCCGCCGCTGATCCTGCTCAGCACGCTGTTTCGTTTGTCCCTGTCGATCACCACCACGCGTCTGATCCTGCTGCACGGCGACGCCGGCCATATCGTCAAGGCCTTCGGTGACTTCGTGATCGCCGGCCAAGTGGTGGTGGGCATGGTGGTGTTTCTGATCATCACCGTGGCGCAATTTGTGGTGATCACCAAAGGCGCCGAGCGGGTGGCGGAAGTGGCGGCGCGTTTCACCCTGGATGCCATGCCCGGAAAACAGATGAGCATCGACAACGACCTGCGCAATGGCGATATCGACCAGGCCGAAGCCCGTCGCCGCCGCTCGCGTCTGGAGCGTGAAAGCCAGATGTTCGGCGCGATGGACGGCGCGATGAAATTCGTCAAGGGCGATGCCATCGCCGGCCTGGTGATCCTCGCGGTCAACCTGCTGGGCGGCATGATGATCGGCATGATCGAACGCGACATGCCGTTCGGCGTGGCGGTGCACACCTACTCGTTGCTGACGGTGGGCGACGGCTTGATCGCACAGATCCCGGCGCTGCTGATTTCCGTCGCGGCGGGCACCGTGGTCACCCGGGTCAACAGTGACGGTGAAGCCGGTGACCTGGGCAGCGAGATCATCAAGCAATTGGGCGCCAGCTACCGGGCCCTGGGCTTGACCGCCTTGATCATGATTGGCGTGAGCCTGTTGCCGGGCTTCCCGACCTGGGTGTTCCTGGGGTTGGCGCTGGCCTTTGGTGGCGCCGCGTTGGTGATGTACCGCCGGCATACCCGCCAGCCCCAAGGCGAGCTCGAAGTGCTGGCCGAGTTGCCGGAGCCGGTGGTCGAAGTTCAGGCTGAACTGGATGACAACCTGCTGCCCGATACCCGCGTATTGCTGACCATCGGCAGTGGCCTGTCGCAGAGTGCGCCGCGCCAACTGTTGCGCCAGCGGATCGAAGCCCTGTGTCATGACATCCGCACAGAGCTCGGCGTCGACGTGCCGGTGCCGGGCATCTACATGGAAGCCAAGGCCCCGCCGGGCGGCTTTCGTGTGTCCCTGGAAGGCGTGCCGGTGAGCGAGGGCGAATTCCCGGTCAACTGCCTGCTGTTGCAGGACGACCCGGTGCACGTGCAGTTGCTCGACATCGCCAGCGTACAGGCCGACTCACCGCTCAATGGTCGCAGTGCCCACTGGATCGAGCGCCAGCACGAAGAGACCTTGCGCAACGCCGGTATCGGTTTCCTGTTGCCCGACGAGGTGCTGCGCGGCGTGCTGGAACGCAGCCTGCGGCGTTATGCCGCCGACTTCCTGGGCATCCAGGAAACCCGCCTGCTGCTGGAACGCACCGAAGCCACCTATGGCGAACTGGTCAAGGAAGCGCTGCGCCTGGTGCCTCTGCAGCGGGTGGCCGAAACCCTGCGCCTGCTGGTCGGCGAGGGCGTGTCGATCCGCAATCAACGGGCGTTGCTCGAAGCCATGGTGGAGTGGGGCGCCCGTGAAACCGACGCCGGGCGGTTGGCCGAACACCTGCGTGCGGCCCTGGCGCGCCAGATCAGCCATCAATACGCCGACCGCAACCGGGTGATTGGTGCGCTGGTCCTGGCACCGGGCCTGGAAGACCAATTGCGCGCCTCGCTGCGTCGCCAGGAGCCCCAGCGTGAGTTGATCCCCGAAGACGTCAGCCGTGCCTTGCTGGCTCAACTGCGCCAAGCCTGCGAGCACACCCGCGAGGCCAACAGCGCGGTCTTGCTGGTGCACCCGGAACTGCGCCGCAGTCTGCGTCGCTTGGTGCTGCGAGGTGAACTGGAGCTGGCGGTGTTGTCGTTCCGCGAGCTGGCCACCGAATACAACCTGCAAGCGCTGGTGACCATCAGCCTCACCGATATCTCTAACCGCCGCGCGCCTGCCGCGGCTTCCGTCACTCCCCTGGCGTCTGCCTCATGATGCGTTTTTGTGTGCTGTTGCTGACTGTGTTTTCGTGTGTGAGCCAGGCTCAGGAGATTGCCGCCGGTGCCGGTGGCTCGATCAATCTGGCGTCCGGCGAAGGGCGCATCCTGCATTTTGTCGCGCCGGTGGAGTCGGTGCTGGTCGCCGAGCCGAACGTGGCCGACCTGCAAGTGGTGTCGCCGGGCACGCTCTATATCTTCGGCAAGGCGCCGGGCAATACCAGCCTGATTGCCCTGGGTGAAAACGGTAAGCAACTGGCGAGCCTGACCTTGTCTGTCAGCAGCGGCACCCAGGCGGTGACGGCACCGATGCAGGAACTGCACCCGGGCACGGGGGCGCAGATCAGCGGGGCCGGCAACCGCCTGATTGCCAAGGGCACCGTCGGTTCGGTGGCCGAAGCAACCGACCTTAACGCGCTGCTAAACCCTCAGGGCCAAGGCTTTCAAAGCGCGATCAACACCACCGAATACGCCGGCGCAGCCCAGGTGAACCTGCGTGTGCGTTTCGCCGAAGTGTCGCGCTCGGAGCTGTTGCATTACGGCGTGAACTGGAACGCGATGTTCAATAACGGCACCTTCTCGTTCGGCCTGATTACCGGCGGCGGTCTGGCAGCTGCAACGGCAGGTGGGCTGGCGACGGCGGGCACCGGCTCGGGCAATGTGAATATCGACGGCATGCTCGACGCGCTCCAGGCCAACGGCGTACTGCAGATTCTCGCCGAGCCGAACATCACCGCCATGACCGGCCAGACCGCCAGCTTCCTCGCCGGTGGCGAAGTGGCGATTCCGGTGCCGGTTAACCGTGACCTTGTGGGCATCGAATACAAGTCGTTTGGCGTGTCGCTGTTGTTCAACCCGACCCTGCTGCCCAACGGCCGCATCGCCCTGCAAGTGCGTCCGGAAGTCAGCAGCGTGGTCAGCGGCGGCACGGTGGATTTCGGCAACTTTCATGTGCCGTCCTTCAGCGTGCGCCGGGCAGACACGCGCGTGGAAGTCGGCAGCGGGCAGACCTTCGCCATTGCCGGGCTGTTCCAGCGTGAAAGCAGCCAGGACATCGAAAAGCTGCCGTTGCTTGGCGACTTGCCGATTCTGGGCAATCTGTTTCGCTCCAAGCGCTTCCAGCGCAATGAAACCGAATTGGTGATTTTGATCACGCCTTATCTCGTGGAGCCGGTGCGCGGTCGCACCCTCGCCACGCCGCTGGACGCACAACCGGCTACCGCAGCGGCCACCGGACCGCGCAGCGGCGGGGCGTTCGGTTTCTACATGAATTGATGAGGGGGCCTGTGATGACTGTTTTGCGTGTGTTGATGCTGCTCCCCCTGGCACTGATGGGCTGCCAGACCCACTTGGCGCCGGTGTATTACTCGCCTGAGTACCGCGCCGATGGTTTGCCGACCCAGTGTCAGCAGCCGCCAGCTACCGACACGATTGGCTTGGATGAAGATTTCAAGCCGACGTTGGCGTTGGGCTGTGCGAACAATTTGAATTTGATGCAGATGGTGGAGCGTAAGCAGGACCTGACCCAGGGCCGCGCCACCGGGCCGGCGATGGCCGCGCCTGTGGGCCGGGCGGCGCAGGTGTATATCGAGGGGTTTGACCGGGAGCAGTTGCAGCGGCGCAAGGATCAGCAAGAGGCTAAGGCTGATGCGGCGGGGGGTGGGCAATGAGCAACCCGACACTGATCGTTCCCACGCTCCGCGTGGGAATGCCTCCTGTGACGCTCTGCGTCACGCTTTGGGACGCAGCGCGTCCCGGGCTGCATTCCCACGCAGAGGGTGGGAACGATCAAGACCTAACTGACACCCCGCAATCCAAGTGTGGGAGCTGGCTTGCCTGCGATGACGCCGCCCAAGCCGCCCCAATACCAACTGACACCCCGCAACCCAACTGTGGGAGCTGGCTTGCCTGCGATGACGCCCCCCAAGCCGCCACCAACCCAACTGACACCCCGCAATCCAACTGTGGGAGCGGGCTTGCTCGCGAAAGCTATTTGTCGGGCGCTGGGGGTTTTTGGTCGGAGTGCATATCCGTTGCTGCGGTCGCGGCTGAATATGGTTCTGCTCTTACAGCGGGTCACTTTTGGAAAGACCGGAAGCCGGCCCAGCCAAAAGTAACCAAAAGGTCTTTGCCCCACCACTCGGCACCTCGCCTGGGCTCGGTGTGCGCTCACGCAGGCTTGAATCCGTGGGCCGCCGCGATGGGCCATCCTTGGCCCCGCGCGGCTAACCCGGCGTCCTGCCGGGTTGCCCACGGATTCAAGCCTGCGTTCGGCCAGCGTGGTTTAACGGGGCGCCTGAGATCAACAGCAACAGCAGATCAAGAGCTGGATCCAAAGCCCCCTCGCGCCGCATCAACGCGGGTCGACCAACCCCAGTTCCTTCGCCTGCGCCAGCGGGTCGCTGATCGCTTTGATGCGCTTTGCTTCCACCACCAAACGCTCGCGCTCGGCGGCGGGGATGTCGTCCAGCGGCAAGCTGGCGACGCGTTGTTCGTAGCCGGCCAATACCATCACCAGCAGTTCATTGCGCTGATGCCGTGGCAGGGCGCGGGGCGATTGGGTGACGGGGGCGATGGTGTCGAGGGCTTGTTGCGATTGCCCGCCGAGGGCGTAGGCCAGGGCGAGGTTGCAGCGGTTGTCGAGGTCGTCGGGCTTGAGGCTCAGGCTCTTGGCGAAAGCCGCTTGGGCAGCACTGGCCTGGCCATTGAGGATGTGCGCGACACCCAGGCGGGTGTAGGCGATTGGCGCGGGGTTGATCTCGGCTGCCTGGCCCAGGGCCGTCACAGCGCGTTGGGTCTTGCCCAATTGCAGCTGCGCAGTACCGAGGCCGAGCAGGGCGTCGGCGTTGCGGGCATCAAACCCCAGGGCTTGCTGGAAGGCGCGTTCGGCGCCCAGCGCGTCCTTGGCGTCGAGCTTGGCCTGGCCGAGCTTGAGCCACAGCTCAAGGTTGGCGCCCGGTTGTTGGGTGGCGCGCTCGTACAACGCAGCTGCGCTGGCGTAGTCGCCGCGTTTGCTCAGGTCGTTGGCCAGTTGCAGGGACTTGTCGGAATCGGTCGCAGGTTTGCTGGAGCAGGCAGCCAGAAACAGCGTACTGGCGAGCAGGAAGTTCTTGGACATCGTCACAACTCGTTGGGCGAAGGCGGAGGCCATGTAAGCATATTTTTGGCGGCTGTCCTATGCCTGTTCAGCGCCGGTTTCGCCAGCGCCGCCGAAGAGCCTGCGTGGTTCTCCCAGCCTTACGCCTACGTGTTGGTCGACCAGGATGTACGCAGCGCACTGGAAGAATTCGGCCACAACCTCGACGTGCCGCTGGTGCTCTCGGACAAGGTGCGCGGCAAAGCCCGCAGCACGATTCGCGCGGCCACCGCCGGTGAGTTCCTGCAGACGCTGTGCAGCACCAACGGCCTGACCTGGTACTTCGACGGCAACCTCCTGTACCTCAATACCAATGACGAAATCAGCACCAAGTTATTCAAGGCCAGTGCCCTGAACCTCGACCAGTTGCAGGCCTACCTGAACACCCTCGACGTGTTCGGCCAGCAGTTGTCGATGCGTAACGGGCCTGAGGGCGATGAAGTATTCGTCTCCGGCCCGCCGCCTTACCTGGCGCTGGTGCAACAGCATGTGGATCACCTGCAACCCACGAGCGTGGCCGCCCCGGTGGCGCGCGAGCACGGTGTGCGGGTGTTCCGCGGCGCGCAAGTCAGTACCGAAACCCCCAACCAGTAAAGGAGCAGCACCATGTCCGTAACGGCCGTAGACAGCAACCTCGCCCCTGGTGGCGCCAGCCCTGAAGCCAAGTTCAATGCGGCGGTGGATAACGCCAAGGCCGCCGACAAACCGACGGAGACCAGCGACGCCGAATTCAACGATGCGCTGATCACCCAGGCCGTCACCATCGGCGGGCAGTTCATCATCATGCCGAAGATGCAGGAACTGCTGAACGACGCCATGTCCGATGACGACGAAGAGTAGGGAGCCCCTATGACTATCAGTCTCGCCACCGGCGCTTCGGCCTTGCCGCCGTCCGCTGGCGCGGGGCCCGCCGGGGCCTCGCAGAACCTGTTCGAGCACATGGCCAATACCGCCAAGGGCATGCCCGAAGGCGCGAGCCCGCACCAGATCGGCTCGGGCCTGATGGAGCGCATGAACAGCTTCATCGACCGTTCTCGGGCGTTTTCCGAGCGTGCCGATTTACTCACCAATAACCCCTCGGCGCCGCCACCGGCCTCGGCGGAAATCCGCTCGGCGAGTGCATCGCCTCAGGGCGAACCGGGGAAAAAAGTCGGCGAGCAGCAGGTCGATCAGATCGTCCATTCCCTGGGCAAGATGTTCGACTACTCCATCGAAACCCAGATGGTGGTGCGCGGCGCGACGCAGATTTCCGGTTCCGCCAACACGCTCCTCAAGGGTCAATAACGCCATGCCAAGCCCAAACCGCGCCCTGCGCCTGTTGCTGATCGGCCTGCTCGCCAGCCTGTTGCAGGCCTGCAACACCGACCTCTATACCAACCTCAGCGAGCGCGACGCCAACGCCATGGTCGCGGTGCTGCTGCGCGGTGGCATCCCGGCGGAGCGCAAGACCCAGGACAACGGCCAGCTCAAGGTGGTGGTCGACGAAGAGCGTTTCGCCGAAGCCATGACCTTGCTCGACAACGCGGGCCTGCCGCAGCAGAGCTTTTCCAACATGGGCCAGGTGTTCAAGGGCAATGGCCTGGTGTCGTCGCCGGTGCAGGAGCGGGCGCAGATGATCTACGCGCTCAGCGAAGAACTGTCGCACTCGGTGTCGCAGATCGACGGCATTGTCGCCGCCCGTGTGCACGTGGTGTTGCCGGACAACGACTTGCTCAAACGCGTGATTTCGCCGTCATCCGCCTCGGTGCTGGTGCGCTACGACCCGGGCACCGACATCAATACGCTGATTCCGCAGATCAAGACCCTGGTCGCCAACGGCATTTCCGGCTTGAGCTATGACGGCGTCTCGGTCACGGCGATCAAGGCGGCCGTAGCCATCAGCCAGAACCCCGCGCAGCCGCGCCTGGCGCGTTTCATGGGGCTGTGGATGCTGGAAGACAACCTGCCCCAGGCGCGCTTCATGTTTGGTGGTTTGCTGCTGATCGCCCTCGGTGCCCTCGGGGTGTTGGCCCGCCAGCAGTGGGCGCGGCGCCAGTCCCAGGCGTTGTATGTGCTCAAGGAGGGTGAATGAGCTTGTTTGAACGCTGGCAGGGGCTGATCGCCGAGCCGTTGCAGTTTGTACGCGGGCCGAGCTTAGGCGCGTGTTTTGCCGAAGACCTGCCGGAGGCGGTGCTGCACGCCCTGCAAGCCCAGCCGCGTTTTCACCCGCGCCTGGAACAGTTGCTGGTCAGCCATTACCAGTTGGCGCCGTTGGATCAGCTTGTCTCGCCTTTGGCCGCTGACTTGCCGGTGCTGCTGCTGTCGGACGCGCAATTTGCGCGCCTTCCACGGTTGTGTGGCGCCATCTGGCATGCCTCGACCTTGAGCCGCGAGATCCGCCGCGAGGTGGTCAACGAACTGCGCGAAGGCCTCGGCGCCCCAGTGTTCAGCCAGGCCCTGGCGCTACGGCAGTTGGGCGGCGCGGCGGATTTGCTGCGCGACCCCGCCGAACTGATCGAGGCCATCGACCGCGACGGCCAAGGCTGTATTGCCGCCTGGCTGCATGCCCAGCAGGCCGATTTGCAGGGCTGGCTGCGCTTGCGTTTCGTTTTCCCCCAGGGCTACAGCGCACGCTTGCCCCGCGACCTGGAGATTGTTCAGGCCGCCGCCGCGTGCCTGGTGGCCGAGGACACAAGCCGATGAGTGAATTACCGAACCGCCCCGGCGCACGCATCTTGCGCGCCGAAGACGCCGCGCTGTGGACCGAGGGCTTTGCTTTTTTGCAGGCCGCCAAAGACCAGGCCGAGCAGGTCAAGGCCGACAGTGATCAGTGGCTGCACGCTGCCCGCGCCGAGGGTTTTGAAAGAGCGCGGCAAGAAGGCGCCGAGCAGGTGGCGCAGTTGCTGGTGCAGACCCAGTCACAGGTGCAGCACTACTTGAGCGGCCTGGAAACGTCACTCGCCGACCTGGCCCTGGGCATTGTGCGTGAAGTGCTCGGTGAACTGGATAACGCTGAGCGTGTGGTGCGCTGCACGCGTCAGGCCCTCAGCGCGTTTCGCCAGGATCAGGCCCTGACGCTGTGGGTGCCGCCGGCTGAAGTGGAGGCCTTGCGTCAGCGCCTCACACTCGAAGGGCTGGCCATTGCGGTGGATGGCGATGAGCAGTTGAGCGCTGGTCAGGCACGGCTCAACAGCGCCGCCGGTTCCGTCGAACTGGGCCTGGAAGCACAGCTGCAAACCCTGCGTCGCAGTTTGTTGCCGTTTGCTGAAGAAGGTGTGGCATGAACCTGGAACAGCTGCTGCCACGCCTGACCGGACGGTTGGCTCAGGCGCGCCTGCGGCCCATGCACGGCACCGTGTTGAGCATTCGCGGGGTACTGCTGCGGGCCAGTGTGGCCGGCGCGAGTATTGGTGAGTTGTGCCAACTGCGCGACCCTGGCAGTGGTCGCAGCCTCAGTGCTGAAGTGATCGGCTTTGATGGCGACGAGGCGATCTTGTCGCCCATCGGCTCCATGGAAGGCTTGTCGACCCGTACGCAAATCACCGCCACCGGCGAAACGCTCCGCGTGGCCGTAGGCGATGCACAACTGGGGCGGGTGATCAGCCCCATGGGCGAGTTTCTGGATGGCGACGGCGTTGCGCCGACGCTGGCCTTGCAGCGTTACCCGCTGCACGCCGAACCGCCCGCGCCGTTTTCGCGACAACTGATTGTGCGCTCGATGGCGCTGGGCATTCGCTCCATCGACGGTTTGCTGACCCTGGCCCAAGGGCAGCGCATGGGCATCTTTGGTGAGCCCGGCGTGGGTAAATCGTCATTGCTCGCGAGCATCATCCGCAACAGCGAAGCCGATGTGATCGTGATCGGCCTGATCGGCGAGCGGGGCAGGGAAGTGCGTGAGTTGCTCGATGTGCAACTCGATGCCCAGGCCCGCGCGCGCACCGTGGCGGTGGTTGCGACCTCGGACCGCCCGGCTGCCGAGCGCGTGCGTGCAGCATTTGTCGCCACCGCCCTGGCCGAATATCACCGCGATCAGGGCCGTAATGTGCTGCTGCTGATGGACAGCCTGACCCGCTTTGCCCGCGCCCAGCGCGAGATCGGCCTGGCCGTGGGTGAACCGCCGACCCGGCGCGGTTATCCGCCGTCGTTCTTTTCGGCCTTGCCACGCTTGCTGGAACGCGCCGGCCCTGGCCCCACGGGCAGCATCACGGCGCTGTACACGGTGCTCACCGAGGGCGACGCCGCCAGTGACCCGGTGGCCGAAGAGGCGCGCTCGATCCTTGATGGGCATATCGCCCTCAGCGCCGAACTGGCCCAGCGCAACTACTTTCCCGCCGTCGACGTACTGCGCAGCCGCAGCCGCTTGATGGAGCAGGTCGCCGGAGAGGAACACAAACGCCTGGCCATGCGCATCCGCGAACTGATGGCGCGTTACGGCGAGATCGAAATGTTGATCCGCGTGGGCGAATACTCCGCCGGCAGCGACCCGCTGGCCGACGAAGCCATCACCCGCCACGCCGCGATCGAAGCCTTCCTGCGACAGAACGCCGGCGAGCCGAGCAGCCTCGACCAGACCCTGATCCGCATGCGCCAGGTGCTGGCATGAGCCTGGCGCAGGTGAGTTTGCGAATAAGCGCATTTTTTTCTGGTGAGCGGGCTTCTGTGGTGAGCGGGGGCAAGCCCGCTCACCACAAAAGCTGCTCACCACAAAGGCCTGCTCAACACAGGAACCTGGTCATGACAGCAAGCCGGCTTTTCACAGATTTTTGTTTTGGCATGAAGAGGGACACTGACCAATGAAAACCGACCAACTGCGCACCCTGCAAACCCTGCGGGTGTTACGCGAACAACGGGCCGCCAGCCAATTGGCTGCCCAGCAGCAACGCTGTGAGCAGACCCACGGCGTGCTGAGCGACGCCAAGGAGCAATTGCGCCGGCACCGCGAAGCGGTTGCCGAGGAAGCGCGCCAGGTGTACGCCTCGCTGACCGAGGGCTTGTCGGTCGCCAGTTGGCAGGCCGCCCAGGACCGTCTGCGCGGGCTGTCCGATGACCAGCAACAGTTGGAAAACGATGTGACCCACGTGTCCACCACGCTGGAAAGCCAGGAGCGCGAGCGCGACCTGTTTCGCCAGGAACGCCTGAGCCGCCAGCGCCAATCCGACGCCTGGCAAAGCTTGCTGGAAGGGCGCGAAAGCGATGAACGCCGTGTGGTCGAGCTGCGTGACGAAGGTGTCGGCACATGATCGCAGCCCTTGCCGACCCACTGTCGCCGTGGCTGACCCACTACGACCCGGCGTTATTGGCGCTGCATAACCAGCTGCACCGTCGCCGTCGTGACTGGCAAGGCCGTTGCGCCGGGCAAGACCTGCGCGTGACCTGGGCCGCGCAGCCGCAAACCCTCAGCGCGCCACGGGATGTACTGCTGTTGCTGGGCCGCGCGCCAGTGCGCTTGCGTCTGTCGGCGGCTGCGCTGGAACAGGTGACGGTGCCGCTGGCGTTGCAGTTCGATGTGCAACAACTGCCGTCGTTGCCGCGTTCGCTGCTGCTGGAACTGGCGGTACTCGACGTGATCGAGGCCCTGGAACCGCTGCTCGGCCACCCCGTGCAATTGCTCGAAGCCACCGACGGCCTGGACCAGCGGCCATTCGCCGTACACCTGGCCCTGGAACTGCGCTTTGGCAACCAGCCCGCGATGAGCGCGCAATTGGACCTCAGCGAAGGCGCCGCCGTGATGGTTGCGCAGTTGCTGGCCCACCACGGTCAGATCGAGCCCGACCCGCTGCCTGCGCTGCGCCAGACCCTCGCGGTGCTGGCGGGGCAGCAATGGCTGAGCCTCGGTGAATTGCGCAGCTTGCGCCCTGGCGATGTGCTGATGCTGGAGCAGGGCCAAGGCTTGTTGCTCGACCTGGAGGGCCGTTTGCAGGCCCGCTGCCAACACCAGGGTGACTCATTGCGGTTGCAGGAAGAATTGAAAGCGCCCCTTTTGGACATGGAGAACACGATGACTGACGTTGATGCGGCTACGGCCCTGGATGACTTGCCGCTCAAACTGGTGTGCCAGGTCGGCAGCCTGGAACTGACCCTGGCGCAACTGCGCGAGTTGGGGGCCGGCAGTTTGCTGCAGCTCAACACGCCCGGCATCGACAGCGTCGACCTGATGGTCAATGGCCGTCGCGTCGGCCAGGGCCAACTGGTGAAAATCGGTGACGGCCTGGGTGTGCGCCTGCTGAGTTTTGCCACCCCATGACCGGTTATCAGCCGAACCTGATCGAGATCATCCTGGTCGTTGCGACGATCGGGCTGATCCCGTTGGCGGTGGTGACGCTCACCGGTTTCATGAAGATTTCGGTGGTGCTGTTCCTGATCCGCAACGCCCTCGGGGTGCAACAGACGCCGCCGAACTTGGTGCTGTACGGCATCGCGCTGATCCTCTCGGTGTACGTGACCACGCCGTTGATTGGCGACATGTACCGCCAGGTGGAGGGGCGCGACCTGAACATTGAGCATGTGGAGCAACTCAAGGACCTGGGCGACGCCTTGCGCCCGCCGTTGCAGGCGCACTTGAAGCGTTTTGCGAATGAATCCGAACGCGGCTTTTTTGTGCAGGCCACCGAGACCATCTGGTCACCGGAAGCCCGTGCCGACTTGCGCGACGATGACCTGGTGGTGCTGATCCCGGCCTTCGTCAGCTCGGAGCTGACGCGCGCTTTCGAGATCGGTTTTCTGCTCTACATCCCGTTTCTGGTCGTGGATTTGCTGGTGTCCAATGTGCTGATGGCGATGGGCATGTCGATGGTGTCGCCGAACTTGATTTCGATCCCGCTGAAGATCTTTTTATTCGTGTCGTTAAGCGGCTGGTCGCGCTTGATGCACGGTTTGATTCTGAGTTACGGCTGAGGCACGACCCATGGGCCAGGATGTTTTCCTGTCATTGATGAAACAGGCACTGATGACCGTGCTGATGCTCTCCGCGCCAGCGCTGGGGGTGGCGATTATCGTCGGCTTGAGCGTGGGCCTGTTCCAGGCGCTGACGCAGATCCAGGACCAGACGCTGCCCCAGGTGGTGAAGCTGGTGGCGGTGCTGCTGACCATCGTGTTTCTCGGCCCGGTACTCGCCGGGCAAGTGGCGGAACTGGGCAGCCAGGTGCTGGACAATTTCCCGCTGTGGACGCGCTGACCGCCCATGGATGCCAGCCTTACCGCGCAGTTTCTGGAAGTCGCCTACCCGGTGATCAGCTCCGCCTCGCTCGCCGCCTGCCGGGCCATGGGCGTGGTGGTGATTACCCCGGCGTTCAACCGCTTGGGCCTGACCGGCATGATTCGTGGGTGTGTGGCAGTCGCGATTTCAATCCCGATGTTTTTTCCGGTTTTCGACGCACTCACCGCGATGCCCGAACACGGCAGCGTGTTTATCGCCGGCTTGCTGATCAAGGAGTTCTTGATTGGCATCTTGATTGGCTTGCTGTTCGGCATTCCGTTCTGGGCCGCAGAAGTGGCCGGCGAGTTGATTGACCTGCAGCGCGGCTCGACCATGGCGCAATTGGTGGACCCGCTGTCGTCCGGGGAATCCAGCGTGATGGCAACCTTGTTGACGGTGATGCTGATCACGCTGTTCTTCATGTCCGGCGGCTTTATCCTGATGGTCGATGGCTATTACCACAGCTACCAGCTGTGGCCGGTGACCTCGTTTACCCCCGTCTTTGCAAGCTCGGCGTTGCTGGCGGTGTTGTCGATCCTCGACCAGATCATGCGCGTTGGCGTGCTGATGGTGTCGCCGTTGCTGATCTCGCTGTTGATCACGGACTTGATGCTCGCCTACCTCTCGCGCATGGCGCCGAACCTGCATATGTTCGACCTGTCGTTGCCGGTGAAGAACCTGTTTTTCAGCATCTTGATGGTGATCTACATCGGCTTCCTGATTCCCTTGATGCTCGACCAACTGGCGGAGTTTCGCGGCACCGTCGAGCTGCTCAAGACATTGGCAGGCATGGAGTAGCCCATGGCCGATACCAGCGAAGAGAAATCCCAGCCGGCCACGGACAAGAAGCTCAGTGACGCGCGCAAGAAAGGTCAGGTCGCCAAGAGCCAGGACCTGGTGTCGGGCATGGTCATCCTGTTCTGCACCTTGTGCATTTCCATCCTCGCACCGCGGGCGATGGCGCAGGTCACGGCGCTGATCGACCTGACGGCGCAAATCTATATCGAGCCCTTCGCCACCGTGTGGCCGCGGGTGCTGGACCATGCCGAGCAACTGGTGATCGGCATCACCCTGCCGGTGATGGCAGTGACCACCGGCGTGGTGATCCTGACCAATATCATCACCATGCGTGGCTTCGTGTTCTCGGTGGACCCGATCAAGCCCGAGTTCAAGCGCATCAACCCGGCGGAGGGCATGAAGAAGATTTTCGCCTTGCGTAACCTGGTGGAGTTCATCAAGGGGCTGATCAAGGTGCACGTGCTGGCGATCGCGTTCTACGTGGTTGGCAAGCACGCGCTGCAGGCGCTGATGGAGTCATCACGCTGTGGCGCCGAGTGCATGGAGTCGACGTTTTTCCTGGTGCTCAAACCGTTGGTGTTCACCGTGCTGTGCGCGTTCATCCTGGTGGGGGCGGTGGACGTGATCATGCAGCGCTGGCTGTTTGGTCGCGACATGAAAATGACCCGCAGTGAAACCAAGCGCGAACGCAAGGACATCGACGGCGACCCGCTGATCAAGAGCGAACGCCGGCGCCAGCGCAATGAAATGCAGGCCCTGGCCACCAAGTTGGGGTTGGGCCGCGCCTCGATGATGATCGGCACCACCGATGGCTGGGTGATCGGCGTGCGTTACGTGCGCGGCGAGACCCCGGTGCCGGTGATTGTCTGCCGGGCTTCGCCGGAGGAGGCGCTGTTGATGTTGCAGGAGGCGTATGACCTGGGGATTCCGCATGCGCCGGACAAAAAACTGGCCAGCGACATCGCCAAGAAAGCCGTCCCCGGCGACCCCGTGCCGGATGCCTCATTCCAGGCCGTCGCCGACTGGCTGGTGGCCGCACGCCTCATCTGAAAAAAACTCAGTTCAACACGGGCAAGCCTGCCCTTGTGGTGAGCGGTCTTGCCCCGCGCTGGGGTGCGAAGCTGCGCCCAAACCTGCTACCGAGTTTTAACTGGAAACC
>NZ_JBARTQ010000286.1:0-3090 GCF_049645325.1 Pseudomonas sp. | reverse complement strand
GGCTTGCTCGCGAAAGCGGTGGGTCATCCAATACATATGTCGCCTGATACACCACATTCGCGAGCAAGCCCGCTCCCACATTTGATCTTCGTCATCCCAGGACTCACATCCACCCTATGATTTTTACAGAACAAAACAGCAGGTGAAGTCATGACCACAACGCAACCCCTGGAACTGCTGGCGCCCCTGTCCGGGGTGCTGCTGGCACTGGATCAGGTGCCCGACCCGGTGTTCGCCAGCCGTCTGATCGGCGACGGCCTGTGCATCGACCCGATCTCGCAGACCCTCTGCGCACCACTGGCCGGGGTAATCAGCAATATTCAGGACAGTGGTCATGCGGTCAGCATCACCGACGACAACGGCGTTCAGGTGCTGCTGCACATCGGCCTGGACACTGTAAACCTGGCAGGCCAGGGCTTCACGCGGTGGGTGCAGGAAGGCCAGCGCGTCGAAGCCGGGCAGCCGCTGATTGAGTTCGATGCCGACTATGTGGCGCTCCATGCGCGCAGTTTGCTGACCTTGATGCTGGTGGTCAGCGGCCAGCCGTTTACCGTGCTGGCCAACGGCGTTGTGGAGCTGGGTCAGCCACTGTTGCAGTTATCCCCAGGTGAGGCCGTTGAAGCGGTGATTGAGGAGGAGGGCGACGCGCTGTTCTCCAAGCCGTTGACCTTGCCCAATGCCAACGGCTTGCACGCCCGCCCGGCGGCGGTGTTTGCCCAGGCGGCGAAGGGTTTCAACGCGAGCATTTACCTGCACAAACAAACCCAGAGCGCCAACGCGAAATCGCTGGTGGCAATCATGGCGTTGCAAACCGTGCAGGGCGATACCTTGCAAGTGAGCGCCGCGGGTGACGATGCTGACGTGGCGATCACGGCCCTGGTTGCGTTGTTGGCCGACGGCTGCGGCGAGACGGTGGCGGTAGTGCCAGAGGTGGTTGAAGCGGTCGCGCCGCTGTCGTCGGCGACCCTGCTGCGCGGCGTGTGCGCCTCGCCCGGTTCGGCGTTTGGTCAGGTGGTTCAAGTGGCTGAGCCTGAACTTGCGATCACTGAAAAAGGCCTGGGCGAAACCGCTGAACGCGCTGCCCTGCAGCGTGGGCTGCAGGCGGCAACCGAGGCGCTGCAAGCCCTGCAAGCCAAGGCGGCTGGCAGTGCCCAGGCCGAGATTTTCCGCGCCCATCAGGAACTGCTCGAAGACCCGACCTTGCTCGAACACGCCCACGGCCTGCTGGCCGAAGGCAAAAGCGCCGCGTTTGCCTGGAACAGCACCACGGTGGCGACCGCCCGGCAATTCCAGGCGTTGGGCAATGCATTGCTCGCCGAGCGCGCGGCAGACTTGGCCGATGTGGGCCAGCGGGTGCTGAAGCTGATCCTTGGAGTTCAAGACCGCGCCTGGGATTTGCCTGAGCGCGCGATCCTGATCGCTGAGCAACTGACGCCTTCGCAAACCGCCAGCCTGGATACGCGCAAGGTGCTCGGGTTTGTCACTGTCGGCGGCGGCGCGACCAGCCACGTCGCGATCCTCGCCCGTGCACTCGGCCTGCCGGCTATCTGTGGTGTGCCGGCGCAGGTGCTGGGTTTGGCCAACGGCAAACAGGTGCTACTCGATGCCGACAAAGGCGAGCTGCACCTGGAGCCGGACCTGGCTGAAATCCAGCAATTGGAGGCTACGCGCCAGCAGCAGGTTCTGCGACGTCAGCGCGAAGTCGCGCAGGCATCCTTGCCCGCCATTACCCGTGACGGCCATCACGTTGAAGTCACCGCCAACGTCGCCTCATTGCAGGAAGTGGAGCAGTCCCTGACCCTCGGTGGCGAAGGCGTCGGCCTGCTGCGCTCCGAATTCCTCTACCTGGACCGCAATCGCGCGCCCAGCCCCGAGGAGCAGGCCGGCACCTACTCCGCCATCGCCCGCGCGCTTGGCACGGAGCGCAACCTCGTGGTGCGCACCCTCGACGTCGGTGGCGACAAGCCGCTGGCCTATGTGCCGATGGAGGCCGAGACCAACCCATTCCTCGGCTTGCGCGGCATTCGCCTGTGCCTGGAGCGCCCTGAGTTATTGCGCGAACAGTTCCGCGCCATTCTCGCCAGCGCCGGTTTTGCGCGGCTGCACATCATGTTGCCGATGGTCAGCCTGCTGTCGGAGCTGCACCTGGCGCGGCAGATTCTGGAAGAGGAAGCACTGGCGTTAGGGCTTACCGAGCTGCCAAAGCTGGGGATCATGATCGAAGTGCCATCCGCGGCATTGATGGCGGACGTCTTCGCGCCCCACGTGGATTTCTTCTCCATCGGCACCAACGACCTGACCCAATACACCCTGGCCATGGACCGCGACCACCCACGCCTGGCCAGCCAGGCCGACAGCTTTCACCCGGCGGTGCTGCGCCTGATCGCCACTACCGTCAAGGCCGCCCATGCCCATGGCAAGTGGGTCGGCGTGTGTGGCGCGTTGGCGTCCGAAGCGCTGGCGGTGCCGGTGTTGATCGGATTGGGCGTGGATGAGTTGTCGGTCAGCGTGCCGTTGATCCCGACCATCAAGGCCACCGTGCGCGAACTGGACCTGGCCGACTGCCAGAGCATCGCCCGCCAGGTACTGGGCCTGGAAGAAGCCGCCCAAGTGCGCGAGACCTTGCGCCAGTACCACGCGGCCACTGTTGAAATCTCACCTGTTGTGGAGAACTGAGCATGTTCGAGAAATTGCAGCGGGCGTTCTGGAAAGCCCTGACCCCGGATTTGGTCGCCGAGACAGTGGTGGCGCCAGCGCCGAGCCTGTTGTCGGCTGAGGTGCTGAGTGCACTGGGTGGCGCGGATAACCTCACTTCACAGCAACGCGTGGCGCTGACGCGGGTGCGGGTGCAGTTGCAGGATGCGGCGCGGCTGGATTCTGCGGCACTCAAAGCGGCGGGTGTGCCGGGTGTGATGGTGTTGGCAGGGGGAGTGGTACACCTGATCACCGGCCTTTAAGAACACTGAAGATCACAGGTGATAGGGCTGTTTGTGTTGTGGTGAGCGGGCTTGCCCCGCGCTGGGGCGCGAAGCGGCCCTAAAATTAGCCGCCGTGTAGTGTCTGACAGTCATGCGGTGTGCTGGATGGGGC
>NZ_JBARTQ010000285.1:0-3247 GCF_049645325.1 Pseudomonas sp. | reverse complement strand
CGCGAATGCGGTGTGTCAGCGAATGCATCTGTAACTGATCCACCGCATTCGCGAGCAAGCCCGCTCCCACAGGAGATTTGTGTTGATAGTAATGTTTTGAACGGGACTCACACTGCCATGACCGAAGACACCATCAAACGCCGCGCCAAAGGACTGGACCGTGCGTTCGATATCCTCGACTTTCTCAAGGAAATCGGCCAGCCCCTGCGCCCGAATGATATTGCCAGCGGCATCGGCAGCCCCAAGTCCACCGTCTACGAATTGGTCGCGTCCTTGCTCGAACGGCGCATCCTCGAAACGGTGGGCAAGGACGGTCACGTCTACCTGGGCCGCCAGCTGTACTTTCTCGGCCAGGCGCACCTGCGCCATTTCGACCTGACCCGCGAGGCCGACCACGCCTTGCAGGAAATCGTCAGCCAGACCCACGAAACCGCGCAGATGTGCCTGCTCAATGGGCGCAAATACACGGTGGCGTTGATGCGTGAAGGCGAGCGGCATTTTCGGATTTCCTCGGACATCGGCGAAAACGCGCCGATCCCGTGGACCGCGTCCGGGCGCCTGCTGCTGGGGCACTTGAGCGATCAACAGATCATCGACCTGATCGACTACGACGACTTCATCCTGCCGGACGGCCAGCGCTTGGCGCTGGAAACCTTCCTGGCGCAAATCCGTCAGGCCACACTCGATGGCTTCTTTTCCTTCGACAGCGTGGCCGATACCTTTACCCATTGTTTTGCCGCCCCGGTCCGGGACGCGCAAGGCATCAGCATTGCGACCCTGTGCATCGTCGCCCCGCGCGCCGATGCGATCAAAAACTACAACGACTATCGCCGGGTGTTGATCGACAGCGCCAACAACCTGGCCCGGCGCATTAACGAATAGGAGTTTTCCATGTCTGCCCTCAACGCCGTTGAAAAAGGCGCCGCCGCCGTCGGTGCGCATCTGGTCCGTGACGTCAGCCTGCCGGCCCTGGTGCTGCACCGCGACGCGCTGGAACACAACATTCGCTGGATGCAGGACTTTGTCAGCAAGAGCGGCGCAGAACTCGCGCCCCATGGCAAAACCAGCATGATGCCGGCGCTGTTTCAGCGTCAGATCGCTGCGGGCGCCTGGGGCATTACCCTGGCCAACGCGGTGCAAACCCGCGCCGCCTACGCCGGCGGTGTACGCCGCGTGCTGATGGCCAACCAACTGGTGGGCGCGCCAAACATGGCGCTGATCGCCGACCTGCTGGCCGATCAGGATTTTGACTTCCATTGCATGGTCGATCACCCCGATAACGTCGCTGACCTGGGCCTGTTCTTCGCCGCCCGTGGCCTGCGCCTGAACGTGATGATTGAGTACGGTGTGGTCGGCGGCCGGTGCGGTTGCCGCAGTGAGGAAGAAGTGCGCGAACTGGCCAAGGCGATCAAGGCCCAGCCAGCCCTGGCGCTTACCGGTATTGAAGGCTACGAAGGCGTGATCCACGGCGAGCACGCCATCAGTGGCATCCGCGCCTTCGCCGCCAGCCTGGTACGTTTGGCGGTGGACCTGCAAAACAACGGCTCTTTTGACTTGCCCAAGCCGATCGTCACCGCGTCGGGCTCGGCCTGGTACGACTTGATCGCCGAGTCGTTTGAAGAACAGAACGCCGCCGGCCGCTTCCTCAGCGTATTGCGCCCAGGCAGTTATGTGGCCCACGACCACGGTATCTACAAAGAGGCGCAATGCTGCGTACTCGACCGCCGCAGCGACCTTAACGAAGGCCTGCGCCCGGCGCTCGAAGTCTGGGCCCATGTGCAATCGTTGCCCGAGCCAGGTTTTGCGGTGATCGCCCTGGGCAAGCGCGACGTGGCCTACGACGCCGGTTTACCGGTGCCACTCAAACGCTACAAAGCCGGCATCCTGCCAGCCGAAGGCGATGATGTGACGGCCTGCAACGTCACGGCGGTGATGGACCAGCATGCGTTCATGACTGTGCCGTCCGGGGTTGAGCTGCGTATCGGCGACATCATCTCCTTCGGCACTTCCCACCCGTGCCTGACCTTCGACAAGTGGCAGGTCGGCTGCCTGGTGGATGAGCAGTTGCAGGTGATCGAGTCGCTGCACACCTGCTTCTAGACCGCGTTGCTCCTTTCGCGAGCAAGCCCGCTCCCACATTGACTGCGTTTTATCTGAAGGAATGCAGGCAACTGTGGGAGCCGGCTTGCTCGCGAAGAGGCCATCAGCCACACCCGAGACAAAAGCCATGAACACCCAACCCCGCATCGCCCTCATCGGCGAATGCATGATCGAACTGCAACACCGCGCCGACGGCAGCCTGCATCAGAGCTTCGGCGGCGACACCCTGAACACGGCGGTGTACCTGCGCCGCGAGCTGGGCGCTGTCGGCACGGTCGACTATGTCACCGCCCTGGGCGACGACAGCTTCAGCGATGCCATGTGCACACACTGGGCGCAAGAGGGCCTTGGCCTGGCGATGGTCCAACGGTTGCCCGGGCGTCTGCCGGGGCTGTACTGCATCCAGACCGACGCCAACGGCGAGCGCAAATTCCTTTACTGGCGCAACGAAGCCGCCGTGCGCGACTGCTTCACCACACCCGCCGCCGAACCGATCCTGGCGGCCTTGCCGGGTTACGACGTGGTGTATTTCAGCGGCATCACCCTGGCGGTACTGGGCGAGGTCGGGCGCGAACGATTGCTGCACACCCTGACCGAAACCCGCCGACGCGGCGGCAAGGTGGTGTTTGACAACAACTACCGCCCACGGCTGTGGGCCAATGTCGAGGCGGCGCGCGAGGCGTATCAGCGGGTCATGGCCGAGGTGGATATGGCCTTGCTGACCGAGGATGACGAGCAGGCGTTGTTTGGCTACGCAGACAGCGAGCAGGTGTTTGCGGCGTACCCGGCGATTGCTGAAGTGGCGCTCAAGCGCGGGGCAGAGGAATGTTTGATTCGCTGTGATGGCGAGCGTTTTGCCGTGCCGGCGCTGAAGGTCGAGAAGGTGGTGGATACGACGGCGGCGGGGGATTCGTTCAGCGCGGCGTACCTGGCCAGTCGGCTCAAGGGTGGGTCGCCGCAAGAGGCCGCAGTGGCTGGGCATCGGTTGGCGGGCCGGGTCATTCAGGTGCCGGGGGCTTTGATTCCTCGGTGAATGGCCGCCTGTGGCGGATCGCGGGCAAGCCCGGCTCCCACAGTTGAGCGCATTTCAATGGAAGGAATGCATTCCAGTGTGGGCGCTGGCTTGCCTGCGATAGCGGTCTCAAGC
>NZ_JBARTQ010000284.1:0-65277 GCF_049645325.1 Pseudomonas sp. | reverse complement strand
TCTTGAAGTACACGATATTTAATCCGTATGGTCTCCATCTTTTCGCATTGCGCGACTTTTATTGAATATAAGATTGAAGTGTAATCATTGCTTTGGGTTCCATTAATTCTCACGGAGGCGATGTTCTAGGTCTCTGCATTAAAATTAATAGGAGACTTGAATGCTCTGCTGCAACAGCTGGGTGTTCAATGATCAAAGAAGATAGTAATGCCACCGAGGGTGATTAATTGTGAGTATTAATTTTGAGAAAGCATTAGGCTCCGCAGAAAGAGCGTTAGTTT
The DNA here is from genome assembly GCF_049645325.1 of Pseudomonas sp. GTDB lineage: Bacteria > Pseudomonadota > Gammaproteobacteria > Pseudomonadales > Pseudomonadaceae > Aquipseudomonas. Next base: position 64,996 of record NZ_JBARTQ010000284.1, on the reverse strand, counting down.
ATCGTGGCCAAAGAGCTGAGATCTTAAGTAACAATATCGCGAACGCTGACACTCCGAACTTCAAAGCCCAAGACTTGGATTTTTCTACTGTGCTCGCCAGCCAAACCAAAGAACCTGCTACCACTGCGTTTTCTTTGAAAACAACAAACGCAAAGCATTTTCTTAAGAAAGAATCGGCGGTGGCTATATACGGGCGCGACTTGCTTTACAGCACGCCGGCTCAGCCTGCCTTGGACCAAAATACTGTCGATCAGCAGGTCGAGGTCGCGAAATACACGGAAAACGCGATACGTTTCGATGCCGCTTTTACTCGGCTAAATGGAGCATTCAAGGGTTTGCTCAAAGCTCTGCGCGGTGACTAGCAGCATAGGCGCATGCGAGCCAACTTTGGCCGATACAGCGGCTCAGGTACTTTCGGATTCAAAGGTATTCACCATCAGACGACGCTCTACTCAGGAGCAGGCGTCTCCATTCAATGGCTGATCTTGGAAGGAAAACCAACAGCCTCCACAGCTTTACGGAGCTGTTCAGCGTTTTCGCTACTTTCAACACTCACCTTACCGGTTGATCGATCGACGGAGACCGTAGCGTTGTCGTCCAGTGCCTGGATCGCTCTGGTGATTTTGCCGACGCAGCTGCCGCAACCAATGCCTGATACATCTAAGACGACCATGTGAATTACCCTCGTGCTGAGCGGTGTCTTTTCCCCGCAGCGACAGCATCGACGTTGACACCATGGCAAGGTCAACGATTATCTAATCAAAGCCGTGAGCGCAGATTTCGAGAAGTTTTACGGGACTTGACCACTCGGCTGCTAATTAGCTCGCTACCATTTGAACGGTTTCCAGGAGTGCGCCCTATTGTTCTCGTCGGTAAAGGTCGGCTAACGGCAACATTGCGGCTCTCTCGCTTGATCCAACGATTTTGTATGCCTCTCGTTTCGTCAACGGCTTTGATCTGTCCTCCCGCGAACCTTGCATAGGTATAGGGGGGAGGCCTATCATGCGACCCTATATAGGTAGGGGGGGTATAGCGTGGGTCATATCGCATCACACAAAGACGATCTTCTTAAACGTGTAAAACGTATTGCCGGGCAAATTCAAGCTGTTGAACGAGCATTGGAATCGGACTTCGACTGCGCCAAGACACTACATCTTGTTGCGGCCACTCGGGGTGCCATCAACGGGCTGATGGAGGAGATCATCGAGGATCACGCACGAGCACATGTCGCGAACCCCGCGCTCAGCGAAGAAGAGCGTAACAAGGGCGTCGAAGAGCTTCTTGAAGCTATCCGCCGGTACTCCAAGTGAATGCATCCAGGTAAACACGTATGAGCAGGACCGACATCGATTACACACACGACCACGTGTTTCTAGGCTCAGCGCACGATGAGAATGCCAAGCGTACGCTTTGGGTTGTAGCACTCACGGTGGTAATGATGATCGGGGAGATCACCGCCGGCTATATCACGGGTTCGATGGCGTTACTGGCCGATGGCTTCCACATGGCAACCCATGCCGGCGCATTGGGCATCGCGGCGGCCGCTTACGGATACGCAAAACGCCACGCTACCAGCCAGCGCTACAGTTTCGGTACAGGAAAGGTTGGAGACTTGGGCGGGTTCGCCTCGGCGCTGATTCTTGGCATGATTTCGTTGGGCATTGGCGTTGAATCGTTCATGCGTTTGTTGCAGCCAACACCGGTTCAGTTTGGCACCGCGACCCTCATCGCCGTTGTCGGTTTGCTCGTCAACATTGTCAGTGCCCTGCTGCTGGGTCATGGGCATGGGCATGGGCATGGACATGGACATGGGCACGACCACGATCACCCTCATGCCCACAACGGAAACGACAACAACTTGAGGTCCGCCTATGTCCACGTCGTTGCAGACGCGCTGACGTCGATTCTGGCCATCGCTGCCTTGCTTGCCGGTCGATATCTGGGTTGGGTGTGGCTCGACCCGGTCATGGGTATCGTCGGCGCTATCGTTATCGCGCGTTGGGCCTGGACCTTGATGGGGGTAACTGCGGGCGTGTTGCTCGATCAGACCGACGCGCACGTTGCCGAGGAAATCCGCGAACTCGTTGAGAAACCTGGTGGCGCTACCATTACAGACTTGCACGTTTGGAGGGTGGGACCTCAAGCGTGCGCGGCGATCGTCAGCGTTCTAGGTGAAGCCACTGTGAACGCCGAGAGCATTCGTGAGCGTCTCAAAACAGTTCACGAAGTCAGCCACCTGACCGTCGAGTTCCGGCAGACATGACTCAGCGCCTGTCCAGCACAACCTCTATAGGACACACCGATGCCGCCCGGTAAACGTGAACTGGCTCGGATCGAGCGCCAGTTGATCGTCACGCTCACCGACGCGTGCGAAACAGCAAAGGACGAGATAAAGGGGTTTATTTGGCTCACTCACACCGCTGACCTAAGTGCGTTGGCTGAAACCCTGAAGGTCATCTGGGTGTTCGAAACCCTGGCTGACAGGAAGCGGGCCGAGATTGACGCGAAGGCCCGCATCTTTGAGTTGACGGCGATCGCCTTGAAAGAGGCCAATCTTGACCTGCCTGTTTCAGACCGCAATGTCCGCTTTGACTCGGAGCAAGAGTGCCAACGCACGCACATAGGCGACTGGAAACGTCGCGTGGCTCAACTACATAAAGCTAAGGGGGACTGACCATGGCAAAAGAAATCGAGAATCCTTGTATCTCGGTTTGCCAACTCAGTGGTGATCTGTGTGTGAGCTGCGGGCGGAATAAGGAAGACATCAGAAAGTGGAAGCGCATGAAGCGGCCCGAAAAAATGGCCGCTGTGCAAAGGGCGAATGCGCGCTTAAAGGGATTGAAGAAAGCACATGGATCGCCATTCCCCCCGAGTTAAAACCGCTGCAATTTTGAAGGTCAGTCAACTCGGGTATTCCTCAGCCTCAATGCATTGAAAACTACCGACGCGGAACTGACGCTCATGGCTATGGCAGCGATCATTGGCGACAGGAGGTGCCCCGTCAATGGATAGAGCAAACCAGCGGCAAGAGGTATACCCATTGAGTTGTAGAGAAAAGCAAAGCCCAAATTCTGGCGCATGTTTTTAACTGTGGCGACCGAAAGAGCTCGTGCTCGTAAGATCCCCATCAGGTCACCTTTGACCAGCGTGAGTTGCGCGCTATTCATCGCCACGTCAGTCCCCGTTCCCATGGCTATCCCCACATCTGCTCGCGCCAGGGCCGGAGCATCGTTGATACCGTCACCTGCCATGGCCACTTTTCGCCCGTGTTGCTGTAGGTCTGCCACCAGACGTTCCTTGTCTTGGGGTTTGACTTCACCGTGGACCTCTTCAATCCCCATCTCCCTGGCGACAGCCCGAGCGGTAGTAAGCCCGTCCCCAGTAGCCATGATGATTTTCACGTTGTGAGCCTTAAGCTTGGTGACGGCCTCTTTTGAGGTTGGCTTGATCGGATCTGATACGGCCAACAAACCTGCCAATGCGCCGTCGACGGCGAGGTAGATAATACTGATGCCGTCAAGTCGCAACACCTCAGCGCGCTCTTGTAGGGAGTTGGTGCTCACGCCTGCGGCTTCCATCAACGCTGTGTTCCCCAGCTGGAGCTTCTTGCCATCGACAACGCCACTGACGCCGATACCCGAATCCGACTCAAAGGATTCGGGCTTGGTGAGCTTTATGTTCTCGGCTCGGGCGTGATCGACGATCGCATGTGCTAAAGGATGCTCGCTGCCCTGATCAAGGCTGGCAGCCAGGTGAAGGACGTCGTCGGGATTGAAGGTGGGAGTGGCCTCCACGCTGTGAAACACGGGCCGTCCCTCTGTCAGGGTGCCTGTCTTGTCGACAATCAGCGTGTCGATTCTGCAAAGGCTTTCAATTGCACTGGCATCTCTGAACAAAACACCCATGCTGGCTGCTTTACCTGTCGACACCATGATCGACATAGGCGTAGCAAGTCCCAACGCACAGGGACAAGCGATGATCAGCACGGCGACAGCGTTGATTAGACCAAACACCCAACTGGGCTCAGGGCCGAAAAGCCCCCAACCGATAAATGTCATTATCGCAATCGCGATAACACCCATCACGAAGTAGCCGGCAATCGAGTCGGCCATTCGTTGCATCGGCGCCTTGGAACGCTGAGCTCTCGCGACCATCTGTACGATCTGGGACAGCATGGTTTCGGCACCGACCTTCTGGGCCTCCATCACCAGGCTCCCATGCGTATTCAGCGTGGCGCCGATCAGGCTATCTCCAGCTTTCTTCATTACCGGGACTGGCTCGCCAGTGAGCATCGACTCATCCACCGCACTTTCACCCTCAAGTACCGAACCATCAACTGGCACCTTTTCACCCGGTCTGACCCGTAAGTGGTCTCCCAGGTGCACATGTGTGAGAGGAATGTCTTCCTCCTGGCCATCGGCATTGATCCGGCGTGCAGTTTTGGGCGAAAGGCCGAGAAGAGACTTAATGGCGGCGGAAGTTTGTGATCGGGCTTTGAGCTCAAGGATCTGGCCAAGCAACGTGAGCGAGATGATGACCGCTGCCGCTTCGAAGTAAACGCCGATACGTCCATCTTGCATGAAATTGGAGGGAAAACTTTGGGGGAAGAGCGTTGCTATGACGCTGTACAGATAAGCTGCGGCGGTGCCCAACCCAATCAGAGTCCACATGTTGGGACTGCGATTTTTAACCGAGGCCAGTCCCCTTACAAAAAAAGGCCATCCTGCCCATAAGGTCACGGGTGTCGCCAGAGCGAACTCGATCCAGTTTTGAGCCGAACCATGAAGAAGTTGTAACGAGTGACCCGCCATCGCGAGCACGGTTACGACCACGGTTAAGGGCAGCGACCACCAGAAGCGGCGATTGAAATCCCGGAGTTCAGGATTTTCTTCTTCATCAAGCGCCGGCATGACAGGCTCTAGTGCCATGCCACATTTAGGACAGTTACCGGGGCCGGTCTGCCGTATTTCAGGATGCATCGGGCACGTAAATTCAGTGCCCGTTTGTACCGCAGACTCCGGCGTTGTGCTGCCTGACTCGTTGCGCACCACGTGGCCACTGTAGCGCTCAGGGTCCGCTCGAAACTTCTCCTGACATTTCAGGCTACAGAACCGATACGTCTGTCCTTGGTAAGTCTCAGCAAATTTACTCGACGAAGTGACTGCCATTCCACACACCGGGTCATGTAGATCAGCATCATCCCGGGAAGCAGCATGGGTGTGATTATGGTCGTGATGGCCAGAGGTGGTAGGCATGTCTATTCCCCTTGTAAGGTGCTACTAGAAATGAGCATATTCAGTACAACGCTGATTTGCGGCTCCACAGTGGTGCGGTGATGTTTCCGCACGGACCCCGGCTGAGAAGCGTTGCTATGTTACTTGCGACTTAGCGTAGCCAACTCTTGCGTCGGGCCGGCAGAAACAGCCGACTCCGGTTTATTTCAGATCAAATTCGCCGACCATTCCCGATTGGTAATGCCCCGGCACGTTGCAGGCAAACTGAAGCCCTGCACTGTCGTTGAAGGTCCAGATCAGCTCTTGGGTTGAGCCAGGCTCAATCAGGACACTGTTAGGGTCGTCATGCTCCATTGCGACCATCTTCATTCCGCCCATGCCGTGGCTCATGCCGCTCATCTTCCCGGTACCGGTAGGGCTTAATGTTCCGTTCTTGAACATGCTTGCCATTTCTTTCTGGTGTGCTGCATGAGCAGCGGCTTTGCCGATGTTGAACTCATGCAGCAGCGAACCCTCGTTGCGAAGGACAAAGCGGATTGTTTCACCAGGTTTTACGTCGATGCTTTTAGGCTTGAAAAAAATGTCGCCCATCTCGACCTCTACAGTGCGGGTAACGTCAGAGGCCACACCAGGCTGGCCTATGTCGTCTTGTCCATGCCCAGCATTAGCCATAGCCGTAGCAGCGAAAAAAAGGGTCATTGCTGCGATGAACGGGGTAGCGAGCGTAGTTTTCATGGTGACCTCAGGAATACGTGGGAACATTGGCTATGCTAATGATGCTCAGCTGCCAGCTAACTGACTTGGGCATTACTTCTTTGTCAGTTTTCTAAATAGATACGGCGTCCAATTGACGCCGCAACAAGATGCTGACAAGTACTTATCCTGGGGGCGTTTATTGATGGTTTTCTGAAAGCATCAATTTGTGCTCGCGCTGCATCTGGCGCAAAACGTCGTCAACAATTTTGTCGTGCTTCTCCATCCAGGCTAGATGCTGTTGGGGTGACATTGAGGCATCTGGGTGATCGTTGTGGAGCTGGCTCATGATGTCGCCAAGCATCTTCATGTGTTCTGCCATGTGGACGTGACGCTCTCCTTCAGGGGCTTGTTCAGCTTTCATCAACGTGGCCTCGGCCTTGTCGCGCAAACCTTCCATACGCTCAATCACACGATCTCCGCCGCTTTCAGCCCACACAGAAGCCGAGACCAGTATCGAGCTTACAAAAAACAGCATTTTCAGGTGGTTCATCGGGGTAGCTCCTCATGAGGGAATCCGACTTCCATACGATTCATAGCTCAGAGGTCGGTCGAGCACCAATGAAGTGCTCATGTCTGAACCCTAGCCAGCACTCGCTGACATCTACCTGAAGCCAAGATTACTTTTCTGTCAGTTGCTGGTTGGCTGCCAGTTTTCGTTGCAGACTCCGCTTAACCTTTATCTGAGAACGACCTCATGAGACTTCTTGTCGCTGAAGACGAACCAAAAATAGGTATCTATTTGCAGCAAGGGCTCAACGAGGCCGGGTTCAATGTCGACCGTTTCACGAATGGAAAAGAGGCGCTTCAGCACGCTTTGAGCGAAGCCTATGATCTGCTGATTCTCGACGTCATGATGCCGGGTTTGGATGGCTGGGAAGTCCTGCAGAAGGTGCGCGCTTCCGGGAAAGACGTCCCGGTGCTTTTTCTCACCGCCAGAGACCGCGTTGAAGACCGAGTGAAGGGACTTGAACTCGGTGCGGATGACTATCTGATCAAACCCTTCGCGTTTTCTGAATTGCTTGCTCGAGTCAGAACGCTGCTGCGTCGCGGTAGCAGCGCACCTTCGCAAACCTTTATGAAACTGGCTGACCTTGAAGTGGACCTGCTCAAGCGTCGAGCCATCCGAGGAGGCAAACGCATAGACCTTACGGCCAAAGAGTTCGCGTTGCTTGAGCTTCTGCTGCGTCGTCGAGGGGAGGTGCTGCCAAAGTCTCTTATCGCCTCCCAGGTTTGGGATATGAACTTCGACAGCGATACCAACGTTATCGAGGTTGCAGTGAGACGGCTCAGGGCCAAGATAGACGACGATTTTGAGGTCAAGTTGATTCATACCTCAAGGGGAATGGGTTACATGCTCGATGCACCAGATTCGGAGTCGTGATGAACCGGATGTCCCTGACGACTCGTATGAGTCTGATGTTTATGCTCGCGGTAACGGCCGTGCTCACGGTCGCCGGACTCAGTTTCAATAACCTCAGCCGGCATCATTTCAAGATGCTGGATCAGCAGGCATTGTACGAAAAACTCCACTCGACCCAGCGGATCTTGTCCGGGCTGAGCAACATCGATCAATTCAGCGAGGCTAAACCGGAGTTAGAAGCGCTGCTGGGCGCACACCGTGATTTGACTGCGCTTATCATCGATGGCGACGGCAAGGTGCTGTTTGCGGATCCCGGCCCGGTCGACGTTCCGAAGGCGTTTCGAACAACCACAAACACAACCGTCTGGGAATGGCGGGAGCAAGAGCAGATGTTCCGTGGTGTGACTGCGCAATCCGTAGTGACGGGACAAGAAAGGCCATTAACTGTCATGTTGATTTTTGACGTTACGCAGCATATGTCCTTTTTCGAGACGCTCGAACGATGGTTTTGGATAGGGTTGGTGATCAGCGCATTGGTCAGTGCTGCACTCGGCTGGATGGTAGCTAGCAGTGGCATGCGGCCTATCCGCCAGGTCACATGGGTTGCTGCCTCCATGTCAGCAAAATCACTCAAGGAGCGTATTCCCCTGGCACCCGTTCCGAAAGAGCTTCAACAGATGGTGTTGTCGTTCAACGCCATGTTATCCAGGCTCGACGATGCATTTGTCCGGTTATCCAACTTTTCGGCAGACATTGCCCACGAACTACGGACCCCCGTGAGCAACTTGATGACCCACACTGAAGTGGTGCTTTCGAGAAAAAGAAACATCGAGGACTACGAAGACAATTTGTACTCCAATCTTGATGACTTGAAGCGCATGAGCCGGATGATTGATGACATGCTTTTTCTGGCGAAATCTGACAATGGTCTAATTACGCACGAGAGCAAGCCAATAGACCTGGTGGCTGTCGTGGAAAAATTGCTTGAGTACTACCGCCTGTTGGCTGATGAACGAGGGATCGAGCTCAAGGTTTCAGGACGGGGGAGCGTGCGAGGTGATGTTCTTATGCTCCACCGAGCGATTTCCAATCTGCTCTCAAATGCGCTGCGCTACACCTATGAAGGGACGTCAATCAGTGTCGATATTCAGCACAAGGATGCGTCGGTAACGGTTGTCGTGGAAAACTATGGTGAGCCCATTGCCCCCGAACACCTTGAAAAGCTGTTTGATCGTTTTTATCGCGTGGACCCAGCGCGGCGAGAAGGAAGTCCGAGCAACGCAGGGCTAGGTCTGTCAATTACCCGATCAATTGTCGAAGCGCACAATGGCAAGATCTGGTGTACGTCAGGCGACGGGAAAACGGCTTTTCATCTTGAGTTTCCGGCCGTCGATTCCACGGTTAGCTGAGCGACAAAACATTGGGACCAACGACGTCTTGGCGTTCTGCGTTTGCTACGCCTCTGCGGATTTTTCAAAGTGATTGAGCTCCCCTGTCCTGCGGTACGCCGTGTCTTTTCCAGGTCTTGCTACGCTCAACGATTAGATGCCAAACATCGGATCAAGCTGACTGAAATGTAATCGAACAGTTTGTGATCGTGTGGCATCGTGTTCTCGCACTGTGACGTTAGGGCTAGCGAGTTTCTCCTGTTCAACCTGGCGAAGAGGACGGGGCTCCAAGTTAATCAACAGTGGTTTTTAAAGAAATTAAAAACTAGTTCCTCCCAAAAAACCTCGAATCAACAGCGCTTGCTGTGAGGAGTCTTGCATGTCATTCCTTAAAACTACGTCCGTGGCTGTTGCAATCACTGCTGGTTTGCTTCTGAGTGCAGTGGCCCAGGCACATCCAAAACTACTTTCTTCCACTCCGGCAGAAGGCTCGGATGCGGCGGCTCCGTCGAAAATCGAACTGCATTTTTCTGAGAATCTCACCACTCAGTTCTCCGGTGCAAAGCTGATCATGACCGACATGCCAGGCATGCCTAACTCACCCATGGGTGTAAAGGCCGCCGTCGCTGCTGGTGGTGATCCGAAAACCATGGTGATTACGCCGGCTGCACCGCTGACCACCGGCACCTACAAAGTTGAATGGCGTGCAGTGTCTTCGGACACCCACCCGATCACCGGCAACTTTTCATTCAAAGTGAAATAATCCATGAGCGACTCATTAAATATCGTGGTTCGCTTTGCTCTCTATTTTGACCTGATGTTGTTATTTGGACTGGCCATATTTGGCTTGTACAGCCTCAGGGGAAAGGAAAGGGTATCGGGCACGGTCTTGAACTTTGAGTCGCTTCTCTACGGTACTTCTGTTGCAGGTGTAGTTCTGTCCCTTGCTGCGATGTTGTTGCTTGCAAAAGCAATGAGCGGTGTATCGGAGCTTATGGAGCTACATCACCACATTTTTGAAATGGTCATCATGGGCACCGACGTTGGGCTGACCTGGATGGTTCGGATAGCCGCCTTGGTGGGGGCAATTCTGGGCGTCGCGTTGAATAAACGATATCCGACACCCAGCCTCTGGATCGTCACCGTCTGTGGAGCAATCGCGTTGGCCACGCTAGCCTGGACGGGGCATGGTGCCATGGACGAAGGCAGCCGCCGCTACTGGCATTTTCTCAGCGACATTTTCCATTTATTAGCGGCAGGTGGCTGGTTGGGTGCTCTAGCGGCCTTCGCTCTACTGCTACGGTTGAAATCGCTGAAGGGTGAGGAGGAAGCACGTATTCTTGCCCGCGTGCTGACTGGCTTTGAGTCGGCCGGCGGTGTGATTGTTGCGATCATAAGCGTTACGGGAGTAGTAAATTACCTTTTCATCGTCGGTCCCAACCTTGATGAGGTCATGCTCAGTACCTATGGCCAGTTGCTGTTTTTGAAGATCCTGCTCTTTGCCGGGATGATCGTTTTAGCGACGCTGAACCGCTTTCACTTAAGCCCGCTATTGGAGCGCTCGGTTCGCAATGGTCAATACTCTGTAGCGGTCAATGCCTTGCGCCGCAGCATGAAATTCGAATTCCTGATGGCAATCCTCATCATCTGTCTTGTCGCATGGTTAGGCACGCTAAGTCCTGAAATGGAAATGAGCGCGCAATAGAGGTTTCTGGCAGCTAACCCAGAAGCCTGGAGCGTGATTGTTAGCACCATTTCTACTGGCTACACTTCAGCCCATGACACGCTGTCTACGGCTTTGCCTGATTTTCCTGATTAGCCTGGCGCTTCCCCTCAGCGGGATGGCGGGTGTTCAAGCGCCGGAGAGCCATGTCCAATGAAACCCTTGGATGGCGGATGACAACATGGGCCAACGCTGCCGCCGTGACATGAAGTCCCCCGAACTCGGTGAACCCCGTAAGCCGAGCAAGGGTGCAAAACAGGCGGTAAGCTGCACATTTCAAAGCGGCAATGAATTTACCCTGTCGCACGGTTAAGCACTTTGCGTCAGAAATTTAATAAGCACGGAGGTGTCGGTGGTTCAATAATGATAACTGAGCACGGTTAACTTAGAGCTATTACCATCGATTTTCCCACATGTCGCCGCATGCGGTTTTAATGGGATGGCAAATTTGCGAACCACAGGACAATCCTAAGGCACGCATCCTGAAATAAACCAAGATAGCGGACTTTATTGCACAATGACGATTCTCACCTCGTACAATCTCTACGCACATGGAGTCTTTTGCCGCGTTAACTACGATTCGACAATGATTCAATGATGCGACATTGCTCTATAACACCACCGTGGCAGCAAACACTCAGTCGTGTCAGTTCGGCTTCTAAACCTCGTAAGTCCTGAATACGGATTCGAACTTGTTGGAGTTGCCCTTGCACTTTCGCATCCACAGCGGCGCAGGAAGCGTCGCGTCGGTCAGCCAGGCCGAGTAGATCGCGAATGTCATCGACGCTGAACCCAAGCGCGCGGCTGCGACGGATAAACAGCAGCCGGTTGCGCTCTTCATCTGTGTAAAAGCGATAACCCGACGGTGATCTTCCAGCAGAAGGCAGCAGCCCTGACTGCTCGTAATAGCGGATGGTTACGGCTTTGGTATCGGTCAGCTTCGCCAAGGCACCGATCGTGTACGTGGGCGCATTCATTTCTCTTGACCCTATAGTTGCTGGAATCCTCATTCTACTCGCGTCAGGCAACAAGCAAATCCTTGCTCACCGTTCTACCGATCGCCAGGCCTCTGATCGATGAAAACCCTCCCCGCCGATCTCTTCAACTCGAGTTTGGACGCTTTGCTCTGCACATGGCTGCTTACCTTCGTAGCAGAGCTTCTGTGCTGCTCGTCGGCCGCCGCATAGGGCAAGTGCCCTGTGTGCTTTGCTGTGAGGACGGGATGCCGCCTGATATTAGCGTCACGAAATAGGACGCCGTTGATGCCAACACCGTAGGCGCGAGGGGAAGCAGCATTTCCTATCTACTACCGGCCACTTACTCACTGTGATCACGTTGAACATGAATGGTCGCTGGTGGATGCCTTAAGGCATCGAAGAATCTCTTGACCTTATAGTGGCTATAAGGTGTTCACTCTCGCCATGAAAAGCGGAGAGCGTTCTCATGAAAAACTGTTGCGGTGACGAGCAAGCACCAAAAAAGCCAGCGGGCGTGGACGTTTTTGACCCTGTCGCATCCGGGAGCTGCTGTGCGACTTCCGCAACATCGGGTGAAGACGAAACCGATCGAGATCGAACTACCAGTTGCTGTTCTTCTAAGACCTCGGACGTGAATCCTGCGCTTTCAACAACCAAAAGTGCGGATGGCTGCTCTGCTGGAGGCAACGGCGGAAAGACAAGCTGCTCCACTTCATCTCCGACATCTTCTCAATATCCACCTACCGAACCGAACGAGCCCACCACCTCGGTTGTTACCGATGCATGTTGCTCTGCATCTGGAACGGATGGCCCAAGCGCGTGCGCATCCAAAGTGTCATCAGCCGTTGTCAACGACACGGCTCGCTTGAGTCGTTTCCGGATTGGGCAAATGTGCTGTCCTACCGAGCAGGCGATGATTGAGGGCAAGCTTGCAAAGATGCCTGGAATTCAGAAATTGGAATTCAACATGATGAACCGTACTCTAGGTGTCTGGCACGAATTGCCACATACCCTGGGAATCGAAGCGGCCGTGTCATCGCTTGGTATGCAGGCGGAACCGTTGAATGGCGCGGTCGACGTACCAGGCGCGGATAAGCAGCAAAGCCAGTTTGAAGCTGAATCACTGCGCAAAAGCACCTGGTGGCCGTTAGCGCTGTCTGGTATTGCTGCGGTAGGCGCGGAAATTTTGCATTTCACCCAGGCAGCCCCCGAATGGGTGATTGCTGCTGTAGCTTTAATCTCGGTAGCACTCTGCGGGCCCGCGACTTACAAGAAAGGTTGGATCTCTCTCAAAAATTTCAATCTCAACATAAACGCGTTGATGAGCATTGCGGTGACGGGAGCGGTCCTGATTGGGCAGTGGCCAGAAGCGGCGATGGTCATGTTTTTATTTACTGTTGCCGAATTGGTTGAGGCCAAGTCGTTGGATCGTGCACGCAATGCGATCAAAGGACTGATGGACTTGACCCCAAATCATGCAACGGTGCGCCAGGCAGACGGCAGTTGGCTGGACGTAGATGTCAAAACCGTCCAGATCAGCTCCTTGGTTCGAGTTCGCCCCGGCGAGCGCATTGGTCTGGATGGCAACGTGATCTCCGGCAACTCTACCGTAAACCAAGCCCCTATCACCGGGGAAAGCTTGCCCATCGAGAAAGCTGTCGGTGACCCTGTTTATGCCGGCTCGATCAATGAGTCCGGTTCCTTCGAGTACCGCGTGACGGCTGAGGCCAGCAATACGACACTGGCCCGGATTATTCATGCTGTGGAGGAAGCCCAAGGTTCACGCGCCCCGATCCAGCGGGTCGTCGATAAGTTCGCCAAGGTTTATACGCCATCGGTGTTTTTCTTCGCCCTTGCCGTTGCGATATTCCCGCCCCTGTTTATGGCCGGATTATGGGCTGACTGGATTTATCGGGCGCTGGTGCTTCTGGTAGTCGCTTGCCCTTGCGCACTGGTGATTTCGACCCCGGTGACCATTGTAAGCGGCCTCGCGGCAGCGGCGCGAAAAGGCATTTTAATCAAGGGCGGGGCGTACCTGGAAAGCGGTCGCAAGATCACCCATCTGGCCTTGGATAAAACTGGGACCATTACCCATGGCAAGCCCGTACAGACCGATTTCCTGCCTCTAGCTGATGGATTATCTAGAGATTATCGCATTGCCGCCGCGAGCCTTGCCCAACGTTCGGATCATCCGGTTTCGCGGGCTATTGCCAAACAAACGGCCCAGCAATCGCTGCGGTTGCTGGAAGTGGATAACTTCGAAGCGCTGCTGGGCCGAGGGGTCCGCGGCGAGATCGAGGGTAAGCGCTACCAGTTGGGTAACCATCGTTTGTTGGAGGAGTTGGGGTTCTGCTCACCTAATACCGAAGCCGCCCTGGGCCACCTTGAGCGGCAAGGGAAAACTGTAGTCATTCTGTCCGATGACAAACGGGCGCTGGCGTTGTTTGCAGTCGCCGATACGGTAAAAGCCACCAGCCGAGCCGCAATCGAGGAGCTTCACGCGTTAGGTGTGAAGACTGTGATGTTGACAGGGGACAACCCACATACCGCGCTGGCAATTGCCGCGCAGGTAAACATTGACGAGGCCAAGGGCAATCTCCTACCGATCGATAAGCTCAAAGCCATCGAAGCCTTGATCGATCATAAAGGCACCGTCGGCATGGTCGGTGACGGAATAAACGATGCCCCTGCGCTTGCTCGGGCTGATGTGGGCTTCGCGATGGGGGCAGCTGGCACCGATACGGCGATCGAGACTGCTGACGTAGCAATCATGGATGATGATTTGCGCAAGATTCCTGCCTTCATTCGTCTCTCCCGCCAGACCGGAGCAGTACTTACGCAAAACATTGCGCTCGCGCTGGGCGTTAAAGCCATCTTCCTAGCCGTTACGCTCACTGGTCACGCTACGATGTGGATGGCGGTATTCGCGGATATGGGGGTAAGCCTGTTGGTAGTACTGAATGGCCTGCGCTTGCTGCGCAAATGATACGGACACGATGCCTGCTTTGCTGTTCCAAGACCTGGATCCCAGTGGGTGATACCGCACGAGCAAGAGTCAGTGCTTTTCAAAAAATACCAGTTTCAGATGTACTGGAACGGTTACTACGGAATAGCCAATGAACGGTTTCCCAATGACAGCTCGTGTACAGCCGCCTACTTTGTGGTGGGGAATTGCAGCGGTCCTGGCGTTGATCGATCAAAGTCTAAAGCTTGGCGTCGAGCACCTTTATGAGCTGGGCTCATCGGTCGCCGTAGGCTCATTTTTCAACATAGTGCATGCACGCAATACCGGCGCCGCGTTCAGCTTCTTGGCTGACGCTGGAGGCTGGCAGCGTTACCTTTTCGTTGTTGTTGCGCTAGCCGTAGCATTGACGCTCGTCGCGATCCTTCAACGGGAACGTCACTGGAGCGAAGCCTTGGGCTATTGTCTCGTTTTGGGTGGGGCTGTTGGCAATCTTATCGACCGTTCTTTGCGAGGCTTTGTCGTGGACTATCTGGATTTTCACTATCAAGGCTGGCACTGGCCCGCGTTTAATCTCGCAGATATATGTATTGTCAGCGGCGCATCGTTTTTATTGGTCATAAGCGTGATTAGCCCCGCGTCGCCAAGCAAACGTTGACGATGGAGCGCCACCTTCCAGTACGTGTCCTAAGGTGGTCTGGTCGCGCATGGCTAACGCCTGGGTTAGCGGTTTTTGCTGGGCATGCTGGTCATCAAGATTGGCATCAGCATCAGGCTCACCAAATAGCTATAGGTATCGACGTGCCTGTAACAGTGGAATGCCTGCCGCGTCAGCACACCGAGTTTGCAGTGTTTATTCCAGCCGGTGTTCGGCATCGAATCAGCGGAGCCCTCATCGTTTCAATCTACTTGGACGTCTTGGCAGAAGAGGGCCAGGTTTTGCCGAAGACCATGACGCCGATTCCGATCAATATCGCCCCGGCTGACGCCGCACTAATTGCTGACTCCTTGAAGGCAGGCGCGGGAGACACTCGGTCCGCAGTGCGAAAAGCCCTACAGATAACCGATGCACCTCCAGTCGCCGATCCTCGCCTGGCAATAGTCAGCACGGCCATTTACCAGGGCATGGTACGACGTGAAGAGTTGGCAGCACTGGTACACCTGTCCCCAACTCGATTCTCGCATTGGTTCGTGGAACAAACCGGTTTGCCGCTGCGTAGCTATGCTAAATGGCTACGACTGACCCAAGCTGTTCGACATCTGGCATCCGGAGAACCTATAACCACCGCTGCGCACGCGTCAGGCTTCTCCGACTCAGCCCACTTTTCCAGAACCTTTCGCTCGCTGTTGGGTATAGATCCCTCATCGGCGCTCGCCGAAGTGAGCTTGCATTAAGCGACTAGGTTAGAGGCTTGCGGCCTTAGCTACAGGCCGCTCGCCGATTGGAATAGTTAAGCTTTTAGAGCCAGGATTCGACGTGCGCCGTTCAAAACGATCAGGCCAACGACCGTACCAATCACCAAGTCTGGGTACGGAGACCCTGTCCAAGCGACCAATGCTCCTGCAGCGATTACGCCAACGTTCGCAATCACATCGTTGGCTGAGAAAATCCAACTCGCTTTCATGTGTGCTCCTCCTTCGCGGTGGCTGTAGATCAGCCACAGGCAAGTGACGTTTGCCACCAGCGCGACGGCGCCTATCCCCATCATCAGCATCGATTCAGGTTCACTGCCATAGAGAAAGCGTCGAGCAACTTCCAAAAGCACACCCAAAGCTAGAATGATCTGAAACATACCTGCCAGGTGTGCTGCACGTACTTGCATTCCCGCGCTGCGGCCGACCGCAAAGAGGGCCAGCCCGTAAACGGCCGCATCAGCAAACATGTCCAGCGAGTCGGCAATCAGCCCCGTCGATTGGGCAATCAGGCCAGCACTCATTTCGGCGAGAAACATTGCACCATTGATGCCGAGCAATATTTTTAATGTGCTGGCTTCCTTTGAAGCGTTTTGCTCTTCATTGGCACTGTTGGCTGATACGGACTCTGGGCTGATGGGCTGCGTATCTAATAGCCTTGCCCCCAAGCCAAGTGACTCCAACTTGGTAGCGATCTGCTCTACGGCCCCTTCGTGAAAAACACTCACCTGTCTACCGGATAGGTCAAAAGAAAGTGAAGCTATTTCCTGCAAGCCATTCAGCGCGAGTCTGATCATCCGTTCTTCGGAAGGACAGTCCATTTTTGGTACTGAAAATTTGCTGATCCATGTCCCTTCATTTAATGGCTTAGCTGCTGCTTCTGGGCCTGCTGAAGCCGGGCCACAGCCACAGGATTTGTCACACGAACTCATGGGGCCGCTCCTCTAAATACACTTGATCCTGTCGATTACAAACCTTCTAGCCGCTATAAGGTCAAGCGAGGATATTCATCATTCGATTGTAGCTCTTTCGTTCAATCCAAACGCCAGCCTGTGACTTATCGTCTTCGCTTCCTAAAAGGAGGTGAGCGATGATCATTATTTTCCGATACGTCATACGTTGGATGAGCTATCCGCTCATATTTGGTGGCACCGCTGCGTTCATGGTTTGGGCGCTTTACACCGGGATTCCGCCATGGCCCACAACACTCCTGATCGCTATTGTGAGCTTGTTCACGATCGCCGCGCTGGAGCAATTCCAACCCTTTCGTCAATCCTGGCTCGAAGATCATCAAGACACCTCGACCGATTTATTGCATATGCTGGTCAACCTTTCTGTCATTCAGTTCACTGCTGAAGTCCTCGCCAAGCTTGGCGATGCGGTGCCGGCATCAGTTCGCCTTTTTCCCAGCGAGAGTCCCCTCTGGTTACAGCTGGTTCTGGTCGCAACCGTCCTCGATTTAAGCCTGTATGTCATGCATCGCATCAGCCATCGGGTGCATTGGCTGTGGCGTATGCACATGATTCATCACAGCGCTGATCGCCTTTATTGGATGAATGGGGAGCGCAGACATCCGCTGCATGCGGCGCTAATGGCCGGACCGGGGCTGGTGGTTCTGCTCGCCTCAGGTGCGCCGTCGGCCGTTATCGCGACTTGGTTCAGCATCTTGACCGTTCATTTAGCCTTCCAGCATTCGAACCTGGACTACTCGTTGGGCTGGTTACGCAACGTGATTGGAGTCGCCGAGACACATCGCTGGCACCATAAGCGAGAGTTCGAAGATGCCCAGGTCAACTTCGGAGAGTTTTTACTTATTTGGGATCACCTATTTGGAACCTTCTATGACGCAGCAAACAAGCTCGGTGATGCGCAGGTAGGGCTAAAAGAGCGAGACTTTCCAACAGGCTATCGTGCGCAGCTAATCGCGCCGTTTAGGCGCAAGCCTCAGAACCATATGATCTGAAGTTGCGTACCACGAAACGCCTATTCGCGCATTTACTGCCATGTGTTGTAGGGTCGTGTAGTGACGAACGTCGTAGGGTATGAGGAAGGTATGTATCGAAATTAGGGAGTTTATGTCTTTCGCATAAATTCCCTAATTTCAATACATACGCTGTGCTCAGCACCCCATTCCCAGCACTTGCCCAAAACGAATGCGGCCATCACTTCGTTTCGCTGAGTCACAAAGTGTCCGGTTCGAAGCCGATCCAGCGCCCATCACCCTCGAATCGCTCTTGAAATCAAAGCAAATGGCCTTAAGATGATCTTATCTTGCCATCATCGTTTTTAATCATGGATGTTTCTCGGGGGTAGGTCGGAATGGCAGAACAAGAAGATGCTAAGCCCGCAAGCGGGCGCTTCAACACAAATGAAGAGACGAAGCGGATCGTATGGACACAGACCGCTGGTCATTGTGAACTGTGCGGTACGGATCTGACGTTCGACTATCGTGCTGGCAAGCCAATGAGATGGGGCGAAGTGGCGCATATTCTGCCCGCCAGTCCCAAAGGCCCTCGGGGACGCGCGGATCATGATGCTGAGGCGCACACTAACGATACCGCTAATCTGATGCTCCTGTGCCCAGGTTGTCATGACAAAATTGATCGTGATGCAGACGGGTATCCTGAAAATGATTTGAGTGGTTTACACCAAGCGTACCTGGAACGCATCCGACTCGCCGCAACGACCCCCGATGGTGGTAGAGCCATTCCTCTCATCGTCCTGAGTCAGCATTTCCAGACGATCAACGACATTCCCGTTCGCGATCTGTTGACTGCGATGTCGGCTGAAGGACTAACGGCCTTCGATCAAGGCATTAAAATCACTTTCCCTGCACCCGGACCGCGAGGTAGGGACGCGACCTATTGGCAGAACATCAAAGACAGTGTCCAGTATGAGTTGGAGCAGCAACTCAAGCGTCGCGGCGGCACCTACGGCGATGCGCCTGCACTAGCTGTAGTGGGCTTGGCCGATATCCCGGCATTGATGATGTTGGGCCAGGGTATCGGCGACCGTTCCAAACGCTTGATCTTCTCCTTCCACCGCGAGCATCGGTTGCGCTGGCCCGATCAGTCCGCTGAGCCGCCCGCTTTTTTGTTTACACCTCCCTCCGACGGCGACGGGCCACTGGCGCTTGTGCTCTCCATTTCTGCGCAAGTCCCGGTTCGCGACGTGACCGACGCTCTGCCCGGTGCACGTATTGCAGAGCTGTCGATCCCAGAACCAAGCTATGCGATGGTACAGAACCGTCGGGTGATTCATGCCTTTCGTGACGCACTTCAAATACGGCTGAGCCAGCTTGAAGCTCTGACTCCTGAACCTATCCACGTCTTCGCCGCTATTCCTGCGGCATTGGCCATCGAGTTTGGTGCGTTGCTCACAACGCAGCATCAACATACGTACCTGATCTTTGATCGGGACAAAGAAAACCAAGATCGGTTTACGCAAACACTGCAATTGGGCTCGATGGCCCAGGAGGCTAGGTAAATGCTGTTGAGCAACGAACAGACCAAGCGCAGCAGTTGGGAATATTTTCTGCTTCGCGCCGCGCGGGAAATCTCGCTGTCGGAAGCGCAGTACCAGAAAATCAATGACCGCTACTCCCAACTGGAAAAAATCCTCTCGGCCTCCGACAACCCGCTCCTCGCTGAGGCCCATATCTTCGTTCAAGGCTCGATGCGGCTGAAAACGACCATCAAGCCAATCCCCGGTGCGCCTGCGGATCTGGACACCATTGATGCGGACGCGATTATCTGGCTCCCTCACGCTCAAGGCGCTAGTGCGAAGGAAGTTCTAGAAGCGATTGAGCAGCGTTTTAGGGAAGGCTCCCGCGTTCAGGAAGAAGTTAAGCAATTACGTCGTGGCATCCGGATTGTTTATGCCGACGAGAATCCAGGCTTCCACATCGATGTCACCCCCGCACGTGCGATCAACGGAAATGGCGAAGCCAACGGCGAGGGTAAACTGGAGGTTCCGGATCGGGTCACAGGGTGGAAAGCAAGCAGCCCTATCCCGTACTCGAATTGGTTACAGGTTGCCTCTGCCCAGGAAATTTCTCTGGAAAGCTTGGTAGTTGCCAAAAGCCAGCGGATGCTCGATGCCGCGACACAAGATCCTTTGCCGCATTATCAGGATTACATCGATCAAGATCCCCTGCGTGCGACCATAAAGCTGCTCAAGCGGCATCGCGATGAATGGGCCATCAACACAAGGAGCGCTGATACTCGCCCCATATCCGCTGTCATAACCACTTTGGCCACTCACGCATACCTGGATGTCGTGAAGGAATCACAGTCGAAGCCTTTGGCTCCGCTCGATGCAATTTTGGAAATCGTTCGTAGAATGCCGCAGCACATCGCGCATAGAGGTAACGATTGCTTTGTCTGCAACCCTGCCGATAACGGCGAAAACTTTGCAGAAAAGTGGAATCGACCAGGCGAGGGGCAAGGCTATCGACAAGCATTTGCCAAGTGGCATGCGGACGCCAGTGCATCCGTATCATTGGGTTTGGAAAGTTTTGAATCCAATGATTCCTTTGCAGAAGCAGTGAAAAAGAATTTCGGTATTGCACCGGCATTCATTTCGGCAGTGAACAATGAGATCCCTGCGAATTGGACCATGCCCGGCCGACCGGATGGCACTACTCGAAACTCTGCTTCGATGGGTTCGCTCTTCGGAGGAGCCAGCGGTGGCGGAACCTCTCAGTCGAGCGTAAAGCCAGTTGGACGCCTTGGCTGATCCTATTACGACGCCATTGCAGCGCGGAATCGCCGCACTGCGAAATACCCTAGGTCAGGATGCTGCCGATGCATTGCTCCAGCCCGCACCCATGCGGGCTGACGAAGCGGCGTCCTTTCACTTTCCCTTGCCCATCGATTACACGGGCCAGGAGCGGCGACTGCGTATTGGTTTTCCCTCCAACTTCCCCCGTGGGCTTTTGCGACTGAACGTCGAACCCTCTCCGTGGCTGGTCTGGCCGCATGCCACCAAGTCGGGGCTTTGCCTTCATGGCTTTCAGGAACGCCCCATTATGGGCTCCCCGGAGGTCGTTGTAGAGGACAGCCTTAATCGCCTAGCCCAGATCGTTTCGTTGTCCAAGATGGGATCAAGCCAGGCAACGCGCGATATCGAATTTCAGAATGAGATCACTACCTACTGGTCTTTCCAGCACGGTCAGTCATTCCAGAACCTCTTACTTTTGGATCGACCCCAGGCCGCCTCGCAATTGTTTGCGCTCAGCGATCCGCGCCGGGCTGTGCCATCCGGACAGGAAACGGTTTGGCTAGCATCGAACGTAGCTGCACTCAAAGGGCATTACCGACGGGTTGTCGGGCGCTCCGCTGTCATTCGCGCGGCCGAAACTCCCGGTTTTTACGTCAAGCTTCAGACCTATCCGGATATCCGCACCCCGGATCCAGAAGATCTAATGCTGTGGCTAACACCACATCTTCAACCAGACGATGCCGAGCAATTGCTGGCATGGTTTGAGCAGCATGGAACGTTGGCAAGTCGATGGATTGTTCTAGAGCTTCCAGGGGGGACGGATTCTCCAACTTATTGCCTCAATGTACGCTCGCTTGGCGTACAGCAGGAGCGGGGGGCAAAGTTTGGCTTGCGTACAGCGCGCCGCAGGCCAGCGATCGCAAATGCACATCCTCCGGCGCTCGTCCGAGCAACTGCCCTGGACGTGCTTGATCGAGCGTCCATTCTGTCCCGCGATAAAAGCGGCACTGCACAGCGCCTTGAAAATGCTCGGGTAGTTTGCGTTGGTGTTGGCTCGCTAGGCAGTGCGGTGGCAATACAGTTGGCACGATCCGGTGTTGGCCACCTTACCCTCATCGATCCTGACACCTTGGTGTCAGCCAATCTGGGAAGGCATGTTCTGGGAGCGGATAGCCTAGGGAGATTGAAAGCGTCAGCGTTGAGGGACAAGATTCTGTTAGATCTCCCGACGACAGAATGCACCGCTTATTCGACATTCGCCGAAGTGGTGATGAGCAGCAAACCAGAAGTGTTCGATAATGCAGATCTGGTGGTGATCACGACAGCAGACTGGCAGTCGGAGGTCACTGTATGGCGAGCCAAATCCAGCGGCGTTCCTTGGGGGGTCTTACAAGCCTGGAGCGAACCGTACACCCAGGTAGGCCATGCGCTATTCGCACCAGCCGGCACCTTTGATGGCCGTCATCTATTCACGGACGTCGGCGATTTCTTGCATAAATTTACAGAGTGGCCGGGAGGGGGTGTGGTTCCATTGCCCGCTTGTGGGGAGAGCTTTATCCCAGGCGGCTCGCTGGGGATGACCAATATCGCCTCTATGGTTTCGCACACGGCCTTACGCGCATTGACCGGCAACATTGCCACTGCATCTTGGGTCAGCAGTATCTACAGGCCTGAAGATGTGCCGAGCCTGGGAGGCCAATACCATGGGCCCGAACTGCCAGAGGGGGCGCAGCAAATTTTACTCGAGCGCGGATGGCCGGAAGATAAGGACGAAACGGTATGACGGATATTGCGTGGCGCTGGCGATGGCCGGAAGTTAATTCCGAGCTATTGGTGTCCCAAGCTGTCGCGGACATCTTGAATAGTCATCGGCAGGGCCTTTTTGGCGTGGAGCGAGGGGGACAGTTATTCGTCAATCCGGTTGATCCCAAAGGGTTGCTGCTGGCCTCGGCCACGTTGCCTCATCGCGCTGATCGGTCAGGCTGGTCTTGGCTAGAATTGGATGCGGAGCGATGCCGTCTGGAGATCCAGGCTGCCAACGAACAAGGGTTACGTCTAGTGGGCTATTGGCATACGCATCCCCAATCCATTCCAGTGATATCTCCGGCAGACATCGGAAGTTTTTCCAAATTTGCTGCACGTTACACGCAGGATCTGCCGCACCCCATAGCCGTTATTGTCGGCAAGTCCGAAAAACCAGAAGGTATCAAGGCTTGGTCATTCAGGGACGGCAGATACATTGAGGCAACCTGGGTCGGATGAGCTTCAAGTCCGTGCGGTGGAAGGCGGATCAGCGGTTACCTTTACCCGCTAACATTAGGGCGAAGAGCTCCGCCTGAAAGCGGGCATCATCCAATGCGTTATGGTTGGGTTCGCTGATTGGCTTCAGCGCAGCGGTCATTTTGGATGATTTTGTTTCCTGCCAATTGCAACCTACAGCGCCCATAAAGTAGGCCTTCATGTCGATAGCTGTGAAACCAAAGGGGTTGGTTTCCAAATATTTGTGGAAGTAGTAATTGACGAATGACCAGTCAAACGGTGCGTTTAGCCCTACGAAAATGACCTTCTGCCCCGTTTGGCAGGACGATTTCAGCCATTCACTAAGTGTCAGCATCGCCTCTCGCGGAGCGAGGCCCTCGTGCTCCAGCTTTTCCAGACTCAGCCCCGATACTGCCAGTGCTTCTGGATCGTGTTTTGGGCTATCAGGTCGCAGTTCAAGATAGATGGACGTTGCAGGTTGGTTTACAAGGCAAGCTCCAATGGAAAGCAGACTGTATTCGCCTGGTATAGGCCCAGACGTCTCGACGTCGACGGAAACGTATAGCTCATCAGCGTTCATGTCATATCCTTTTCGTGTAATTGCCTGATCACGCTACCAGCGTATTGCGCGTTCCTTTGGTCAGCTCTGCGCCCGAGCATAATGATGTGTGTCATTCTCTGATGGCTTTGATGAGGGCCAGGCGATCATGAGTGAAACTGAGCGGTGGGTAGCCAAATGCCAGAATACTGAGGACGGTACTGGCGACATCATCATTGAGCTGCCTCCAGAGTTGCTTGACCAAATGGGGTTAGGTATTGGGGACGATCTGGAGCTAACGGTAGCGAATGGCACAATAATGCTAACGCCCATGCACAACTTAACATCGGTGCTGCCCATGTTTGCTGGCATCCTGCGACAGGATGTCTATCATGCTTACCGCATGCGTCTGGAGGCCCTTCTTGATATCTCTGTCAATGCTTCGTGTCTGGACATTCACCACATGATAGTAGCTGGATTCCCGGCCTGTCTGGTCCATGTGCTGTGTGATAGTGGGACCCTTAGCAATGAAGAACGCGACAGAATCGTTCAACCAAAAGCGCTCAAAACAAGGTTGGCAGCCAATCAGCTCTTGACGCTGCATGAGAGCGATCGCCTGTTCCGGTTTGCACACATCAGCGCCTTGGCCGAGGTGATCTTCGGTGACAAAGGCAAGGCCAAACAATGGCTTTCCAAGCCCAAAGCCCGTTTTTTGGGTGAAAGCCCATCAGCGATGGTCACTACAACCATTGGCACACATCTAGTCGAAGAAATGCTGATTCAGGTGTCTGAGGGCCTTTCATTCTAGTTCCACCGCAGCCGAGTGGAACCAACCCTAAGTAATTATGCGAGCACAGCACGCATTGCTAAGGCGGCGCGCTCCATTAAAGTCGGGCGCTACAGAATTGAATATTTTTCTCGCCGACCTTCAGATAGCGCGCTGATCCGTGCTGCGTCAAAAGGTAACTGAAAAAATAATGCAGGCTTAATGCTGATGGGCTTACATCGTGCGTTATTAAGCGGCTCGCATGCGCTAGCTGAAAGCCAGCGTTAATTAATTGTTCGCGCCAATTCTGACGGCTACACTCCAACCTCATGAAACGCTACCTGCGGTTTTGTCTTATTTTCTTGATCAGCCTGGCGCTTCCCCTCAGCGGGATGGCGGGGGTGCAGGCACCGACAGAACCGTGCCCGATGAAAGCCACGGGCATGGCGATGATGGACGACATGGGCATGGATTGTTGCAATGACATGAAGAGCCCGACCGAGCATGGGAAACCCTGCAAACCGGGTCAGGAGTGCAAGACGGGCGGGATGCTACAAGTTTCGATCGTCAAGCCGCCCGTGACTCTGCTCAGCCCCGTCGTGCTGGCCTTTTCCAGCGATTCCGTTCCTTTGTCCACCCCATCCGGTGTATGGCGACCGCCCCGCGTCTGATTCCTGTCCGTTATTGAACCTCATCCTGTTTTTAACGGGATGGCATGGCTGTGCGCAGGCCTTTTGAAGCGCTCAGCGGATCATCGCAGGAATCGCAAACATGAACCCCAAGTGCTTTTGCACAGGTTGGTCCCTAGTGGCCGGTCTGGCGGCAAGCGTAGTGGCCTTGCCGAGCTTCGCTACCTCGCTGACGCTCGAAGAGGCCTTGCGGCTGGCCGAAAACACCGCGCCGTCGCTGTCTGCACAGGATGCAAAGATTCAGGCTGCCAGCAGTGCGGCCATTCCAGCGGGTGAGCTACCTGACCCGAAGTTGCTCGCTGGTCTGCAGAACTATCCCATCGGCGGCCCAGATCGCTGGAGCGTCAATGATGACTTCATGACCATGCAAATGGTCGGGGTCAGGCAAGACATGCCCAATAGTGACAAGCGCAGGGCGCGGATCGAGGTGGCGAACGCAGGGGTTGAGCGTGCCGCTGCCGAGCGTCAGGTCGAACGCCTGAACGTGCGCCAAGCCACGGCGCTGGCTTGGATCAGCAGCTATTCAATAGAGCGCAAAGACGCGCTGTTCCAGGACTTCTACAAGGAGAACCGCTTGCTGAGCGACACTGTCCGCGCGCAAATTGCCGGCGGTCGCGCACAACCGGCCGATGCCGTGACACCGAAGCAGGAAGCGGCGCAACTGGCCGAGCAGCAAGACGATCTGATACGCCAGCGTGCTCAAGCGCGCGCGGCGCTGAAACGCTGGATTGGTCCGGCCGCCAACGCAACGCCGGCGGGAAGTCTTCCGCAGTGGCCGATCGATACGTCAGGCTTGCCCCATAAACTGCAACATCATCCCGAGCTGGCCGCGTACGGGCCGATGACCCGTGAAGCGCAAGCCAAGGTGCGCGAGGCGCAGGCGGAGAAAAAGTCCGACTGGAGTTGGGAGGTGGATTATCAGCACCGTGATCGGCAGTTCGGCGACATGGTCAGCGTGCAACTTTCCTGGGATCTGCCGTTGTTTCCGCAGACCCGGCAAAACCCAAAAATTGCCGCACGAGAAGCCGAAGTCAACCAACTCGAATCCGAGCGCGAAGCCTTGTCACGCGAGCATACCGAGCAACTGGAAAGTGTACTGGCTGACTATGAACGGCTCAATCGTGCGGTCCAGCGCAATGCGCAAAGTCTGCTGCCGCTGGCCAAAGAAAAAGTCGAACTCAGCATGGCCAGCTACCGCGCCGGTAAAGGCGATTTGAATGCGGTTGTCGCCGCCCGACGTGAACTCATCGAGGCTCGTCTCAAACAAGTCGAAGTGGAGGAACAGCGAGCACTGATCAATGCACGACTGTATTTTGCGTATGGAGAGGCCAGCCAATGAGCCTTAAAAAGAGTGGGGTTTTGTTGGCAGGCGTTGCAATGGCAGTGGGGATCGCCGGTGGTTACTGGCTAGCACTTCAACGCGTCAGCGAAGTACGGGACGCTTCGTCTGAGCAAAATCAAAACGCACCAAATGAACGCAAAGCCATGTACTGGTATGACCCGATGTACCCCCAACAGAAGTTCGACAAACCGGGTAAATCGCCGTTCATGGACATGCAGCTGGTTCCGCAATACGCCAGTGGCGGCAACGATCAAGCGACGGTCAGCATCGATCCGAGCGTGGCGCAGAATCTCGGTCTGCGCTCGGCGATGGTCAGCCGTGGAGTGTTTGCATCCAGCCTTGATGTGAGTGGCATCCTCGCCTTTAACGAACGGGATGTTGCGGTTATCCAGGCTCGTACTCCAGGCTTTGTAGAGCGGGTCTACGCCCATGCACCCGGTGATCTGCTCAAAGCCAATGCGGCGCTGGCGGATATTCTGGTGCCCGAGTGGGCGGCGGCTCAGACTGAGTTCCTGGCCCTGAAAAATAACGGTGATCGCGACTTGCTCGCCGCTGCGCGGCAGCGCTTACTGCTTAGTGGAATGCCGCCGGGAGTGATTGCCCAGGTCGAACGTAGCGGTAAGGTCCAACCTTATCTGACTTTGACCAGCCCGATTGGCGGGGTGCTGCAAGAGCTCAACCTGCGCATAGGCATGACCGTCGCGGCAGGCGAGACACTGGCGCGGGTCAATGGTCTGAGCAGTGTCTGGCTGGCGGTGTCCGTTCCTGAATCCGACGCGGGTACCATCGCCGAGGGGCAAAAGGTCGAGGCGCAGTTGCCGGCCTTCCCTGGGACCAAGGTCAATGGCACTGTCAGCACAATTCTGCCGGACACCAATGCGGATAGCCGCACCCTGCGCGTACGGGTCGAACTACCCAATCCAGACGGTCGCCTAAAGCCCGGTTTGACGGCGCAAGTGCGCTTGAGCAGCTCAACTGAGCAGGGTGTGGTGTGGGTGCCGAGCGAGGCCGTCATTCGCACCGGTCGACGTGCCTTGGTGATGCTAGCCGAAGATGCTGGCCGATATCGCCCCGTTGAAGTGCAGCTCGGGCAGGAAAGCAGTGGCAAGACAGTAATTGTTAAAGGTCTGGATGAAGGTCAGAAGGTAGTTACCTCGGGCCAATTTCTGCTCGATTCGGAGGCCAGTTTAAAGGGTATCGTGGCCAGTTCAGCAGACGTACCACCCCGTATCGCAGCAGCCTCAGGTCTGCATGAGGCGGACGGGCAGATCGTCGAAATCGACGATAAAGAAGTCACACTCGCCCACGGCCCCTTCAAGACACTGGGCATGCCGGGCATGACGATGACGTTTCCACTTGCCAATCCTACCCTGATTCAGGGTCTGAAAACGGGCGACAAGGTTCGGGTCGCGGTGAGCCAAACCGACGATGGATTGCGTGTCGAACGTCTAGATAAAACGGGAGGTCAGCCATGATCGCTGCCCTCATCCGTTGGTCTGTTGCCAACCGCTTTTTGGTGCTGTTGGCGACACTTTTCGTCACAGCTTGGGGCATCTGGTCAGTTCAGAACACACCAATCGATGCACTACCGGATCTCTCCGATGTACAGGTGATCATCCGTACCCCTTATCCGGGACAAGCACCGCAGATTGTCGAGAATCAGGTCACCTATCCGCTGGCCACCACCATGCTTTCAGTACCTGGAGCCAAGACCGTGCGCGGGTATTCCTTCTTCGGCGACAGCTTTGTTTACGTGCTGTTCGAAGATGGTACCGACTTGTACTGGGCTCGCTCTCGGGTGCTGGAGTATTTGAGTCAAATACAAAGCCGGTTGCCAGCCAGCGCAAAGCCCGCACTGGGGCCGGACGCAACGGGAGTGGGCTGGATCTATCAGTACGCACTGGTGGATCGCACTGGTGGGCACGATCTCGCGCAACTTCGTGCGCTTCAAGATTGGTTCCTGAAGTTTGAACTCAAGACGCTGCCCAATGTTGCGGAAGTGGCCACCGTGGGCGGCATGGTCAAGCAATACCAAGTACAGCTCGATCCGCTCAAGATGGCCAATCTCGGGATCACTCAGGCACAGGTGACTGAAGCCATCGGCAAGGCCAATCAGGAAACCGGTGGTGCTGTGCTGGAAATGGCCGAAACCGAGTTTATCGTGCGAGCTTCGGGTTATCTAAAGACGCTCAACGATTTTCGGACGATCCCGCTGAAGTTGGAATCAGGCGGTGTGCCTGTAAGCCTTGGCGATGTCGCCACGATTCAGCTTGGGCCGGAAATGAGACGAGGCATCACTGAACTTGACGGGGAAGGCGAGACCGTCGGTGGCGTAGTGATTTTGCGCAGCGGTAAGAATGCTCGCGAGACCATTACGGCGGTGAAGAGCAAACTGGATGAGTTGAAAAGCAGTCTCCCAGCAGGCGTAGAAATCGTAACAACCTACGATCGCAGCAAGCTGATCGACCGCGCAATAGACAACCTCAGTTACAAGCTGCTGGAAGAGTTCATCGTCGTTGCCCTGGTGTGCGGGATCTTCCTCTGGCACCTGCGCTCATCCTTGGTGGCAATCATTTCGCTACCTGTGGGGGTGTTGATTGCATTCATTGTCATGCGGTACCAGGGCATCAACGCCAACATCATGTCCTTGGGTGGGATCGCTATCGCTATCGGTGCCATGGTCGATGCCGCAGTGGTGATGATTGAAAATGCACACAAGAAAATAGAATTCTGGCACACCTCTCATCCTGGGCAGGAGTTGAAGGGTGAGCAGCATTGGCATGTGATGACCGATGCAGCGGCCGAGGTCGGCCCCGCGCTTTTCTTTTGTCTGTTGATCATCACGCTGTCGTTCATTCCGGTGTTCACATTGGAGGCTCAGGAAGGAAGATTGTTTGGCCCACTGGCGTTTACCAAGACCTACGCCATGGCGGCAGCGGCGGGATTGTCGGTGACGTTGGTGCCGGTGCTGATGGGTTATTGGATTCGGGGACGAATTCCGAGTGAGCAACATAACCCTTTAAACCGCTGGTTGATACGGATCTACCAACCCGCGTTGGACGCAGTTCTGCGCCGTCCGAAAACTACTCTGCTGGTGGCGCTGTTGGTATTTGTCAGTGCGCTATGGCCAATGTTTCGCTTGGGTGGGGAGTTCCTTCCACCACTGGACGAAGGGGATCTGCTCTACATGCCTTCAGCCCTGCCGGGGTTGTCGGTGCAGAAGGCTGCACAACTGCTGCAACAGACCGATCGCCTAATCAAAACAGTCCCTGAAGTTGAACACGTTTTCGGCAAGGCCGGTCGTGCTGAGACCGCTACTGATCCAGCGCCGTTGGAAATGTTTGAAACCACGATTCAGTTCAAACCGCATGAGCAATGGCGCCCAGGCATGACCCAGGAAAAATTGGTGGAGGAGCTGGACCGCGTGGTACGCGTGCCTGGCTTGACCAATATTTGGATACCCCCGATTCGCAACCGCATCGACATGCTGGCCACAGGGATCAAAAGTCCCATCGGGGTGAAAGTTGCCGGCACTAACCTGACGGAAATCGATTCGGTCACCCAGGCGGTTGAAAAGGCAGCCAAAAATGTGCCCGGTGTCAGCTCCGCGTTGGCCGAGCGCCTGACCGGTGGCCGCTACATCGATGTGGATATCGATCGTAATGCAGCCGCCCGCTACGGCATGAATATCGCTGATGTGCAGTCCATCGTGGCTGGTGCTATCGGAGGCGAAAATATCGGGGAGACCATTGAGGGGCTCGCACGTTTTCCGATCAGCGTCCGTTATCCGCGAGAGTGGCGTGACTCACCGGGAGCCTTGGAACAATTGCCCATTTACACATCGTCAGGCATCCAGATCACCCTCGGTACTGTGGCAAAAATAAAAATCACTGACGGTCCACCAATGCTCAAGAGCGAGAACGCGCGGCCTTCGGGCTGGGTATACATCGATGTGCGTGGTCGGGACATTGCCTCCGTGGTCGCCGATCTTCGTCAGGTCGTCAATCAACAGGTCAAGTTGCAGCCTGGTATGAGCCTGAGCTACTCGGGGCAGTTCGAGTTTCTCGAAAGAGCTAACGCACGACTAAAGCTGGTCGTACCGGCCACGCTATTGATCATCTTCGTGCTGCTTTACCTGACATTCGCTCGATTCGATGAGGCCCTGTTGATCATGGCCACACTCCCTTTTGCTCTCACCGGAGGGGCATGGTTCCTCTATTTGCTCGGTTTCAATCTGTCGGTGGCAACGGGGGTCGGCTTCATCGCACTGGCCGGGGTTTCTGCAGAGTTCGGCGTGATCATGCTGCTCTACCTGAAGAATGCTTGGGCTGAACGTGTGGGCCTTGGCGATAACTCTGAACATGCACTAGTGGCGTCGATTCGTGAAGGCGCTGTGCAGCGGGTGCGTCCCAAAGCTATGACTGTGGCTGTCATCATCGCGGGCCTGTTGCCCATACTGTTGGGCAGTGGTACCGGCAGCGAAGTGATGAGCCGAATTGCCGCGCCAATGGTCGGCGGCATGGTAACTGCGCCCTTGCTTTCCCTGTTTGTCATCCCGGCGGCCTATCGCTTAATGCGTCGTCGAAATCTACCTAGCAAACCCGTAACTCTGAAAGGAAATGTCGTATGAAACTGACCCTTATTACAGTTGCCAGCACTGCGGTTGTGCTCTCTTTCGCTGCCCATGCACAAGACACGTCAGCAATGAAAATGGACGGTATGGAAGGCATGGAAATGAAGCAGGAATCAAGGCAGATGGCTGTCGCCGATGCCGAGGGCACGATCAAGGCCATTGATCCTGCGAAGCATACCGTGACACTCGCTCACGGTGCCGTCCCAGCTGTTCAATGGCCGCCGATGACCATGGCCTTTTCCGTGTCGGATGACCAATTGGCAGGGTTGAAGGTAGGAGATCGTGTGTCATTCACCTTTCGGGTCGAAGGAGGTAAAGGAACGATTGTTTCCATAAAAAAATGAGTTACTAATGCTGTCGGTTACCTGCACGCATCGTCACGCTGGTAACCGCGCTGTTCCAAGCGAAGCTCACGGATCTAACGCGACATTCTAAAGGGCTGAAAACCCGGCAAGTGGCAGCCCTTCAAACACGATTCTTTACGGGGCAGCAAAGAAAGACATGAACTACAAAGTGAGGGTTGCGACATCTGATGACGCATCTGCCGTCCAGGCCATCTATGCGCCAATGGTTTTGGACACAGTCATCTCGTTCGAGTTGATACCACCGACGGTTGATGAGATGGCAGCACGAATAGCCGCAACAGTGCCGATATATCCCTTTCTGGTCGCAGAGGTAGAAGGCAAGGTCGTTGGATACGCTTACGCAGGTCAGCATCGAGCCAGGGAAGCTTATCGCTGGTCGGTAGACGTCACCGTCTATATCGACCCTGCGGTACACAGAAAAGGACTTGGTCGTGCGCTTTATCAGCGACTTCTACCGCTCCTCGAAAAACAGGGGTTTCATGCAGCCTATGCCGGCATTGCCTTACATAACGCAGGAAGCATAGGTATCCATGAAGCGCTCGGATTTACCCACATCGGCACCTACCCCGAAGTTGGGTACAAGCACAGCCAGTGGCATAGCGTGGGCTACTGGCGCAAACCGCTTTGTGCGGTGACGCCACCTAAAGAAATCATCCCATTCATTGAGGTAGAGGGAGTGTAAAGGTCAAGGGTGAGATGACGTTGCTGCTATTCGTCGGCATTGAAACCGGGCGGTTCACTTGGAGCTATGCTGATTGATGATTCTCGTTCGAGTCGGTGTATTGATCGACTGGAGGAACGGATGAATTTGGATGATTTTATCTCAGTGCTTTCCGCAGGTGAGGAAATAGGCGGGTGCCAACTCGCCAATTCAGATGCTGTGGCACTCGCCAATCTGCATTTTCCTTTCCGTGCCTATTGTCTTGTTTCTGAATGGGCGATATTAGATCTCGACGTTACAACGTCTCAGCGGCAAGCGATCGCCGATAGAGAGCTAATCCCTGCTCTGGTTTACGCTTTAACCGTTATCCAAGACAGCAGAGGCCGCTTCCAACCTGGCGATTGGGTCAGAACAACGTTGGGGGTTTCCTTCACTCACGCGTGCTTATTTGAGACGAAAAATACGGTTTATGTGCTTATTGGCGCCGGCCGTAGGGTGAGCACAGACTTAAACATCGCATTGAGCTTGTGTTGAAGGCCTCAGCTTATGCGATCCCCCTTCATGACTGCTTACATTAACTGTTCGTGTCAAACTATGTTGTGAAAAGCCGGACCCTGTATTTGAAGTTCAGTCCATCTGTGTCAGTCTATATTGCTGTTGTCTCTACCCCGAGTCGTTGTACAGACCCCGATTTACGCGAGGTGCTGTGTCAAACTATGTTGTTGTTAACCACTGCCATGGAAGCTTTAGTCCGGGTCATAGAGACTGGCTCGTTCTCTGGCGCGGCACGACAGCTTCATGTGGGTCAGCCAGCCATTTCAAAGTCCATCGCCCAGCTCGAAGAGCGGCTGGGCGTGCGGCTGCTCCTGCGCTCCACTCACGGCCTGACACCTACAGAAGCCGGGCAACACTTCTACGAACACGCCAGACGTTCGATTGAAGAGGCTGACGAGGCAGACAGTGCTGCTCGCGGGGCCGGGGTTACGTTATCCGGGCGTTTGCGGATTTGCGCCGCCGTGACCTTCGCGAGGCTGCACATCGTGCCTTACCTGGGGCAATTCCTGGCGGAGCACCCGTTGCTCGATGTTGAGGTGGTGCTGGACGACCGCAACGTCGACCTTATCGAAGCCGGCATTGACGTTGCGCTGAGAATGGGCGATTTGGTCGACTCCGGGTTGACGGCCAGGAAGATCGCGCAGGGCCGCCGCCTGGTGCTCGGCACTCCGGCCTATTTTGAGAGGGCCGGGGAACCCCTGACCCCCGCTGACCTGGTTTCACATCAGGCCATTGTCTACGACCAGCGAGGTGGCGGGGCAGTGTGGACGTTCCAACAAGGCACGGCGAACACCGCAGTGACCCTTCGCGGTCGCCTGCGCATCACTGCTGCCGAAGGCATCCGCGAAGCCGTTTTGGCTGGGCTTGGCCTTACAGTTTCTTCCGAGTGGATGTTCGTGCCTGAATTGCGGGCGGGAACGGTGATGACCGTTCTGCAAGACTGGACCTTGCCGCCCATCGACCTGTGGGCGGTATTCCCGACCGGTCGCCAGGCGAGCGCCAAGGCCCGGGCTTTTGTTGCGTTCGTGGAATCGCGGATGGTCGCGGCATCCCGACAGCAATAATGACCCTCCTTCAATGCAACGGTAATTCCCATCTGGAATAACCTAAATGCCTGGATACCCTCTATAAGGCATGTAATCCGCCCATTACCTTTGAGTCCTTGGTCCGTAACCCACGGGCATTCAACGGGTGGAGCACATCATGACCCTGAGACTCAAAGGCAAAGTTGCCGTCGTCACAGGCGGTAACAGCGGCATTGGGCTGGCCACGGCGAAGCGTTTCGTGGACGAAGGCGCCAGCGTCTTCATTTTCGGTCGCCGCCAGTCGGCGCTGGACGAAGCCGTCGCCTTGATTGGCGGCGATATCACTGCGGTCCAGGGCGACGCCTGCGAGCCGCTCGACCTCGATAGGCTTTATGCGACCGTCGAGCAGGCGAAGGGCAAGCTCGATGTGCTTTTCGCCAACGCAGGGCTGGTGGAACTTCGTCCGCTTGATGAATTCTCCATCGAGCATTTCGACAAGACCTTCGATGTGAATGTGCGTGGCCTTGCCCTCACCGTGCAAAAGGCGTTGCCGCTCATGCGCGATGGCGCCTGCGTCATCCTCACCGGTTCGATTGCCGGGGTTAAAGGGTTTCCTGGCTACGGCACCTACAGCGCCAGCAAGGCCGCCGTCCGCTCGTTCGCCCGCACGTGGACGATGGAACTGAAGGATCGGGGCATCCGCGTCAACACCATCAGCCCCGGCGCGATCGACACGCCGATCATGGAAAGCCAGGTCTCCACCCCCGAGGAGGCCGCAGCGTTGCGCAGCCAATACGCCCAGGCAACCCCGCTCGGTCGGCTTGGCCGGCCGGAAGAAGTCGCCTCGGTCGCCCTGTTCCTCGCCTCTGAAGACAGCAGCTTTGTGGCCGGCATCGACCTCTTCGTCGACGGCGGCATTGCCCAAGTCTAGACACCGCACCCACTCAAGCAGACGGAACCCATCATGACCAAACTCTTTAGCCCAACCCGTGTTGGCACCCTCAACCTGGCGCACCGCGTCGTCCTGGCCCCGCTCACGCGCTTGCGAACCGACGCGGGCGACGTACCGGGTGACTTGATGGTCGAGTACTACACGCAGCGCGCCTCGAAGGACGCTCTGTTGATCTCCGAGGCCACCAGCGTGTCACCCATGGGCATCGCTTATGCCCTCGCACCCGGTATCTACACCGACGCGCAGGTGGCTGGCTGGAAGCGTGTAACCGACGCCGTGCATGCCAAGGGCGCGAGCATTTACCTGCAGATCTGGCACGGCGGCCGTCAGGCCCATCCGGGCAACCTGGATGGCGCACAACCCGTCGCTCCTTCGGCGATCCGCGGTGAAGAGAAATCCGTTATTCGCGATGGCGACGGTATTGCCGAGGCTGATCAGGTCGTGCCGCGCGCGCTCGGGATCGAGGAGATCCCCGGCGTCATTGAAGAATTCCGTCGCGGGGCTGAGCGCGCCAAGGCTGCCGGCTTCGACGGCGTAGAGCTGCATGGTGCCAACGGTTACCTGCCGGACCAGTTCCTGCAAGACGGCACCAACCATCGCGACGACGCTTACGGCGGCCCTGTAGAGAACCGCGCCCGGTTCATGCTGGAGGTCGTCGAGGCACTGGTTTCGGTGTGGGGCGGTGATCGCGTGGCGGTGCGAATCTCGCCCAGTGGCCAGTTCGGCACCATGTCGGACAGCAACCCGGCGGCGACCTTCGGCTACCTGGCGCAGGCGCTCAACCGCTTCGGCCTGGCCTACCTGCACGTCATCGAACCGCGCATTCGCGGCGCCGACGACGCCGAGGTGAATGTGCCCGCGGTGGCCTCCAAGAGTCTGCGCGGGATCTTCAAAGGGCCGATCGTGGCCGCTGGCGGATTCTCCCGGGAAACCGCCGAAGAGATCATCGCAGCGGGTGATGCGGACCTGGTAGCGTTCGGACGGCTCTTCATCTCCAACCCCGACCTGCCTGAGCGCCTGCGCAGCGGTGCGCCACTCAATGACTACGATCGCAACACCTTCTACGGCGGCCGTGGCGAAGGCTACGTCGATTACAGCTTTTTGAACGAAGTCGCTGTGTAAACGAAGCTTCACGAAATAAACCCGTACTTCCAGGTGTTCCCTCAGGGAGAACGCGCTAAGGCGCGATTGGTTCTAGCCCCCTGGAAGACGATCATGCTGACCTGTTTCGACCCCGCTGAAGCCCCATCCCCCTCGCAGACGCCCCTGCATGCGCTGTTCCACCACGCCGCTGAACGGCCTAACGCCATTGCCCTGATTGCCGACGGTGACGTCTGGTCCTATCACCGCCTCGCGTGTGAAGTGGTGCGCCTGAGCAATGGGCTCAAGCGGGCGGGCGTAGAGCCGGGTGATCGCATCGTCATGCTGGTGCGAACCTCGCCGCTGTACGCGGTGTTTTTGTTCGCCACGATGATGAGCGGGGCAATCATGGTGCCGCTCAAAACTGAATTCACCGCCCGTGAGCTGGACGAGTTTGTAGGCTGGCTGCGACCGAAGTTGTTTGTCCACGAGGCGGATCTGCAGGCCGTGGTCTCGCAGATGGAGGCCGACGTGCTGGAGCGTACGCGCACGTTTACCAGCGCCAACTGGCACACGCTATTGGGCGAGGGCAGCCGCCAGACGGCGGTGGTGCCTGTCGATATCGATTCCACCTGCCTGCTGCTGGCGACGTCCGGCACCACGGGCATGCCGAAACTGGTGGCCTACAACCAGCGCTCAATTTCCCACGTTGCCGGTGCCTTGAGTGCGTGGAAGCTGGACTTGGACGCCTGCACCATCGGCAGCACGCCGGTGGCCCATGTCTCCGGTTCGTTCGTGCTGCTGGCGACGATCATCAAAGGCTGCCAGGAAGTCATGTTCAGCCGCTTCGATGCCGACAAGCTCCTTGATGCCATTGAGCAAGAAGGCGGCACCATGCTGTTTGTCGCGCCGTTCATCTGCCCGCCACTGGTGGACGCGCAGCGCAAACGCCCGCGTGACCTGAGCTCGCTGCGGGTCTGCGGGATTGGCGGGGACGCGTGCCGGCCGACGATTGCCGACACCTTCCAAAGCACCCTCGACGTGCGCTTGAACAATACCTACGGCCTGACGGAATGCCTGGGCAGCATGGCGTTTGGGTCGGCCTGGGACACCCTGACCGCCGTCCCTGGGCGTGCGCGCCTGGTGGATGCCGACGGTGCAGAACTGTCCCCGGGCGAAGTCGGCGAATTGCAGATGCGCGGCCCGAACCTGAGCCTCGGCTACTGGACCGGCCCCGGCGACATCATCAGCCATAGCCGCGAAGGCTGGTTTTCCTCCGGCGACCTGATGGTGCAGGAGCCGAATGGCGAGTACCGGTTTGTCGGGCGCTGCAAGGATCAGATCGTCAGCTTCACCGACAAAATTTCCCCGGTGGAAGTGGAAAACCAACTCATCCTGCACCCGGCCGTCGCAGATGCCGCCGTGGCGGGCGCGCCGGATTGCGAAGCGGGCCAGCGGGTGGTGGTGTTGGTCAAGCTCGCACCCGACGCGGCCGGCACCTCGGCAGATGCGATCCTCGCGTGGCTGAGCTCACGCCTGGCGCCGTTCAAGTTGCCACGGCGGATCGTGCTGAGCGATGTAATCCCGCGTAATGCGTTGGGCAAGGTGAACCGTAATGAGGTGATGCGGATGACATCAATTGCGGATTTTTCCGAAGTTAAAAAGTAGGAAAGGTAGACCGGAATATAAATCGGAAAAATCAACGTGAAAAAATTATGTTAACTAGGCGATTCTCCCAGCTAATATTGAGCATCAGTAAAAATAAAGTCGGAAAATAAATCGGAAAAAGGTAGCGGTTATGGCGCAGGAATTTATCTCTGGAAA
Source organism: Pseudomonas sp. (assembly GCF_049645325.1). Taxonomy (GTDB): domain Bacteria; phylum Pseudomonadota; class Gammaproteobacteria; order Pseudomonadales; family Pseudomonadaceae; genus Aquipseudomonas. The sequence continues at coordinate 27,772 of NZ_JBARTQ010000284.1, read as the reverse complement.
CCACTGGCTTGAACCTGTTTGGCCGTCTCCGGGTTTTCCTGCGTCAATTGTACGTACCGCAGAGTCCCTCGGTTTTCGTGCAGGAAAGCTGACGGGGCTGCTACCCAAGCAGACAGCCAGCCGCATCGGTGGACTTATGCGGATCACCAACAGCTATTACAGCAATCTGATCGAAGGCCAGTTCACTGAGCCCGCTACGTTGTCTGCCCGGGTGCCCAGGCGTGACCCGAAAGAGCTGCGAGCCCTGGCCGAAAGCCACATTGGCGTACAGGAATTGTTAGAGCGGGCATTACGACGCCCCCAGTCCATCGAAGCCCCTTGGGCTCTATTCTTTGCGCCTGAACTGGTGTCTGTAGTTCATGGCCGCCTTTTCGGCGGGGCGAGTGATGAGGAGTTGCGCTTGAGTGACGGGCGCTTACGGGTACCGGGCCAATTGCGTGACGTCACGCAGCGTAACGTTCTGGTAGGTGACCACGCTGCGCCAGCCTGGGAGTCCGTCACCCCCATGCTCACTCGGCTTCAAGGGGTGTACGGCAAACAGCCTGATCTGACCCTGCGAATCCTCAGTTCGCTGGCCTACCATCATCGCCTAGCGTTCGTGCACCCCTTTGAAGATGGTAATGGCCGTGTTGTGCGGATGATGACTCATCTGCAACTGATGCGGCTTGGTCTTGCCTCCCCTCTATGGTCTTTGTCCAGAGGCTTGGCGCGTAAGCAGGACGAGTACTATGGCCAGTTGCGCGCGGCAGATCGAGTTCGTCAGGGCGATCTGGATGGTCGAGGTCAACTCACCCAGGCGGGCTTGTTCGGTTTTGTGGAGTTCATGCTGCAGGTTTGCATCGATCAGATGGAGTACGTGGAGCACGCCATGGACCTTGTTACCCTGCGCCATCGGCTGGAGCGGGTGATCGGGCTTGAGCCAAGATTCACCGAGTCCGGCGTGAAACAGGAGATGGCCAAAGCTATTCACATCTTGCTGACACAAGGCGAAATTCTTCGAGCCGACTTCAAAACGTTTTCCGGACTGCATGACCGGGTGGCCAGTGAGCAACTTAGAAAACTCATTGATATGGGGGTGGTCGAAGTGCCATCAGCAAAATCGCGCTCAATTTTCCCAGGCCTGCCTGTCTGGTTTGCACAGCTGATTTTTCCTGATCTGCACAGACGTTTCTGGGCTTGAGCGTGGCGCTTGTCGGTTCTGTGCGCTAAGTCCGGGCGCATCATCCTGCTTTACCCCTAGAATGCCTCCCTGTGGATAACTCAGCCAGGGAATGCCTTCACCATGAACATAGAACTGCTTATCGCCGGTATCGTCGTGTTGATCATCGTTGTCGGCCTGGTCGGCTGGCTGGTGGGGGTCTACAACGGCCTGGTGATGCGGCGTAATGATGTGGATAAAGCCTTCGCCAACATCGACGTGCTGCTCAAGCAACGCGCCGACCAGATCCCCGACCTGATGCGCGTGGTGCAAACCGCCATGAACCACGAGCACGCGCTGTTCACACGCTTGAGCGATGCGCGCGAGCGTTATCTGAAGGCCGGGAGCCTCAACGACAAGGTCGATGCCTCCAACCAAATGGCCGCGGCACTGAAGTCGGTGATGGCGGTGGCGGAGGGTTACCCGGCGCTGATTTCCGGCGGCACCATGGTCGAGTTGCAGCAGGCAATTTCCGCGGTGGAGGAGCGCATTGCGGACCGTCGGGAGTTCTTCAACGAGTCGGTCAACCTCTACAACATTGCCATCGCAATTTTCCCCGACCTGTTCTTCGCACGGATGCTCAGCTATCAGCGCATTCCGCTGTTGGCGATCAGCGCCGAAGAAACCCGCTACGAGGGCGTCAAGCTTGAGGTGCCGGGGGCATGAAAACCACCCAGGTTGGCGAGGTGGCGAAAAAGCCGCTGTGGAAAATCCTGCTGGCGCTGGTGTTTCTCGCCGGGTTTATCAGCTTGATGGTGTATGCCCCGAAAGCCTTGATGGGCCTGTTTTTCCCGGTGGGCATCCTCTTTGGCCTGCTGGTCAGTTTCGGCCCCAATTTCTATCGCACCGAACAGCGCCTGGCCACCAGTCAGATTCGCTCGGTGGCCATGGGCCTGGTGGAAGTGCGCGGCAAGGTGATGGTCGACACGCCGCTGATTTCCCCGGTGGATGGCAAGCCCTGCGCAGGCTTTGTCTGGATCGTCGAGGAGGGCAGGAAGGACAAGGACGGCGAATGGAGCTGGAGCCAGGTGTCCGCCGAAGCGCGCTGTCATGACTTTCGCCTGCAGGACGCCAGTGGTGAGATCAATGTGATCGCCGCCGGCATCGACCTGTTCGGTAAACAGTCGCCGGTGTCACATGACCGGATCAGCACCTACCGTCGCCAGGGTGAAATGCTGCTGACCCAGGACATGGACGTGATGCTGATCGGCAATGCCTGCGAGCGTGACGGCAAAACCGTGATTGCCCAAGGTAACCAGCGTGACGCGGTGTTCGGCGTGGCGCGGACAAAGGACGTCGAAGGCCGCCGCGTGCTGGCGCCGCTGTGGCGTGTCGGCGGGTTTTACGCGGTGGTGGTGGGCCTGCTGGGCGCTGGCATCATGGCCATGACCCCCGCACACTTTGCCCAACTGCGTTTGCCCGGCCCCGACACCTACTCGCAAATGGCCGAATGGGGCCCGGTGTATCGGTTTCTGGCCTGGCTGTACCGTGAAGGTGGTTTCCCGATTCCGTTTATGGCCGCGTTTGGTTTTCTGCTGACGATGCTGGTGGTGTTGATCGCTCTGCGCCTGGTCATGCCTGCGGGGATGCGCCTGGCGGTAGGCCGAGTGCTGGGAGCCTGGACCGGTTTGGGCATGGTCATTGGTGGCGTGGTGACATTGCTGCTGGTGGTTGCCCAAGTGGACACGCTGAAGGTGTTCCTGGTGTGGATGATGATTCTGCTGGGCACCCTGGTGTTTTCGATTTTCGAACAGCGCAAGTTGGGCGTGGCTTACAAGCACTTCACCAAGAATGCGGATAAGGCCGGTTTCGGCGACGAAGACGCCTGATCAGGGCACAAACTCCACTTTCAGCCCACGGCTGGCGCTGCGTCCCTGGTCATCGCTGACCCGCAATCGATAGTTCCCCGACTTGCCCGGCCGCCAGTTCAACGTGGTTTGCGGCGGGCCCTGGCCGATCAGGGTCTGGTCGGCAAACCAATACAGCGTCACCGCATCGCTGGCCGCGTTGGCGTTCAGCGGGATGCTTTCCTGTGGTTGGGACAGGCGCAACTGATAACTCACCTGGGTCAACGGCGAGCGGATCTGCGGCGCTTCGCTCTGGTCGCCGATGCGGTTGGGTTGGCAGTTTTTCATCACATTGGGCGGCGTGCGTCGCGGCAGGCCGGCGGCGCGGTACAGGCGCTGCACGTCACTGGGCCAGAATTCGAAGACTTCTTCGCGGGTGTATTGCGCCTCGAACGGCGGGCACGCCGCCTTGCCGGTGCGGGTGTCGATCAGCACCGGGCGGTGCAGGTTGGACACGCGAATCGGCGACACGCCGGGGATGTACCAGGTCTTGCGGGTTTGCGGGCACCAGCGGTTGGGCAACTCGCCGGAGGCGGCGCACACGTCGATGCGCACCAGCCCGGCGGGCGGCTTGTCGGGTTTGATCACCACGTTGGGCAACGCCAGGGGCAGGGCGTCGGCGATGCGGAAAAACAGCGGCGCAGCAGTCTTGGCGCCGATAAACGCAGGGTTTGGCCGCCCGTCGAAGTTGCCCACCCACACCACCAGCACGTAGGGGCCGACCAGGCCGGCGCTCCAGGCATCGTGAAACCCCCACGAGGTGCCGGTTTTCCACGCGGTGCGCCAATGGCGGCCGGGCAAACCGTCGGGGCGCGGGTTGCGGCGCAGCATGTCGCGCACCATGAACGCGGCCTGGGGCGTGAGCAATGGCGCCCCGGTGGATTGAGGCTGTTCCTGCACATAACGCAGCGGTCGCAAATGCCCGTCACCGGCGAGCATCACGTACAGCCGCGCCAGTTCCTCCGGCGTCATCTCACCGCCGCCGAGGGCCAGCGCCAAGCCGTAATGGCTTTCGTCGCGCAGGCCTTTGACGCCGGCGCGTTGCAACAGGCCATACAAGGAGGGCGACTTCACCTGGCTGGCCAGCCACACCGCCGGGATATTGCGGCTACGGATCAACGCGTCCCTGGCCGTCAGTGGCCCGACAAAGCTGCCGTCGAAGTTTTCCGGCTGGAAGTAACCGAAGTTAGTCGGCAGATCTTTGAGGATGCTCATGGGGTGGATCACCCCTTGGTCCAGCGCCAGCCCATACAAAAACGGCTTGAGTGTCGAGCCGGGCGAGCGCCGCGACAGCACGCCGTTGACCTGGCCGTGAATGCCTGTGGATAAGTAATCCGCCGACCCCACCAGCGCCTTGACGCTCTGGTCGCGGCTGTCGACGAGGATCGCCGTGGCGTTTTCCACACCCGTGCTGCGGCGTTCGGCAATAAAGCCGGTGATCAAGCGTTCGAGCAATTGTTGCAGCGGCAGGTTAAGAGTGCTGTTCAGCTCATTGCCAGGCAATGACGCCAGCAATTGTTCGCTCAAATGCGGCGCCAGGAACGGGATCTGCTGGCGGTTTCGGGCTTCGAGCGGCAAGTCGAGCAAACTGTCGTTACGCGGGTCCTGTGGATAAGTTTCGCGCCAGTCCGCCATCAAGCGCAGCCGCGCCTGTTGCAACGACGGCCCGAAGCGTGCGCGCCGCCCCGGTTGCTGAGGAATCACGGCGAGCGCCAAGGATTCGGACAAGGACAACTGCGCCGCCGACTTGCCGAAATAGATACGACTGGCCGCCTCGGCACCTTCGATATTGCCGCCCATGGGCGCCAAGTTCAGGTAAGCCTCAAGGATGTCGTGCTTGCTGTAGCGCGCTTCCAGCCACAGGGCCAACGCCATCTGCTGCAACTTGCCCGGCACTTGGCGAGTGTTCAGGTCCCACAGGCGCCGTGCCAGTTGCATGCTCAAGGTCGAGCCGCCCTGGCGCTGGCCGCCGCTGTAGGTGGCCATGGCCGCACGCAGCAACGCCGGGGGGTTGATCCCCGGGTGCCAGTAGAAATTGCGGTCTTCCTTGAGCAGCAAGGCCTCGACCAAGGACGGCGACATGCGCTCCAGCGGCAGCCATAAACGGTATTGCCCGTCATCCGCCAAGGTCATGCGCAGCAGCGCGCCGTCGTCGGCCAACACCACCCGTGATGAGGTCACGGCCTGTTCCAGCGGGGCGTGCGGCCATAGCCGCAACCCCGCCAGCAGTACCGCCGCTGCGAGCAGCGGCGTCAGGCGTTTAAGGCTTGGTAATTTCAAGCTGGCCTACTTTGCCGCGCCCTTGCAGGGTGGTTTCGTACATGCCTTCGGCGTAGGCCGGTGGCGTATTGAACGTCCCTGCGTTGGTAGCGCGCACGCGGTAGACGAAAGTGCCTACATCGCGCAGCGCGGTGCCGTACAACACCACGCGATCATCGCGCACGTCGACGTAGTCCGGCTGCCAGTTGCTCAGCTCGGTTTCGCCGATCGGTGCTTGCCAAGTGTCGGCCTCTTCACTGTCTTCGCTGGTTTCCACGTACTCGGAATCATCGCCTTCACTTTCCTCGGTGCTGGCGGCTTCCGGCTCCGGCGGCAAGTTATACACAGGCTCGACGCCCCCTGGCAGCAGGTCGACCACGGCCACTTGCTGCACCTGGTCACGGTCAGTGGCGCGCAGGCGCAGGCGCACCAGGAACTCATCACCCACGGCTACCTTGGTGACCGGCTCGCCTTTAAGGTCGAGGTATTCGTGGATGATTTCCAGGCCGTTGTTGATCGGCTTGAGCTTGGCGCCCTTGTCGAAACCGGCTTCGCTGAGCATGTAGAACGCGGCCGGGCCGTCGGTTTTCTCCATTACCAGCTTCTGCGTGGCAGATGGCACGGCGGCGCGCGGTGGCTGACCGGCCATCTCCAGCAATTGCTGTTGTTTGTCGCCCAGCCAGGCGGTGGCCTTGAGGGTCATGTCGCTCTGTGCACGCTGGCCATAGTTGTCCAGGGCGCGCAGCAACAGCGCCGCCGATAAGGAGTTGTAGCGCTGCTCGTTGAGACGCTTGCCGAGTTTATCCAGCAGCGCCGTTGGCACATCGTCCAGCAACTCAGGGAAGTGGCGTGCCAACAGGTGCAGGTGTTCGGCATCGTGCACCAGCGGGTCGTAATACAGGCCGTCGCTGTCCCACTTATCCACAAGCGAACGCCATGGCACCTTGCGGAACAGCGTGTCGGCCTGGCGATCCTGCTTGAGCAACTTGTAGCTGGCCGCCAGGTAAGCAGCGCCGAGGTCGTTCTGCCAGGTGTCTTTGAAGTAGCTCTCGTAGCGCTCGCGAATGTCGCTCAAGGCGCCGCTCACCAGAATGCCCTGACGGCTCAGCAGGTAACTGGCGTAGGCGCGGTTGCGCAGTTCCGACAGGCCTTCGCTCGGGCCATTGGCCAACTCTGTGAGATAGGTATTGGCGCGCACCAACAGGTCTTCCGGCACCGGCAACCCGCGCTCCTTGGCTTCGATCAGGAAGTCCGTGGCGTACAGGCTCGCGTACGGCGCCACGTCCGGGTTGGCCACCCACAAACCGAAGCCGCCGGCCTGGTTCTGACGTTGGCGCAACATGCGCACCGCGCTGCCGAAGGCTTGTTCGGCCTCTGGCGCATTACCGCCCCAGATCAACGCCGGCATGGCCTTGGACACCAATTGCTCGGTGCAGGCATAGCCGTAGTCATCCAGGTAATGTTTGAGGCCGTTGGCCCACACCAGCGGCGAGGCAGCCACACCCAGTTGCACGTCGCGCAGCTGGCTGAACAGTTCGCGGGTGGGCTTGAGCTCTTTGCTGGCGCTGTCGAAGCGGCCCAGGCTCAAGGCCACGCGATGTTCACTCAGAGGGCGGATCGAAGTGGTTTCCGCCACCTGAATGCGTTTGCCATTGGGCAAAATCGCGACAAAGCGCAGGTCCGCCGAGCCGAGGGTTTCACCGACCTTGATCTTGAACTCGGCGGTGCCTTCCTTGCGCGGTTGCAGTGACAAGGTGCTGCCCTTGTCGCCCTGCACGTTCAGGCCATCGCTGGTTTGCAGCTCGAACTTCACGTCTGCCGCAGCGTCGAGGTTGCTGAACACGCCGGCACTCACGTTGAACACATCCCCCGGCGCCACAAAGGCCGGCACGTTCGGTGTGATCACGATTGGCCCGCGCACATCGGTGTTGGCCTCGCTGACGCCGACGCTGTCGGCATCCACCGCCACCGCAAACAGGTGCAACTTGCCATTGAAGCTGTCTGGAACCTGGTAATGCAGCACGGTTTCACCGGCCGGCAAGTCCACCAACCCGGACCACCAGGCCACCGGCGGCTGGTGTTTACGCTTGAACGGATTCAGGTGATTGGCCAGGGCGCCTTCCGTATCGCCACCGGGCGCGGCCCCACTGAGCAGGCGGCTGAATTCCGGCAGGATCAGGTCAAGAATCTGACTGGTGCCGACCTCCAACGCGCGTTTCTGGAAGAAGAAGCCCAACGGGTCCGGCGTCTGGTAGCGCGCCACTTGCAGGATGCCTTCGTCCACCGCATACACCACTGCGCGGCCCGGGCGGTCAGCGGTGACCTTGATGTCCAGTGTCTGCCCCGGCTCGATCTTCTCCGGGCCCTCGACTTTCAGCGCCATGCGCCGTGCATCCAGGTTGATGCTGAACGGCACCACGCCATAGGACAGCGGGCTCATGTACACCTCGGCCGAACCCATGTCGCGCACAAACTGCACGTTGACGTAGGCATTGCCCTCAAGCCCCGCCGGCACGCGAATATGTTGCACGCTGTTGGTGCTGTCGGCCTTGAACCACTGCTGGGTGTAGACCTTGTCGCGCTCGATGGTAATCAAGCCGGCGCCCGTGTACGGCGCGCGGATGCTGATCGCAATCTCGTCACCGGTGGCGTAACTGCGTTTATCCAGGCGCAGTTGCAGCTCGGCGTTGCGCTCCAGGGAGCGCGAGGTGTTGCCACGCCCGGCCACGCTGTAGTCGATCTGGTTGAGCAGGTTGCCGTTGGCGTCCTTGATTTGCAGGGTGAAATCACCCGGCGTGCCAGTGTTCAAGGTCTGCTTGGCGCCTTCCTTGGTCATCACCAATGGCGAGGCCGGTTGGCTGATGTTCTTGATGCGCGACTCGTACTTGAAGGTGCCGTTGGACTGTTTCACCAGCACCGACACGTAGCGGTGCTCGACCACTTCGCTGGTCAGGCCATCCACCGCCAGCGGCGTGAGGTCCGGCGCGACGGCCAGCCATTGCACCTGACGCGGGGCGTCCTTGGCGACGTACGACAGCGAATCCTGACTTTTCACACCCACCAGGTAAGGCGCGGACGACACCAGCAAGGCACTTTGCGCGGCGACGTTGCGACCGCCTTCGGCCTCGAACACCTGAGTCATCACTTGCAAGCGATAGGTGCTGTTGGCGAAGCGTTGCAGGTTGAGGTCGAGCACGGCCTGGCCATTGTCGTCGACGGTGGTTTCGGCGAGGTCTTCGGTGCTGGCGTCTTCCAGGGAATCGTTGAGCCGGAAACGGTAATCGGGGTAACGGTCAAATGCCGCCAGCGTCGGGCTCAGGGACATCTTCGCGGTGACGCGACGGCCAGATGCCGGGGCGCCGAACAGGTGCATCGCGGTGACCTTGGCCACCACTTGGTCGGGTGGAATCCAGCCCTGCACCGGCGTGTCGTGCAGGCTGAGGCTGACCTTCATGCGGTCCGGCTCGAAGTCGCGGACCTTGAAACTCACGCTGCCCAGGTCGGTGCGGGTGTTTTTCTGGCCAATCAACTGCAAGGTCGCGGTGTAATCGCCCGCTGGCGAGACTTCGCTGCTGGGGAAATCAAAGGTTTCAAAACCGCTGGTGGAGAGTTTCAGCGGCTGGCGAATCACCTCCAGGCCACGCGGGTCGGTGATCTGCAGCTCCACTGGCAAGCCTTGCAAGGCGCCTTGCCAGTTGCCGCTGCGCACGATCATGCCCAAGTGCGCGGTTTCGCCGGGGCGGTACAGGCCGCGATCGGTAAACAGGTAGGCACTGAGGCGATTAATCGCACCGTCTTCTTCCAGACCACCTACATCAAAGCGCGACAAATCCAACTGCTGGGACTGGCGGGCAATGGGCAGGAAGGATTGGTCATTGCCGCGAGTGACCACATACATCAGCGGCGTTTTCTCACGGCGCAGTTCATCCAGCTTGGCGAAATGCGCGTGGCCTTCGGCATCGGTACGGCCACTGCTCACCGGCAACCCGTTGCGACCAATGATATCGACTTGCGCATCCGCCACTGGCGAACCGTTGCCGATCGACTGCACGTACACATCGTGGCTGCCATCGCTGGAGCGCTTGGCGATGATGCCGAGGTCGGTCACCACGATAAAGCGCAGGTCGCTGGTGCTGGTGCGGTCGTACTCGAATGTCCGTTCGGCCGGTTCATCCTGTGGGCTGAGCTTGAGCACGAAAATGCCGCGACGGCCGCCGTTGGCGGTGAGGTAGTGGCTCAGGTCGACGTTGTCGTAGACGGTTTTCGCCGGGTCATTGGACGACAGCGGGATATCCAGCGACTGGCGCTCAACCATGCGGTCGAAGTATTCGTTGCCGAAGTTGGGCCGGGCAAAGCTGCCGCTGCTCTGGTCCACCAGATGTTGCAACTGGTTGGGCAGCAGACGCGCGATTTCCACGTGGGCACCGGGGACGCCACGGGCCATGAAGCCCAGGCGTTTTTCGCCATTGAGGCTGAGCAAGGCGCCGTCAGACAGGAACTGCAAGGTGCGCGGGTACGCCGGCATGCTGATCAGCGAGGCGGTAGGGTTTTTCGCCAGGTAGCCACCGATGGCTTCCAGGTTGGCCGGAACGCGCACATACAGCGCGCGACCTGCCGGCGCCTTGAACTTGAAGGCGTGCAGGGTGTTCAGCGGTTCGACGCTGGGCACGTGGGTCAAGCTGACCTTGGTGCTGCGGGCGAGCAGGGCGTCGTCGATGTCGTTGCTGTTGTAGGGGCGGGTGTCGTCCTGGGCTTTTTCCGGCAGCATCCAGGCCTGGACCTTGCCGGCGATGGTGTCATCGGCCACGGCGCTGGAGCTGCTGAACATCAGCACCGGCTCCGGTTCGCCGCGTTCGTTGTCGACAAAACTCACTTCGGCACCGGTGAAGGTCAGGCGATAACGGCCGGGCACAGTGACTTCCGACACCAGCGGCGCGGTACTGGCGTTGCCGCCATCGCGGGCCTTGATGCCTTCATCCAGCTTGGCGCTGACCGGCGTGCTTTCCAGTGGCGTGGCCAGGGCCGCCGAGCGCACGTAAGCATTGAGTTTTTTATCGTCGAAGGTGATTTCCGGGCGGTTGGGCAACTGCGCGTCGCGGTATGCCAGGCCTTTGCCGAGTGTGACTGTCACGCGTTTGCGCAGGTTGTCTTCATCCACCGGGTGGGAAAAATGGAAGGTCGCTACCAGCTGTTTCAGCGTCGGGTTGGACGGGTCCTGGTACAACTCGTTTTGCGCCAGGGTGGCGCGGAACGGCTGGGTGGAAAACTGGCTGCTGTACTGGCTGAGCAGCACGCCGTCGGCGAGCAGGTTTTTCTTGGCAAGGTCGAGGGTGTAATGGGCATCGACGGGCCAGTCTTTCTCCGGCACGAACAGCAACGTGTGGTCATCGGACCAACGCCAGGCGCCCGCCACCTCGGGTTTGAGGGAGATGCCTTCGTTGACCGGCTTGCCAATCGCCGCCAGTGGGGCCACGGATTCAGCGAAGCGCACCTGCAAGTTATCCACAACCGGCTGCGGTTGGGTGTAATCGGTCAGGTTCGGTTTGTGCAGCGAATAGCCGACGGTGTGCGGCTGCGGCAGGTGGGAATACCACTGCCAGCCATAGAACCCGGCGGCGGCCAGCAGCGCCAGGCCCAGCACCCCGGCACCCGCCTGGCGCGGATAGGCGCGGGCCTTGCGGCCCAGGTTAGCCAGGCCGTGGCCGATGGCGCGCAGCCAAACCGGCGGCTGCCATTGGCCGAAGACGGCCCTCACCACAGTCAATAACGCGCCGACAATACGGCGGCTGATCGCTTTTAACGAATCGAACATGGTGAGCATCCCTGGCTAAGTGCGACGTATCTTACACGCGTCTTTGATACAAAAGATGACGTGGATACGGCGATCGGCTCAGGCGTGCTGCACAAAGGTGAGGCGTACCGCAAAACCAATCAAAAGGCTGCCGAACAACCACTGTTGCATACGCTGCGCGGAGCGATTGCGCGCCAGCCACCGGCCGATACGCGCACCGGCCAGGGCGTAGCAGCTATCGAACATGAAACCGACAGCCACCAGGATCATCCCCAGCAACGCAAATTGTGCGGCCACCGGGCCCGCCTGGGGGTTGATGAACTGCGGCAGCAGCACCGAACAGAACAGCAGCGCCTTGGGGTTGAGCAGGTTTGTCAGCAGGCCGCGTTGAAAGGCTGCGCGCCAGGCATGGGCGATCGGTGTGCTTTGGGTTGTATCGAGTGAGGGCAGCATATTGGCGCGCAGGCATTGCACGCCCAGCCACAACAGATAGGCCGCACCGCCCAGGCGCACCACGTCGAAGGTCCACGGTGCCACTTTGAACAGTGTCGCCAGGCCCATACCGGCCAACGCCACATGGCACGCCCGGGCCAGCCCCAAGCCAATGGCCGTGGTCAGCGCCAACGCTTTGCCCTGACGGGCGCCAGTCTGCAGCAGCAAGATCATGTCCGGCCCCGGCAATAGATACGCCACGGAAAGCGCCACCAGAAACAACCAGAGTTCAGCCATGTTTCACCCCCTTGAATGTTGGTTAATTCTAGAGGTGAAGGGTCGGGCAGGTGGTTGCGTAATCAACCGAGAAATCGTCTAGTCTTGGCACTATCTGCCACGTGTCAAACAAACGGCCACTCATTTATGCCAAATCTTAAACTCGACGCCTTTGACCGCAAGATTCTGGAAGCCCTGCAACGCGATGGTCGCCTGAGCAATGTGCAACTGGCTGATGAAATCGGGCTGTCTGCATCACCCTGTTTGCGGCGCGTTCGCCTGCTGGAAGAGGCCGGCGTGATTCGCGGCTACCAGGCCACGCTGGACCGCGATGAAGTGGGGCTGGGGATGATGGTGTTTGTCGGGGTCAAGGTGGAGCGCCATAACGACACCGAGGCCAATGCCTTCCGCGAGGCGGTGACGGCGTTGCCGGAGGTTATTTCGGCATTCCTGGTCTCGGGCGAGTCGGACTTTCTTTTGCAGGTGGTGGTGCCGGATTTACGCGGGTATGAGCGGTTTGTCACCGGCAGCCTGCTGAAGCTGCCCGGTGTGAGGGATATCCGCAGTAACTTTGCGATTCAGACGGTGAAACCCCCAGGAGCTTTGCCGCTGGGGCATTTGCCCGCTTAACGACAACCCCAAACCACCACAAAACAACGGTGGGAGCTGGCAAGCCAGCTCCCACACTTTCGATCTTCGTTGGGCGTGAAAGCGGCTTTGCTCAGGTCCACCAGTAGCGAACAAGATGAAAGAAAATCGGCGCCGCAAAACACACTGAATCCAATCTATCCAGCATCCCGCCGTGCCCTTCGATCATGTGCCCCCAATCCTTCACGCCCCGGTCACGCTTGATCGCCGACATCACGATGCCACCGGCAAACCCGAGCAGGTTGATCAACAGCGCGATCAGGAACGACTGCCAAGGGTTGAACGGCGTGGTCCACCACAGCGCCGCGCCGATCAGGGATGACAGCAGAATCCCGCCGACAAAGCCTTCGACGGTTTTCGACGGCGACAGGTTGGGCGCGATCTTGTGTTTGCCGAACAGCTTGCCGCACACGTACTGCAACACGTCCGACAGTTGCACCACGATCACCAGGTAGGCGATCAGCAGCAGGTTGCGGCCCTCGTAGCCTGGGATGTCGAGGGTCAGCAGCGCGGGCACGAACGACACGCAGAACACCGCGATCATCAGGCCCCATTGCACTTTCGAGGCGCGCTCCAGGAAGTGCGTGCTGTCGCCGCCCAGCGACGCCAGGATCGGCAGCAGCAGGAACACGTACACCGGGATGAAGATCGAGAACAGCCCGTACCAGTCGGAATAGATCAACAGGTATTGCAGCGGCAACGCCAGGTAGAACGCGGCCACCAGTGCCGGGTAATCGCTACGGCGGGTGGGCGTGAGCGTGAGGAATTCGCGCAAGGCGTAGAAGGACACCGCGTAGAACAGCAGGATCACCGCGCCGGTGCCGAGCCAGAAGGCGATGCCGATGACCACCACCATCACCCACCACGCATTGATGCGCGCGTTGAGGTTGTCGACCACCGCATTCGGCGTGCCACGGGTACGCAGCTTGAGAATCAGGCCAATCAGCGACGCGAGCACCAGGATCGCGCCGATGCCGCCGAACAACATCAGGGTTTGGCTATCCATGTCAGACGTGCTCCGGGGCGAGGGCGAGCAAGGCGTCGCGGGTACGGGCGAGAAAGGCGGTTTTGTCTTCGTCGTCTTCCAGCTGCAGCGGCGCGCCGAAGCTGGTGGTGCACAGCAACGGCAGCGGTAGCACGCGGCCCTTGGGCATGACCCGGTTGAGGTTGGCGATCCACACCGGGATCAACTCCGCCTGTGGGTAACTTTTTGCCAAGTGATACAGCCCACTTTTGAACGGCAGCAAGCCGTCTTCCAGGTTGCGCGTGCCTTCGGGGAAGATAATCAGCGAATCGCCGCCCTCCAAGGCCGCCAGCATCGGCTGCAAAGGGTTATCCACAGGGTCTTTGCGCTCGCGGTCGATCAACACGCCGTTGAATACGCGGTTGATGATGTAGCGGCGCAGGGCGCTTTTGTTCCAGTAATCGCTGCCGGCCACTGGGCGTGTGAATTTGCGCAGGTTTTGCGGCAACGACGCCCACAGCAACACGAAGTCGCCGTGGCTGCTGTGGTTGGCGAAGTAGATGCGTTGCACCGGTACCGGCGCGCACCCCAGCCACAGGCTGCGGGCACCGGTCACGGTGCGGGCCATCGAAGTAATCAGGGTGGCGACCACGGGTTCGAACATGGGGATTCCTTATCCGGCGAAAGGCAGCCAGGGGCTGGCGAGGATCACGGCGAGGGTCAGCAGTGCCTGCGCACCGAGCAACCAGGCCTGTTTGCGCAGCAGTTTGAGCGCGCCACGGCGGCGTTCGGTCCAGGGCCTGCCGGCGCGCTTGGCCGATTGCAGGCCGAGGGTTTGCAGGGCTTCGTCGAGGTCCGCGGTACGGTCGGTGTCGCGGGCCAGCAGCGCGAACAGGTCGGCATCGAAAGCCACGCGCAGCGCCCAGTACTTTTGCAGCAGGCCGAGAATAATCATCCACAGGGCCAGCAACAGGCAGATGGTCGAGATACTGGCCATCAGCAGTTGCGCCAAACCGAATAAAATGCCGAGTACCGTCAGGCCTGTGGATAACTGATCCAGCGAACGGCCACGGCGCAGCAGGCTGGCGACGACCTGGAGTTCCATATCAGCGGGCATGGGTTAAACCCTCCAGTGCTTCACGGTGAGCGGGATGCAGGACCATACGGGCCCGGGCTGTACGAATAATAGCCAGCGCTTCATCGACGGTGGTGACGCGCCCGCTGTGCAGCAGCCAAGCGGCGACGGCGGTGGCGCTGCGCGAATACCCGAGGGCGCAGCACACCAGCACGGGGCCGTTTGAGCGCAGACGCTCGATGGCTTGTGCGGCGCGCAGGCATTCGTCTGGCGTGGGCGCGATCAGGTCCAGCACGGGAATGGATTGGTAGGCCCGCCCTTGTGGATTAATTGGCAGTTCGGCGCAGAGATCGACGATGGCGTTGAAAGCACCTTGCTCATCCGTCGTGGGCATTCGCCCAAGCCAAATGTTATCCACAACCAAGTCGGGCTGTGGGTGTTGACGTGTCCACAGGCGCGAGTTGAGCCACGCGGCAGCGAGGTAAGGCGCGTACAGCCAGCGCGCCGCTGGCGTCAGACGGCCATCGGCGCGTTTCTGAAACCCGGCGGCACCGAGTACGAAGTAACTCACCTTGATCAAACCCAATGAAACCGCCGGCCATAGCAGCCACAGCCAACCACCCCGCAGTACCAGGGCGAGTAGCACCAGGATCAGAGCGCCCAGGCCGTAACGCATGCCCAGTCGCCAGCGCTGGGTATCTTGCGTCAGCCGCACGTTCAGCAGCGGGCTCGGGTGCTCCATCGGCCACAACCACACGCATAGCCAACCCGCGAGGGCGCCTGTGGGTAAGTCAATAAAGTGATGTTGATAAGTGGTCAGTACCGAAATCCCGATCAATGCGAACCAGCCGTGCACCAGCCAGCGCCACACACCTTGGGTATGCCGCTGGTACATGACCCACAGGATCACCAACAGCGCGATATGCAGCGAAGGGGCCTGGTTGAACGGCTTGTCGAAGCCTGCCAGCACGGCGAACAGCCAACCGAACACGCCACCCAGCTCTGGCCGCTCGAAGGTAAAGCGCAACGGCCAAATCAGGAAGCAGCTCACCGCGATCATCTGTGCACTCAGCAGGCGCAGCGCATGTTGTTTCAGTTCATGGCGGCTGTTGGGCAGCAGCAGGGAAAAGCCGTAAAGCAGGTCGATGGACCAATAAGGCACGATGGTCCAGGCCAGGAACGGCATGTGGGTTTCCCAGCCGAACACCAGCGTACCGACGTCGCTGCGCTGGCTGGTGACCCAGGTGGCAAGGCCGTAGGTGCTGAAGAACAGCGGCGCCAACAACAGCAGCCAGAGGACGGCTGGTTTCAGTAGACCGGGTTCGCGCATGTTCAGATCTTCTGTGCCAGGGACACCGTGAAAATGCCCCACTCATCCACACGCTGGGTGATCTTGCGAAAGCCCGCGGCCTCGACTAACTGGTCCATTTCTGCCTGGCTGCGACGGCGCATCACCCACGCCTGGCCCTGGCGATGGCTGGTCAGCGCACGTGCAATCAGTTCCAGTTGCGGGTGCCACGGCTGGCCGGTGTAGACCAGATAGCCGCCCGGCTCCACCGCCTCGGCGAGGCCCGCCAGCGAACCGCCGACCATGGCGTTATCGGCAAACAATTCATACAGGCCGGACACCACCGCCAGTGTAGGCTTTGGGTCCAGCGCCGCCAGGTCGGCACGATCGAACGCGTCGCCTTTGACGAATTGCGCGATGTCCCCCAGGCCTTTCTCGCGAATCAGCGCGCCACCGTCGCGCACATTGATGTCGCTGTAGTCGCGCAGCAGGATCGATTCCGGCAACGGCGAAACACCCTGCAAGGCTTCGAGAATGTAGCGGCCGTGACCGGCGGCAATATCGACAATGCGCACCTCGCGATCATCCGCACGCAACGTGGCCATGGCCAGGCGCAGCAGCTCTTCGACGTTCAGCTTGCGCTGGCGAATACCGCGCCAGCCTATGGAGTTGAGGTAGTTGGTGTCGATCATCCGGCCCAGCCCGCCCTTGCCGGTGGGCGTGTTGCGGTACACGTAGTCCAGGGTACTGCCGGAGTCGAAGCCGGTGTCGAAGCCCAATTTCACCCCGTCCGAGAGGTTCTTGCCCAGGCCCATGCTGGCGCGGGTCGTGCGCCAGTACAGGTCGCGCAAGGAATTGCGCGGCAGCGGGGCGGCGAGGGATTCGGATTCGGCACAGGTGGCGCCCAGCTTGTCGGCGTCGAGCAACGCGGCGCGGTCCAGCGGGTGTTCGAAGTTTTGCAGGATAAAGCGCCTGGCGCTGTTCACGGCCACGGCGCGGTCGCGTTCACCGAGGGTGTCGTGGAAGAACCCGGGCAGGATGTGCAGTTCTTTTTTCAGGCTGCCGAGGCGGTCGAAAAACTGTTGCTGGGGTTTGCGGTGCACCACAAAGTCCGAGCCCGAGACCAGCAGTTGAGTCGGCACCTGGATTGCCTGGGCATCGGCAACAACCCGGTCGGCAGCTTCGTACAGGCCGAGCAGCACATTCACCGAGATCGCCTTGGTGATCAGCGGGTCGCTGTCGTAGGACGCCACGCGCTGCGGGTCATGGCTGAGGAACTTGGCCTTGACGTAACTGTTGACGAAGAAGTTGCCGCGAAACTTGCGCATCAGCGCCAGGCCCGGGCGGGCGAAGGGCACGTAGAGCTTTACCTTGAACGCCGGGGAGGCGAGCACCAGGGCGCGGATTTTCGGCGCGTAGTCGTGCACCCAAGTGGCGGCGATCACCGCGCCGACGCTTTGGGCGATGACGGCGACGTTTTCTTCTTCAATGCCATAGGTGGCGCCGATGTGGTCGCAGAACGTCTGCACATCACGGGCGCTGGTGGCGAAGCTTGGGCTGTCACCGCGCGCGCCGGGGGATTGGCCGTGGCCACGGGCGTCCCAGGCGAAAAAGTCGAACTGCGGCAGGTCGAGCTCATCCACCAAGTGGGCAATGCGCCCGGAATGCTCATGGCCGCGATGGAACAGCAGGATCGCCTTGCGCGGCTCATCGCCAAGCGAGGCAGTGGCCGGCCAGTGCCGGTAGAAAAGCTCGACGCCATCATAGGTACTGAAGGTGTGCTCTTGCTGTTCGCGCATCGCAAAAATCCTTATGCAATCGGAGAGGTAGGTTCTTCTTTGAGGCCTTGGCGCACGCGGTTGACCAAGGTGTAGGCGAGCAGCGCGGCGACCAGCCACATCAGCGTGTCGACCCAGCCCGCAGCGAGCCAGCCCAGCGCCACGCCGGTGGCGAGCACGCCGAGCACAAAGGCGCGATCGCTCTTGCCCATCGGGCCGTCATAACGACGCGAAGCACCGACCATCGGCCCGAGCACACCGGCGTACTCACTGAACACGGCGAGCAGCGCCACCAGCAGCACCGGCGCCAGGCTCACGCCGGGGATCAGCGCAAACGGCAGGATCAGCGCGCTGTCGGCGATCACGTCGCACAGTTCGTTAAGGTAGGCACCCAGGCGCGACTGCTGGCCGAATTCGCGCGCGAGCATGCCGTCGATAGCATTGAGGGCCATGCGCAGGATCATCCACAGCGGGATCAGTGCAAACAGCCACAGGTGTTGAGCGAAGCTGGCGATCAGCAGGCCGACCAGCAACGACACGACGCCCGCCAGCACGGTGATCTGGTTGGCGGTGGTGCCATTGTCGTAGAGGCGCTGCACGAGGGGGCGCAGCAGGTTTTGAAACCGCGGCTTGAGCTGATAGATGGAAATCATGGGGGATGGCGCTTCCTTGTCCGTGAACCCGCGAAAAACTGTCCGGAGTGTGCCGATTAATCGTGGCCTGCACCAGTGATGGCTCGTGTTTCTGGGGGTTTAGTCACTATCCCAAATGTAAGAAAGTACAAACGGTGGGAGCGGGCTTGTCCGCGATAGTGGTGTATCAGTCTATGCATCGATAACGGGCAGGACGCTATCGCGGGCAAGCCCACTCCCGCATGAGTCTGCGCTGTTTTCGAACAAAAATTTCACGCCGCGTGTTATATCGTAACGAATTGTGTACAAGTGGGCGTTGAGTGGATGCAAGTGGATCTAGAAGCTGACGGCGCTTCGGTGGAAGGCCTGCCGCGTTTTCAGCAAGGGCTGTTCCATGCCCGTCGATTAAGACAAGCCGGCATCAGCCTGACAGCCCTGGCCGTTTCCGGTTGGGTGCTGGCGCTGTTTGTCGCGTTGTTTGCGCCGCTGTCGATTTGGCCGGTGGTGCTGATCAACTGCGCGTCGGCTTTGCTGGTGCTGGTGGCCGGGGTGCAGTCGGCGTGGTGGGTCGCTGACTGGCGCGCCCAGGCGCTGGAAGAGCCAACGGCTGCAGTGAGCGAACTGCCCGCCGAAGACGCGGGCTGGTATGCACGTCTGGTGGGGCGTTTCGGCAGCGGTTTGATTGCGCAGGTGGGCGCGCCGGTGCTGTGGCTGGGCGGTTGGTCGTTGCTGGCGCTGATCAGCATCATCGAATTCTGGAACCTCGCGTTACCGCCAGCGGCTGTCGGGCAGTCGGCAAGTATCGGCGCCGCGCTGGCCTTGGCGTTGGCGTTTGGTTTGCTGGTGTTCGAGCGCCGCCTGGCGCAGGAAACCGCCGCGCAATGGCCGGAAGCCTCGCAGCTCGCGCAGTTAAGCCGGG
This sequence comes from Pseudomonas sp., assembly GCF_049645325.1. Taxonomy (GTDB): domain Bacteria; phylum Pseudomonadota; class Gammaproteobacteria; order Pseudomonadales; family Pseudomonadaceae; genus Aquipseudomonas. The sequence continues at coordinate 8,665 of NZ_JBARTQ010000284.1, read as the reverse complement.
TGGCGATTGTGTGCCTGGTGGTCAGCGCGATCTGCTTGCTGTTCGCAGGCGCGCAATCGGTTTGGCCATTGCGCGTGGCGGTGCTGATCGGCCTGTTGCCGGGGTTGGTCGCCGTGGAGTTTTTGCTCCGGGCCGTGCTGTCGCTGTTCAGCCCGCGCCAACCGCGCGTCGAACCCCGCTTGATGGCAAACAGTTTCGTCGCCGGGTTGCTGCGCTGGCCGCCACAACCCTTGCAAGCGCTGCAGCATGAATTGCACAACCGCTTCGGCATCGACCTGCGCCAGATCTGGGCGTTTACCTACATGCGCCGCGCGTTTCTGCCGGTGTTGCTGGTGGTCCTGGCTGTAGGCTGGGCGCTGACCGGCGTGCATGAAGTGCCGCTGCAAGGCCGTGGGATTTATGAGCGCTTCGGCAAACCCGTGGACGTATTCGGGCCGGGCCTGCATGCAGGCTTGCCGTGGCCATTGGGCCGCGTGTTGAACGTGGAGAACGGTGTGGTGCATGAGCTGGCCACCAGCGTCAGCGAAGCCGCCACGCCTGAGCTGGCCGCTGCCGAAGGCCCGGCGCCGACCATCGCCAACCGCCTGTGGGACGCCAGTCATGTGAATGACAAATCCCAGGTCATCGCCAGCAGCAGCGGCGACAAGCAGAGCTTCCAGATCGTCAATATGGACGTGCGTTTCGTCTACCGCATCGGCCTCACCGACCAGGCCGCGCTCGCCGCCACTTACAACAGTGCGGACGTGCCGACGCTGATCCGCAGCACCGCCAGCCGCATCCTCGTCCACGACTTCGCCTCGCGCACCCTCGACGAACTGCTCGGCGAAGAACGCACCCGTTTGGCCGACGAAATCGGTCGCGCGGTGCAGGCCGATCTGCAGAAGCTCGACACCGGCGTGGAGATTCTCGCCACGGTGGTGGAAGCCATTCACCCACCGGCAGGCGCAGCCAATGCCTACCACGCGGTGCAGGCCGCACAGATCGGCGCCCAGGCCCTGATCTCCCGCGAGCGCGGGGCGGCCAGCGAACAGACCAACCAAGCCTTGCTGCAAGCCAGCACCGCGCGCGACCAGGCCGTGGCCACCGCGCGCGAGGTGAATGCAGGCGCCCAGGCGGCGGACCTGCGCTTTACCGCCGAACAAAAAGCCTACGCCGCCGCAGGCCAGGCGTTCGTGCTGGAACAGTACCTCGGCCAACTCAGCCAAGGCCTGGCCCACGCCAAGCTGCTTATTCTGGATCACCGCCTGGGCGCCGATGGCGCGCCGACGATCGATCTGCGTTCTTTTACCTTGCCGGCTGATCCCTCGACGCCGCGTAAAGCCGTTCAATAAGGAGTCTGTCTGTTGAGCGCTCATTCTCACGATCATGGTCATCACCATCATGGCCACTCTCATCACCATCACGGTGATGAACACGCCTCCGGGCCTTTTCCTTGGCGGCGCATGGCCTGGGCGGTGCTGCTGGTGCTGTTTGCGGTTGCGGCCGCCAGCCTGGTGCAAGTGCGTTCCGGCGAGGCCACGGTGATCACGCGTTTCGGCAACCCGTCGCGCGTGCTGCTGGAACCGGGCCTGGGCTGGCGCTGGCCGGCGCCTTTCGAGGCGGCGATCCCGGTGGACCTGCGCCTGCGCACCACCTCCAGCGGTTTGCAGGACGTGGGCACCCGTGATGGTTTGCGCATCATCGTGCAGGCCTATGTGGCGTGGCAGGTGCAGGGCGATGCCGACAATGTGCAGCGTTTCATGCGCGCGGTGCAGAACCAGCCGGACGAGGCGGCGCGGCAGATTCGCACCTTCGTCGGCTCGGCGCTGGAAACCACGGCGGCCAGCTTTGACCTGTCCAGCTTGATCAATACCGACGCCAGCCAAGTGCGCATCGCCGATTTCGAGGCGCAACTGCGCCAGCAGATTGATCAACAATTGCTCACTACCTATGGCGTGCGCGTGGCGCAGGTCGGCGTTGAGCGCCTGACCTTGCCGTCCGTGACGCTCACCGCCACCGTCGACCGCATGCGCGCCGAGCGTGAAACCATCGCCACCGAACGCACCGCCGTGGGCAAGCGTGAAGCGGCGCAGATTCGCTCCGCTGCCGAGCGCGACGCGCGCATCGTGCAGGCTGATGCCACGGTGAAAGCCGCCGATATCGAAGCGCAATCGCGGGTCGAGGCGGCGCAGATTTATGGCCGCGCCTACGCCGGCAATCCGCAGCTGTATAACCTGCTGCGCTCCCTCGACACCTTGGGCACGGTGGTCACGCCGGGCACCAAGATCATCCTGCGCACCGACGCCGCGCCATTCCGTGCATTGGTGGATGGGCCGAAGGACGTCCAGCCATGACCGAGCGTGACAGCCCGGACAGCCCGTGGATCCAGGCCGGGCGCCTGACCTTCCTGGCGCTGTACGCGGTGACGGTGTTAGCGGCGTTGGCCTGGGCGTTTTCCAATGTGCGCCAGATCGACCCACAGAATCGCGCCGTGGTGCTGCACTTCGGCGCCCTCGACCGCATTCAGAATGCGGGGCTTTTATTGGCGTGGCCGCAGCCGTTCGAGCAGGTGGTGTTGTTGCCGGCGGCGGACCGGGTGATCGAGCGTCGCGTGGAAAATCTGCTGCGCTCCGACACGGCGGTGCAAGCCGACCGCGTCGCGAGTTTTGCGACGCCATTGAGCGATGCCCTCGCCGGGTCCGGTTACCTGCTGACCGGCGACGCGGGCGTGGTGCAACTGGATGTGCGCGTGTTCTACAAGGTCACCGAGCCCTACGCATTCGTGTTGCAGGGCGAGCATGTGCTGCCGGCTCTGGATCGCCTGGTCACGCGCAGCGCTGTGGCCCTGACGGCGGCGCGCGACCTGGACACTATTCTGGTGGCGCGCCCTGAGCTGATCGGCGCCGACAATGGCGCCGCCGAACGCCGTGAACGGCTGCGCGGGGATCTGGTGCAAGGCATCAATAAACGCTTGGCAGAGTTGACGTCTACCGGCTTGGGGTTGGGCATCGAAGCCACCCGAGTGGATGTGCAATCAAGCTTGCCGGGCCCGGCGGTGAATGCGTTCAACGCCGTGCTGACCGCCAGCCAGCAAGCTGATAAAGCCGTGGCCAATGCGCGCACTGACGCGGAAAAACTGACCCAGACCGCTACTCAGGAAGCGGATCGCCTGGTGCAAGTCGCCCACGCCCAAGCCAGCGAGCGCCTGGCCAACGCGCAGGCGCAAACCGCCACCGTTGCCAGCCTGGCGCAGGTAAAAGACCCTGGCCTGTTGCTGCGGCTGTACCGCGAGCGCTTGCCGAAGATCCTCGGCCAGGCCGGTTCCGTGACCACGGTCGATCCTAAAGACGACTCCCGCTTGATCATTCAGGGAGCCGAACAATGAGCGCACCCATGCTGACATCCGCCGAGCAGCGCAGTGCTGCGCGGCAATTGACCCTGGCCATGCTGGCCTTGGGCTTGCTGATATTGGGCCTGGTGTGGCGCTGGCTGGCGCCGGACCAGAACGGCGTCAGCCAGTTGCTGCTGGGGGTTGCGTCCTTGCTCGTCGCCGTCCCGGTGATGCGTTCGGCCTGGTACAGCCTGCGGTTCCCGAGCCTGCATGGCATCACCGACCAATTGATCGCGCTGGCGATGATTGGCGCGTGGGCCACGGGCGATCTGCTGACCGCCGCGCTGCTGCCGATCATCATGATCTTCGGGCATGTGCTGGAAGAGCGCAGCGTGATCGGCTCCCAAGAGGCGATTCACGCTCTGGGCAAACTGACCCGCAGCCACGCGCGCCGGGTGCAGGCCGATGGCAGCATTGTCGAAGTGGATAACGGCACGCTGAACACCGGCGATATCGTCGAAGTGCGCGCGGGTGACCGGGTGCCCGCCGATGGCGTGGTGCTGTCGGGCCAGGCGAGCCTGGACACGGCGCCGATCACCGGTGAGTCGGTGCCGCTGGAGGCCAGCGTGGGCGTGCAGGTGTATGGCGGGGCGATCAACCTCGATGGTTTGCTGCGCCTGCAGGTGACGCGCACGGGCGATGAGTCAACCTTGGGCAAGGTCATCGCGCTGATGCAGAACGCCGAGCGTTCCAAGCCGCCGATTACCCGGCTGCTGGAGCGTTATGCCGGCAGTTATATGGTGCTGGTGCTGTTGCTGGCGGCAGTGACCTGGTTTGTGACCAATGACGCCCAGGCGATGTTGGCCGTGCTGGTGGCGGCGTGCCCATGTGCGTTGGTGCTGTCGGCGCCGGCCACGGCGATTGCCGGGATTGCGGTGGCGGCGCGTCATGGGATTTTGATTCGCAGCTCGGCGTTCCTGGAAGAACTGGCCGACTTGACGTCGCTGGTGGTCGACAAGACCGGCACGCTGACCTTTGGCACCTTGCGCTTGCAGTCGATCGAAACGACGGCGCCAGACCAGCAAGTGTTGTTGAACCTGGCGGCCAGCCTCGGTTCGGCCAGCAGTCACCCGGTCAGCCGCGCGCTGGCGGGGTTGGCGACGCATGAACAACAGCTGGCGTTGACCGACATCCGCGAACGCCAGGGTCTGGGCGTGGTGGCGCAGACCGAGCAAGGCGAGGCGGCATTGGGGCGGCCGGAGTTGTTCGAGCAACTGGGTATTGTCACCACCGCCGTGCCCACTCACGACGGCCCGATTGCCGGGTTGGCGCTGAATGGGCAGTTCCTTGCGTGGATGTTGCTGGCTGACAGCGTCAAGCCGGAGGCACGCCAGGCCCTGCAGGAACTGCGGGAGCTGGGCCTGGGTCGCCAGTTGCTGCTCACCGGCGACCGCCAAAGCGTCGCCGACAGCCTGGCGCTGGACGTGGGCATCAGCGACGTCGAAGCCCAGGCGCTGCCGGAAGACAAACTCAATCGCGTGCTGGGGGAAATCAGCAGCGGCTTCCGGCCAATGGTGGTGGGCGACGGCATCAACGACTCACTGGCGCTCAAGGCGGGCGTGGTGGGCGTGGCGATGGGGGCGGGCGGGGCGGATATCGCCCTGGCGTCGGCGGATGTGGTGTTGATCGGCAGTGATTTGCGCCGCCTGGGCACCTGCGTGCGCTTGAGTCGTCAATGCCGGCACACGTTGCAGGTCAACGTGATCATTGGTCTGGGCTGGACGCTGGCCATCGTCGTGTTCGCCGCTTTTGGCTGGCTGGGCGCGGCGGGCGCCATGATTGCGGCGGTGCTGCATAACCTCAGCACCTTGCTGGTGTTAGGTAATGCCGGGCGTTTGCTACGCTTCCAGGAGCCTCTTTTGAAGCTTGAAGAATAATTTTCAGAAATATTTGCACACGGCTGTAACGCCGATGAAGGACCTCACTCTAGTGGTATGTCGAGACTGAACAATCCGTTCAGACCGACTCCACTACCGATCATGAGGATACAAAAATGAACTTCAAATCCGCTGCTGCTGGTGCCGCCCTCGCAATGGCCGCCGCTACCATGTTTGCTGGTGTTGTGACTCAGGCTCAAGCCGCTGACATGTCTGTGCACTGCTACGGCATCAACGCGTGCAAAGGCCAGAACGACTGCAAAACCAAAGACCACGCCTGCAAAGGTCAAGGTTCTTGCAAAGGCCAAGGCTTCAAAGTCCAGGCCAGTGCTGATGCTTGCACCAAGGCTGGCGGCAAAGTCGGCGAATAACCGGCAACTGAGTGCTCCCGCAGCGGATGCCCCCCACCGCTGCGGACACTTTGCCCAGGAGTGTCTGATGTCCGCTTCCCTTACAAGTCTGGGTTACGGCCTGGGTCTACGCAGTGAGTACTACCAGCAGATCCTTGAACAATCGCCGGCCGTGGATTGGTTTGAAGTGATCTCCGAGAATTATCTGGTTAAGGGCGGTAAGGCCTTGTACTACCTGGACGCGATAGCCGAGCGCTATCCCTTGGTGATGCATGGCGTGTCCCTGTCCATCGGCGGGCCCCATGCCCTCGATACCGATTACCTGAAACAAATCAAACAGCTTGCCGAGCGCATTCAACCCGCGTGGATCTCCGATCACCTGTGCTGGAGCCGTGGCAGCGCGCATCAATTGCATGACCTGTTGCCCCTGCCTTACACCGAAGAAAGCCTCTACCACGTGGCCGGCCGCGTGCGCCAAGTGCAGGACGTGTTGCAGCGCCCGTTGGTGCTGGAAAACGTCTCCAGTTATGTGCGCTCCAAGGCGGATGAATTTACTGAGTGGGAATTCCTCAACGCATTGGCTCACCTCACGGGCTGCCAACTGTTGCTGGACGTGAACAATGTGTACGTCAGCTCGCGTAACCACGGGTTCGATGCCTGGACATTTATTCGCAGCCTGCCGCCGGAGAGCATTCGCCAGCTGCATCTCGCCGGGCATATGGACTACGGCGACTACGTGGTCGATACCCACGACCACCCGGTGTGCGACCCGGTATGGGATCTGTATCAACAGACGCTTGAGCATTTGGGGCCGGTGTCGACGCTGTTGGAGCGTGATGACCATTTTCCGCCCTTTGAAGAACTGCTTACCGAGTTAAGCAAGGCCCGTGAATTGGGCGCGACCGCATTGGCCAGGAGATCGCTATGCGCCTGACCGATTGGCAGTTGGCGTTTGAAGCGCATCTGCTGGCTGAATCTTCCGTGGCCAATAGTGGTTTTGCCGCCACGTTGCTTGGCGGGCCGACGCTGGACGTGGAAACGGGTTTGGCGATTTACCACAACGCTTACGTGTCACGGTTGCAGGAAGTCTTGCGCCATGACTTCGGCGCTGTCTGGTATTGGCTGGGCGATGATGAATTCGCGTTACTGACAGACGCCTACGTGCGCCGCTATCCGTCGGCACATTACAGCCTGCGCTGGCTCGGTGAGCGCTTCCCGGCGTTTATCAATGAGCATCTGGTGGCTGAACAGAGCCCGCCGCTGGCTGAGTTGGCGCGCTTGGAATGGGCGTTTACCCTGGCATTTGACGCCCCTCAAGGCGAGCCGCTGAGCCTGAATGAGATGGCGTTGTTGCCGCCCGAGGACTGGCCGGGTTTGCAGGTCACGCTGGCGCCTTCGGTGCAGCAGCTGCTTTGCCATTTCAATACCGTGGCGATTTGGCGCGCCAGCAAGGACGAGTCGGACTTCCCTGACAGCCATGCGCTTGAGTTGGCGCAGATTTGCCTGGTGTGGCGCCATCAGAACGTGTGCCACTACCGCAGCCTGGAGCCCGCAGAAGCGTGCGCCCTGGCGGGCATGGTGACCACTGGCTGGAATTTTTCAGAACTGTGCGCGGAGCTTGCAGTCACTTATGGAGAGGGTGCCCCCCTGCAGGCCGTGACGTGGCTGAAACAGTGGATCCAGGATGGTTTGCTGGAGCGCCGAGTACCATAGAAGAACGCTATCAAATCGATAGCCTCCTACTTTGTCTTCGGATGGTCTACCCTCACACCAGACGTCTGAAACAAGGGGGGACTACTCATGCTCGCGCAACTTCCACCGGCCTTACAGAATCTCAAGCTACCGCTGCGTCTTCGACTCTGGGACGGCCATGAATTCAACCTGGGCCCCGAGCCCAGTGTGACGATCGTGGTGAAGGACCCCACGGTCGTCTCCCAGTTGACCCATCCAACGCTCGACTCACTGGGCGAAGCGTTCGTGGAGGGCAAACTGGAGCTGGAAGGCTCCATCGCCGAGGTCATTCGGGTATGTGACGAATTGAGTCACGCCCTGATCGAAGACGACGAGGGGAGTCGTCCGGTGCGCTCGATCCACGACAAGGCCACTGACGCAGCGGCCATTTCCTACCATTACGACCTGTCCAACGAGTTCTACCAGCTGTGGCTGGATCAGGACATGGCGTACTCCTGCGGTTATTTCGAAACCGGCAGCGAATCCATCGACCAAGCCCAACAAGACAAATTTCGCCACCTGTGCCGCAAGTTGCGGCTGCAGCCGGGTGAGTATTTGCTCGACGTTGGCTGTGGTTGGGGCGGGTTGGCGCGGTTTGCGGCGCGCGAGTTCGGGGTCAAGGTGTTTGGTATCACCCTGAGCAAAGAGCAATTGGCGTTGGCCCGTGAACGGGTGAAAGCCGAGGGCCTGGAAGATCAGGTGGACCTGCAACTGCTCGACTACCGTGACCTGCCGCAAGACGGCCGTTTCGACAAAGTCGTCAGCGTGGGCATGTTCGAACACGTCGGCCACGCCAACCTGGCGCAATACTGCAAGACGCTGTTCGGCGCGGTGCGTGAAGGCGGCCTGGTGATGAACCATGGCATCACTGCCAAGCACACTGACGGTCGCCCTGTGGGCCGTGGCGCCGGGGATTTTATCGAGCGTTACGTGTTCCCCAACGGCGAGTTGCCGCACCTGTCGATGATGACGGCCGAGATCAGTGAAGTCGGGCTTGAAGTGGTCGATGTCGAAAGCCTGCGCCTGCATTACGCGCGCACGCTGGACCACTGGAGCGAGCGCCTGGAGGACAATCTGGAAGCGGCGGCGAAGATGGTGCCGGAGCAAGCGCTGCGCATCTGGCGGCTGTACCTGGCCGGTTGCGCGTACGCGTTTGCGCGCGGCTGGATCAACCTGCACCAGATCCTGGCGGTAAAACCCCACGCCGATGGCAGCCATGAACTGCCGTGGACGCGGGAAGATATCTACCGCTGAAACGGGATTGCAAAAACACTGAAGCTTTAAAACTGTGGGAGCTGGCTTGCCTGCGATGGCGGTGTATCAGGACCGATTGAGTC
>NZ_JBARTQ010000283.1:0-2639 GCF_049645325.1 Pseudomonas sp. | reverse complement strand
TGCGGATTTCGGTGAACGTGACCGCTCATTTCGCTAACAACGTGACCGGTGCCTCCACCCAATTGCGCGGGGTTTAAATTCTAACCGCATCGGTCACGATGCGGCTTCTTCCTCCGTGTTTTTCCGCCGCAGTGATTCGCCTTTCATCACGATTCGGTAGGCGTTGTGTACCAGGCGATCGAGCAAGGCGTCGGCCAGCGTGGGGTCGTTGATCCAGCCGTGCCAGTGCTCGACCGGCAATTGGCTGGTCAGGATGGTGGAGCGGCTGCCGGCGCGGTCGTCGATCACTTCCAGCAGGTCATGCCGGGCATTTTCCTCCAGCGGCGCCAGACCCCAGTCGTCCAAAAGCAAGACATCGACCTTGGCCAGCTGTTGCAGGGTGCGCCCGAAGCTACCGTCGCCATGGGCGATGCGCAGTTGCTCCAGCAGCCGCGGGGTACGCAGGTACAGCGTGCTGTAGCCTTGGCGGCAGGCCTGATGGCCCAGTGCGCAGGCGAGCCAGGTCTTGCCGACGCCGGTCGGGCCGGTCAGTAGCAGATTGTGCCGTTGGCGGAGCCAATCACCACTGGCCAGGGTCGCGATCAGGCGTTCGTCCAGCGCGCGGCCACGGCGGCGGTCGAGGTCTTCCAGGCAGGCGCCGGCGTACTTGAGCTTGGCCTGTTTGCGCAGCCGCTCCAGGCGCTTGTCGTCGCGCCAGGCCAGCTCGCGGTCGAGCAGCAGGCCCAGGCGTTCATCGAAGCTCAAGCTGTGGCTGGCCGGCAGCGTCCACTGCTCTTCCAGCGCTCGGGCCATGCCGTTGAGCCGCAGTTGATGCAACTGGCTCAGGGTGTGTTGGGTCATCATCGAACAGTTCCTCTTGGGTGTAGTAATCGGCGCCACGGACGTTCTCGTGGCTGCTGGGTTGTGCTGCCGGCGCCGCGGGCTTGGGCAGTGGTTGCTGGTCGAGCCCTTGCTTGAGCAGGTTGCGCACGGTGCGGCCGTTGAGTGCCCGCAGTTGCACGGCGCGGCTGGCCGCCGCTTCCAGGCGCGCATTACCGTATTGGCGCGCCAGCGAGAGCAGGCCCAGGCAGGCTCGGTAGCCCATCTCCGGGTGCGGTTTGTGGGTCAGTTGGTACTCGACGATCTGCCGGGCGTGCGGGCCGATTCGCTCGCCCCAGTCGAGCAGGCGCTGCGGCGTCCACTCGCGGTGCGCCTTGTGCGAGGCCGGCATGTGTTCGCTCTGGGTGCTGTAGGCGCCGCGCCGCTGAAGTCGCAGGTGGCTGGCGACCCGTCGGTTGCCGTGCAGGACTTCCACGGTATGCGCGCTCAGCCGCACATCGACGCTCTGCCGGGCCAGGGCCGAGGGCACGCTGTAGAAGCCGCCGCTCACCTCGATGTGGTAGTCGATGTTGACCTTGCAGCGCTTGAACGTCACCACCTCGTAGGGATGCAGCGGCAGCGGTCGCAGCACCGGCTGATCGAGCCGCTCGAACCACTCCCGGCGGCAGCCATCGAGCTTCTTGAACGGGCGCTGGTTCAAGTCCTCCAGCAGCTCGGCAATCGCCTGGTTGAGCGCGTGCAGGCTGAAGAACTGCTGGTGACGCAGCCGCGCCATGATCCAGCGCTCGACGACCTGTACCGCCACCTCGGCCTTGGCTTTGTCCTGGGGCTTACGCGGCCGCGCCGGCAGCATCACCGTGTCGTAATGCCGGGCACACTCCAGTGCGGCGCGGTTCAAGCCCGGCTCGTAGCGATCGGGGTGGGCGATCAGCGCGCGCGGGTTGTCCGGCACGACCATCTCGCTGACGCCGCCCAGGTAGCTGAACGCCTGGCCCAGCGCGGTCAGCCAGTCCACCTGGGTTTCCCCCGGCGTGGCGCAGGCATAGGTGTAGTTCGAGGCCCCCAGCGCCGCGACGAAGACATGCGCCCGGCTGATCTCGCCGGTGGCCGGATCGATCACCGGCAGCGTCGGGCCGGCATAGTCGATGAATAGCTTCTCGCCGGCCCGGTGCTGTTGGCGCATCGAACGTTTGAGGGTGCTGGCGTAGCGGCGGTAGTGCTCGATAAACTGGGTATAGCGGTAGGTCGGCTGCTCGGGATGGGCGGCGACGTACTCCTCCCACAGCAGTTGCAGGGTGACGCCCTTGCGCCGCAGTTCGCGGTGGATAGTGAGCAGATCCGGCAGCACCCGCTCGCCGCGGGTGTGGCGCACCTTGGCAGTTGGCAACAGTGCCGCGGCCAGAGCCACTTCATCCAGCGCGGCCAGCGCCGGCCACTCCAGGCCTGTCTCGCTGGCCGCCGTGACGTACTTGCTGACGACGCCCTTGGACAGCTGCAAGGCCCGGGCGATCTTCTCGTGAGAGAGGCCTCCCTCAAACTTGAGGCGCAGACATTCTTTGATATTACGCATGGCTACTCGCTGCGCCGCCATTCCTCTACTCCCCAAAATCGGGCGAGGGTGACGGTCGCGTCAGGTCATGCGCAACGGGGTGGAAGCGTTTCGCTAAGCCGTGACCGATGATTTCGGTAAGGTGTGACCGCCTGTTTCGGAACAGGCTGGAAATCGGTCACGTTGATAGCGAAATGAGCGGTCACGCGTTAGCGAAATGGCCGGTCACGATCTACCGAAACGACCGGTCACGACGGGCCGAAATACGCAC
>NZ_JBARTQ010000282.1:0-2683 GCF_049645325.1 Pseudomonas sp. | reverse complement strand
TTTGGAATGCGTTTCAACTGTGGGAGCGGGCTTGCTCGCGAAGGCGGTCTGACAGGCAACAATGATTATTCAGGCTCAACCTGCTCCATCATCCACTTCACAAAGTCGCGCACCTTGGGCACCTCCGCCGAATGTTCGGGATACGCCAGGTAATACGCATCCTGGCTCGGCAGCGCATGCTGCCAAGGGATCACCAGTTTGCCGTCGGCCAGCTCCTCTTCCACCAAAAAACGCGGCAGCAATGCCACGCCACAGCCCACCTGCGCCGCACGGATGCACATATAAAAGGTGTCGAAACGCGGCCCGTGGTAGCTGTGTTCGGTGTGAAAGCCCTGGCTCGCAAACCAGTCGTGCCAGCCTTGGGGCCGCGAGGCATTTTGCAGCAGCACCAGTTCGCTCAGTTGCGTGGGGTCGGTGAAAGGCTGCGCCGGCAGGCTCTCCGGTGCGCACACCGGCACCAATTCTTCACTGAACAGCTTCAGGCTCTCGGTGCCGGGGCGTGAACCCTGGCCGAAGTAGAAGGCCATGTCGGCCTTGCCCTGCAGCAGCTCGTCCGGTTCCTGTTCGTTGCACAGGTCCAGGTGGATGTGCGGGTGCCGCAGCCGCCAGCCTTTGAGGCGCGGCACCAGCCAGCGCGCGCCGAAGGTGTAGGGCGTCGACACGCGCAGCACTTCGGTCTCGCCGCCGTAGGAACGCAGGTAATGGGTGGACATCTCCACTTGTGTGAGGATTTTTCGTACTTCCACCAAGTACAAATCGCCCGCCGGGGTCATTTGCAAGCGACGGCGCACCCGGCGAAACAGCAGGTGTTGGAGCAATTCTTCCAGCTGCGCCACCTGCTTGCTCACCGCGCTTTGGGTGAGGTTCAACTCCTCGGCGGCGCGGGTAAAGCTCAGGTGGCGGGTGGCGGCTTCGAAACACTGCAGGGCGGTGATCGAGGGCAAATGTCTTCTGTTCAGCACGGCGCGCCTCTTTTTTATTCTTTGCATGAATAAACGGAATGATATCTCGCCTAATCGTCGTTTGTTGGCAAGTCTTCGGCCAGCTACAAATAAGGTCTGGATCGCCGCACGTGCTGCGGCGCACATTGTGTATTTGTAGATTGAAGGAGTGACCCATGGTTGCCGCATTGCTTGATCGTCTCGGGGTAAACCCGGCGCTGTACCAGTCGGGTAAACAACCCGTGCATTCGCCGATTGATGGCAGCCGTATCGGCAGCGTGCATTGGGAAGGCGCCGCCGAGGTGGAGCAACAGGTCAGTCGTGCCGAGCATGCATTCGAGGCCTGGCGCAAAGTGCCGGCACCGCGTCGCGGCGAGCTGGTGCGCCAGTTAGGCGATGTGCTGCGTGAATACAAGGCCGACCTCGGCGAACTGGTGTCCTGGGAAGCGGGCAAGATCACCCAGGAAGGCCTGGGTGAAGTGCAGGAAATGATCGACATCTGCGACTTCGCCGTCGGCCTGTCGCGGCAGCTGTACGGCTTGACCATCGCTTCCGAGCGCCCGGGCCACCACATGCGTGAAACCTGGCACCCGCTGGGTGTGGTCGGTGTGATCAGCGCCTTCAACTTCCCGGTCGCCGTGTGGGCATGGAACACCACGCTGGCGCTGGTGTGCGGCAACGCGGTGATCTGGAAACCGTCGGAAAAAACCCCGCTGACCGCCTTGGCCTGCCAGGCACTGTTCGAGCGTGTGCTGAAGAAATTCACCGACGCCCCTGAATACCTCAGCCAAGTGATCATCGGCGGCCGCGACGCCGGCGCCGCGCTGGTGGATGACCCGCGCGTTGCGCTGATCAGCGCCACCGGCAGCACCCGCATGGGCCGCGAAGTGGCGCCGAAAGTCGCTGCGCGTTTTGCCCGCAGCATCCTCGAACTGGGTGGCAACAACGCGATGATCCTCGGCCCAAGCGCCGACCTCGACATGGCCGTGCGCGCCATCCTGTTCAGCGCCGTTGGCACTGCGGGCCAGCGTTGCACCAGCCTGCGCCGCTTGATCGCGCATGAGTCGGTGAAAGAAGAGATCGTCACACGCCTCAAGGCCGCATATTCCAAGGTCCGTATTGGTCACCCGCTGGAAGGCAACCTGATCGGCCCGCTGATCGACAAGCACAGTTTCGAGAACATGCAGGATGCTCTGGAACAGGCCCTGAGCGAAGGTGGCCGCGTATTTGGCGGCAAGCGCCAGTTGGAAGATAAATTCCCGAATGCCTACTACGTGTCGCCGGCGATCGTGGAAATGCCCGAGCAAAGCGACGTGGTGTGCACCGAAACCTTCGCGCCGATTCTGTACGTGGTGGGCTACACCGACTTTACCGAGGCGCTGCGCCTGAACAACTCGGTGCCGCAAGGCCTGTCTTCGTGCATCTTCACCACGGATGTGCGCGAAGCCGAGCAGTTCATGTCGGCGGTGGGCAGTGACTGCGGCATTGCCAACGTCAACATCGGCCCAAGTGGCGCGGAAATTGGCGGCGCGTTTGGCGGTGAGAAAGAGACCGGTGGCGGGCGTGAGTCGGGTTCGGATGCGTGGCGCGGGTACATGCGTCGCCAGACCAATACCGTGAACTACTCGCTGGAGTTGCCGCTGGCGCAGGGTATTACTTTCGACTGATTCCTCACGTCGAAGCGCAGTCAATGTGGGAGCTGGCTTGCCTGCGATAGCATCACCGCGGTGTCTCTGTTACAC
>NZ_JBARTQ010000281.1:0-6929 GCF_049645325.1 Pseudomonas sp. | reverse complement strand
GCCTACGGCTGCCTGGTGACCTCGGCCACGCTGACCGCCCTGGGCACTTTCGACCGGTTCCGCATGCGCGCGGGCCTGCCGAAAAAAGCCGTCACGGCGGTGGTGCCGAGCCCGTTTCACCACGCTGACGCTGGCGTGTTGCGCGTGCCGGACCTCAAGGCCGACCCGCGGGACGCGCCGGCGCACACGGCGGCAATCATCCGTGACCTGCCGGGCCTGGTCGAAGGTTCGCGCGGCACCCTGGTGCTGTTCTCGTCACGTAAACAGATGCAGGACGTGTTCGACGGCCTCGACCGTGACTGGCGCAAGCAGGTGTTCATCCAGGGCAACCTGTCCAAACAGAAAACCCTGAACAAGCACAAGGCGCGCGTCGATGGCGGCGATTCCAGCGTGCTGTTCGGCCTGGCCAGTTTCGCCGAAGGCGTGGACTTGCCCGGCGCTTACTGCGAGCACGTGGTGATCGCCAAGATCCCGTTCTCGGTGCCGGATGATCCGGTCGAGGCGGCCCTGGCCGAATGGATCGAAGCGCGCGGCGGCAACCCGTTCATGGAAATCTCCGTGCCGGACGCCTCGTTGAAGCTGGTTCAGGCCTGCGGGCGCCTGCTGCGCACCGAAGAAGACCGCGGCACCATCACCTTGCTTGACCGCCGTTTGGTCACCCAGCGCTATGGCAAAGCTATCCTCAATGCCTTGCCGCCTTTCCGGCGCGAAATTTCTTAAGCCACCGTGGGCGAATTCGCCCACTTCGTGGTCTATCTCACTGCCAACGCTTTATGTCATCAGGCCATTCATCGGCCGTTTGGGAGAACCTTGCTCGTATGATTCGCACGCTGCCCGCCCTTTTTGCCCTGTTGTTCGCCGCGCCCTTGATGGCCGCGCCAACCGGGCAACAAACGCTGTTCAACTTCGTCCGGCCTGCCGATGTGGTCAAGGTGGCGACCCAGGACGCCAGCCTGCCGCAATACAACGCCGAACAAACCGCCGAAGGCGAAGTGCTGCGCCGCATCACCTTCAACCCGGCCGCCGAGCCGAGCCTGGTGCTCAGCCCGCAAACCGGTACTTGGGACTGGTCGCAATCCGGCGCCATGAGCCTGCGGATCCAGAGCGCCATGGACTGGGCACTGACCCTGTACGTCAAGGTGCAAAGCACGGACGGCAAAACACTGGTCAGCCGCATCGACTTGCCGGCCGGCCCGGCCCAGACCCTGCTGATCCCGCTGCAAGCTAACTCCCCGTTGAGCCAAGGCATGAAAGCCGGCCCGCCGATGCCGATCACGGTGGACGGCCAGCGTGTGTTGCTGGCCGCCAGCGCCGGGGAAATCGACCGCAGCCAGGTGGCGTCGGTGACCCTGTCGATGATCAAGCCCAACGCCGCCCAGAGCATCCTTCTGGAACGCTTCGGCGTGCAGGACAGCGAGCCGGTATTGAAGGCGGCCTACAGCGAACTGGTGGATGCCTATGGCCAGTCCACCCGCGCGCGCTGGCCGGAAAAGGTCAGCAGCGACGAGCAGCTCAAAGCGGGCGCCGCGAAAGAGCAACAACAACTCAAGGGCTGGCTGGCTGAGCGTGACAAGTCTGCGCTCGACCAATACGGCGGCTGGAACAAAGGCCCGGCGTTCGACGCCACGGGTTTTTTCCGCACCGAGAAACGTGACGGTCGGTGGTACCTGGTGACGCCCGAGGGCCATCCGTTCTATTCCCTGGGCGTGAACACCGTGGCCCCGGACGATAACCAGACCTACGTGGCCGGCCGCGAATGGATGTTCACCGCGTTGCCCAAGGCCGGCGAGCCGTTCGACAAGTACTACGGCAGCAGTGACAACCGTGGCGGCAACGGCGCCGATCAGGGCCGGGGCTTCAATGTCGGCCGTTGGTACGACTTCTATGGCGCCAACTTGCAGCGCACCTACGGCGGCGAAGGGTTCGACCAGAAACGCTGGGTAACCCACACCCTCGACCGCCTGCAAGCCTGGGGCTTCAATACCGTGGGCAACTGGAGCGACGAGGCGTTGGCCACCGCCGACCGCGTGCCCTACACCTTGCCGCTGTCGATCGTCGGCGATTACGCCAGCATCAGCACCGGCACTGACTGGTGGGGCGGCATGCCCGACCCGTTCGACCCGCGCTTTGCCATGGCCACCGAACGTGCCGTGGCCATTGCAGCTCGCGATCACCGGGATGACCCGTGGCTGATCGGCTACTTTGCCGACAACGAGCTGGCGTGGGCAGGCCCGGGTGACGATGCAAAATCGCGTTACGCGTTGGCCTACGGCACCTTGCGCATGACCACCGACGTGCCGGCCAAGCGCGCGTTCCTCAAACAGCTGCGTGACAAGTACCGCAACGAAGAGGGCCTGTCGAAAGCCTGGGGCATTCATTTGGCCGGCTGGGAGTTGATGGAAGACCCAGGGTTCGAGCCGCCAATGCCAAGCCCCGAGCACCCGGAAATCGAAGCGGACTTCAAGTATTTCCAGAAGACCTTTGCCGACGCCTACTTCAAGACCATCGCCGATTCGCTCAAGTGGCACGCGCCCAACCAATTGCTGCTGGGCGGTCGATATGCCGTGAGTACGCCGGAAGCCGTAGCCTCCTGCGCCCAGTATTGCGATGTGCTGAGTTTCAACATGTACACCCTCAAACCGCAGGACGGTTATGACTTCGCCGCCCTGCACGCGCTGGACAAGCCGGTGCTGATCACCGAGTTCAATTTCGGCTCGGCGGACCGCGGCCCGTTCTGGGGCGGCGTGACGCAGTTGGCCAGGGAAGAAGACCGTGGTTCGGCGTACAGCACCTTCCTCAAGCAGGCCATGGCCGAGCCGTCGATTGTTGGCGTGCATTGGTTCCAGTACCTGGACCAGCCGGTGACGGGCCGACTGCTGGATGGTGAAAACGGCCACTTCGGACTTGTCGGCGTCACCGATGTGCCGTTTCAGGGCTTCGTAGACAGTGTGCGCAAGAGCAACCTGGCGGCGGTCGACCAATTGGGCAAAGAGGCGCAAAAGGCCAAGGCTGCCGGCGCGCTGCGCGAGAGTGACAGCGGCAAGGCCGGGCACGATGGCAAAGGCGCGGGGCAGGGCGCCGGGCATGCCGGTGGGCACTCTGGAAATGGCCATTGATTCATGTTTGACGGGTTCACAAAACCCACAATGGCTGGAACAATGGCGGCCACTTTTTACAGTGTTTTCCGAGGGGGCTTAGGTGCAGATTCAGGGTCATTACGAGCTCCAGTTCGAAGCGGTACGTGAAGCGTTCGCCGCGTTGTTCGATGACCCGCAGGAGCGTGGTGCAGGGCTGTGCGTCCAGATCGGCGGTGAAACCGTGGTCGACCTGTGGGCCGGCACCGCCGACAAGGACGGGGCTGAGGCCTGGCACAGCGACACGATCGTCAACCTGTTCTCCTGCACCAAGACCTTTACCGCCGTCACGGCCCTGCAATTGGTGGCCGAAGGCAAGTTGAAACTGGACGCGCCCGTGGCGGACTACTGGCCTGAGTTTGCGGCGGCGGGCAAAGAGGCTATCACCCTGCGCCAATTGCTCTGCCACCAGGCCGGGTTGCCGGCGATCCGCGAAATGCTGCCCACCGAAGCCCTGTACGACTGGCAATTGATGGTCGACACCCTGGCGGCCGAGGCCCCGTGGTGGACGCCGGGCGAAGGTCACGGCTACGAAGCCATCACCTACGGCTGGCTGGTCGGTGAATTGCTGCGCCGTGCCGATGGGCGCGGGCCGGGGGAATCCATTGTGGCGCGGGTTGCACGGCCATTGGGCCTGGACTTCCATGTAGGCCTTGCCGACGAAGAGTTTTATCGTGTTGCCCATATAGCCCGCAGCAAAGGCAATATGGGCGATGAGGCGGCGCAACGTTTACTGCAAGTAATGATGCGCGAACCGGCGGCGATGACTACCCGTGCATTTGCCAACCCACCGTCTATTCTGACCAGCACTAATAAGCCTGAATGGCGGCGTATGCAGCAGCCAGCGGCAAACGGTCACGGTAATGCGCGCAGCCTGGCGGGCTTTTATAGTGGATTGTTGGACGGTAGTTTGCTGGAAAGCGACATGCTCGAACAATTGACGCGCGAACACAGTATCGGGCCGGATAAAACTTTATTGACCCAAACCCGCTTTGGCCTGGGCTGCATGTTGGATCAACCGCAACTGCCCAATGCCACGTTCGGCCTTGGCCCACGTGCGTTTGGGCACCCTGGCGCCGGCGGTTCGGTAGGCTTTGCCGACCCGGAACATGATGTAGCATTTGGTTTCGTGACTAATACACTGGGGCCTTATGTACTTATGGACCCGCGTGCACAGAAGTTGGTCGGAATATTGGCCGGTTGTCTGTAAAGAGCTTGCTGTTTCACGTTTTTTTGTTACAAAGGCAACTATAAGAAGGCGCTGAACGAAATTTTGTAACTTTAATGTTCTGTAAGCGTCTGTTTAACGGGTCAACAGACCCCCTGGTTTTTTCTCATTTTGTGGATATCTCATGTTATCGAACAAGTCCTTGGCACTGGCGCTGTGCCTCACTATTACTGGTTGCGCACAAACTCCACAAAATGATGCCGAAGGCGGGCATTGGTGGGCATTTGGATCTGACAAGGCTGCTACCAAGGACGCAGTGACCCAAACCGACGCCAAGCCGGATGCCAAGCCAGCTGCGGGCGCCAAGCCTGCCGCGCCGGTTGCTGCCGCCGCCGCTCCAGCGCCTGCTGCTGCCCCCGCTGCCGCGCCTGCCCCGGTAGCCAAGGCTGAAACAGGCTCCAGCTGGTGGCCGTTCTCTTCCAAGAGCGCCGACGAAAAGGCCGCTGATGCCAAGGCTGACCTGAAAGCCGACCTCAAGGCCGCGACCCCTGCACCGACTCCGGGCGCCGCGCCTGCCGTCGCCAAGACCGACACCGAGACCAAATGGTGGTGGCCGTTTGAAAGCAAGCCAAAGCCATTGGCCAAGGTCGACGTGACCAACGTGCCGATGCCTGACCCGAAAATTACCCAAGCCTGGCTGGACGACTATGAGCCGCGCCTGCGCGCTGCCATCAAGGACAGCAACCTGCAACTGGAGCGTCGCGAGAACGTTCTCGTCGTCATCGCTCCGGTAGACGGCTCCTACAACCCGAAGCGCCCGGCGATGCTGCTGCCGGTGACCCTGGGCCCGTTCACTCGCGTGGCCAAGGCTGTTGAAGGCGACCCGAAAACGGCCGTGCTGGTCCTCGGTCACGTCGACACCAATGGTGCCGAGCCTGTGAGCCAGGCCCTGACCCGAGAGCGCGCACAGTCCATCGCGTCGATTTTCAGCCTCAGCGGCTTGAAGCAGGATCGCCTGATGATGCGTGGCATGGGTGACCTTATGCCGCGTGCCGCCAACGACAGCAATCAGGGGCGTGCGCTGAACCGTCGCATGGAAATCATGTTCACTCAGCGTACAACGATGTTGGCGTTGCTGAGCAAGTACAACTCGGGCAAACCACCGGTTGCTGAAATGGTCGCCGTGCAAACTGCGCCAGCGCCGGTACCGGCTCCAGCGGCGAAGGCAGCCGCGCCAGCTAAAAAGGCCCCGGCCAAGAAAGCTGCCGCCAAGCCCGTTGCCAAGAAAGCCGCTGCCAAGCCTGCCGCCAAGAAACCTGCGCCAAAGGCTGACGCGCCCGCCACAAACGACCAGGCGAAAAACTGATCTGTTGAACCAGAAGGATAAAGCCGCATGACCCAGGCACTGGCCGATATGCGCCGTGACTACACACGGGACGGTTTGAGCGAGGCCCAGGCCCCGGGCGAGCCGTTTGCGTTGTTCCACCAGTGGTTTGGCGACGCGGTGAAAACCGAGCAGCCTCCGGTGGAGGCCAATGCCATGACCCTGGCCACGGTCGACCAGGACGGTCGTCCGCACTGTCG
Source organism: Pseudomonas sp. (assembly GCF_049645325.1). Taxonomy (GTDB): domain Bacteria; phylum Pseudomonadota; class Gammaproteobacteria; order Pseudomonadales; family Pseudomonadaceae; genus Aquipseudomonas. Next base: position 1,043 of record NZ_JBARTQ010000281.1, on the reverse strand, counting down.
CGTGTTGTTGCTCAAGGGCCTGGACGCGCAGGGCTTTACCTTCTTCACCAACTATCAGAGTGCCAAAGGCGAACAGCTTGCGGCGCGGCCTTTCGCGGCAATGACCTTCTTCTGGCCGACCCTGGAGCGCCAGGTGCGCATCGAAGGGCGGGTGGTCAAGGTCACGCCTGAAGAGTCGGATGCCTATTACCAGGTCCGGCCTCTGGGTAGCCGCCTTGGCGCCTGGGCGTCGCCGCAGAGCAAAGTCATCCGTGACCGCGAAGAACTGCACGACTTGCTTAAGGCGACCGAGCAACGCTTCAGTGATACTCAACCCGATTGCCCCGAGCATTGGGGTGGGTACCGCCTGCTGCCTGAGCGCATCGAGTTCTGGCAAGGTCGCGCCAGCCGCCTGCATGACCGTCTCAACTATCGCCTGCAAGCGGGCGAATGGACGCGCGAGCGCCTCGCGCCCTGAGCGTCGCCTTTCGTCACTTCACCTGAATGTTGCCTGCCACACCGACGTCTCTACTTCAGAGGCTTTGGTGTGCGCTGCTGCGCAGCTACAATTACCAAGGCACTCAAGACACTTCTTGGTACAAGGAGGGTCTACCGTTCGTCGATTTTTGTGGTGCTGGCAGTCTGTACTAGGGCTGAATGAAAGCAATTTTCTGCCTGGCTTGCCGTGACAGGCGCCACGCTGCAGCGTTTAATGAATACCTGTCCTTTGGAGTTGATGCTATGCGTAAGTCCGTTTTACTAGTTGCCTGCTTTACCACCCTGTCGTTGCTGTTGGGTGGCTGCGCCTCGAGTCTGACCGGCGACTCGTACTCTCGTGACGAGGCGCGTCGTGTACAGACCGTCCGCATGGGCACCATCGAATCCCTGCGTCCGGTAAAAATCGAAGGCACCAAGACCCCAATCGGCGGCGCTGCTGGCGCAGTCATCGGCGGCGTTGGCGGCAGCGCCATCGGCGGCGGTCGTGGTAGCATTGTTACCGCAGTGATTGGCGCCGTCGCCGGCGGCCTGCTGGGTTCGGCCACTGAAGAAGGCCTGACCAGCAC
>NZ_JBARTQ010000280.1:0-6670 GCF_049645325.1 Pseudomonas sp. | reverse complement strand
CGAAGGCGGTGGGTCAGCCAACAAAACAGTGACTGACACGACTCCTTCGCGAGCAAGCCCGCTCCCACACAAACCGCTCCCACAGTGGTTCTACCTGCGTGGCTCAGTCCTGGTTCAGACCGACCCGATACAACACGCCTTTATCCTCATCCGTCAGCACATACAGGTAGCCATCCGGCCCCTGCCGCACATCGCGAATCCGCGCCTTCAAATCGCCCAGCAAGCGCTCCTCGTGAATCACCTTGTCGCCGTCGAACTGCAAACGAATCAACTCCTGGCTGGCCAGGGCGCCGATAAACAGGTTGTGCTGCCACGGCTTGAACCGGTCGGCGTCATAAAATGCCATGCCGCTGATGCCCGGGGATTTTTCCCAGACATGATGGGGCGCCACCGTGCCTTCGACTGTCTTGCCCTTGGCCTCTGGAATCGGCGTGAGGGAGTAGTTGATGCCGTGGGTTGCCAGCGGCCAGCCGTAGTTCTTGCCACGTTCGATGATATTGATCTCATCGCCGCCACGCGGGCCGTGCTCGTGCTCCCAGATCGTGCCGCTCCAGGGGTTCAGCGCCAGGCCCTGCGGGTTGCGCTGGCCGTAGGACCAGATTTCGGGGCGCACGCCCTGCTGGCCAACAAAGGGGTTGTCATTCGGCACGCGGCCGTCCGGGAAGATCCGCACCACCTTGCCTTGCAGCTTGTCGAGGTCTTGCGCCGTCGGGCGGTCGTTGTTTTCGCCCAGGGTCACAAACAGGTAGCCGTCACGGTCGAATGCCAGTCGCGAGCCGAAGTGGTTGCCGGTGGACAGCTTGGGTTCCTGGCGCAGGATCACTTTGAAGTCCTTCAGGCCGCTCAAGTCATCCGCCAAACGGCCGCGCCCCACGGCGGTCCCGGCTTTGCCACCCTCGCCGCCGCCTTCGGCGTACGACAGGTAGACCATGCGGTCCTGCTTGAAGTCCGGCGACAGCACCACATCGAGCAGGCCGCCCTGCCCTTTGGCCCACACCGGCGGCACGCCTGTCAGCGGCGCAGACAGCTTGCCGTCCGGGCTGACAAACCGCAGGTGGCCGGGACGTTCCGTGACCAGGAAGCCTTGTTTATCCGGCAGAAAGGCGACGGCCCACGGGTGATCCAGGCCCTTGACGATCGGCGTGGCGGTGATGCTGCCTTGCTCACTGGGGAACTGCTGGGCGTCGGCTGCAAACACCGCCGCGAGTGGAAGGAGTGTGGTTGCGCAAACGGCAGCTAACAGGGTTTTGCGTAGAAGCATAAGACGTAGTCCTTACCGGCGATTGCCGTTGGCATCGTAAGTGGGCGCTTTGGTGTCGGTGGCTGGACGGCTCGGGGCGGCATTGCGCGTGGGGTAGCGATTGCCGATGCCGCCGTTTTCCACGGTGGGTGCAGGGCTGGTCGGCCCGGTCTGGATACCGCGAGTGGCCGGCGCATTGGGCTGGGTGCCCTGCATGCTGTTGGGGTTGGCCCGGTGAATGGGGCTGTTATTGGAGTCGCTACGGCCGGGCAGGTTTTGCGCCTGGGCGAATGGAACCAGCGCCAGACCCAATGCCAGCACCGCAAGATGACGCACACAGCTGTTCATGACGAAGCCTCTCCAGGACGAGTAGTACGTGCTTTCGATAACACGCTACGCCTTGGGTTCGGCGGGCGACACTAAATAGTTTCTCATCAGGTGTAACACGATCTGTCCGCGCATCTGCCCGGCGAAACTTTTTCCGCCGCCCGCCAGTCACCAGAACACAGGCTCTACTCAAGGAATCGCAGGTATGCCACGGGCAATCTGGAAAGGCGCAATCAGCTTCGGTTTGGTCCATATCCCGGTGTCACTGGTCAGCGCGACGTCCTCCAAGGGCGTTGATTTTGACTGGCTGGATAAACGCAGCATGGACCCGGTGGGTTACAAGCGCATCAACAAGACCACCGGCAAGGAAGTCACCAAGGAGAATATCGTCAAGGGCGTGGCCTTCGAAAAAGGCCGCTACGTGGTGCTCAGTGAAGAGGAAATTCGCTCGGCGCACCCCAAGTCGACCCAAACCATTGAAATCATCGCCTTCGTTGACAGCGACCAGATCCCTTTGCAAAACATCGACACGCCTTACTTCCTGGCCCCGGACAAACGCGGCGGCAAGGTCTACGCCCTGCTGCGCGAAACCCTGAAAAAAACCCGCAAGGTCGCCCTCGCCAATGTGGTGCTGCACACCAAGCAGCACCTGGCGGCGTTGATGCCGCTGGAATCGGCGCTGGTGCTGGTGATGTTGCGCTGGCCCGCCGAGGTGCGCGGCCTGGATGAACTGGAATTGGGCAGCGACGTCACCAAACCCACCCTGGCAAAAGGTGAGCTGGACATGGCCAAGCGCCTGGTCGAAGACATGAGTGCCGACTGGCAGCCAGACGAATACCGCGACAGCTTCCAGGAAAAGATCATGGCGTTGGTGAAGAAGAAGGCCAAGGCCGGCAAGATCGAGGCGGTGGAAAGCCAGGAAGGCAGCGAAGAGCGCAAGTCGGCCGATGTGATCGACCTGACGGAACTGCTCAAGCGCAGCTTGGCTGGCAAGCCCGCGACGAAAAAACCTGCAGCGAAAAAGCCTGCCGCTAAAAAGTCCACCCAAAAGGCCTCTTGAGCCTGCGTCAGCTGGAGAATGACATGGCAAAGCCGCTGAGCGAATACAACCGCAAACGCGATTTCGAGGTCACCGCCGAGCCCGCAGGCAAAGCGCCTGCCGGTAAACGCAAGGCTTCGGCACTGTCCTTTGTGATTCAAAAACACGATGCCCGTAACCTGCACTATGACTTTCGTCTGGAGCTCGATGGCGTGCTCAAGAGTTGGGCGGTGCCGAAGGGGCCGAGCCTGGACCCGAGCCAGAAACGCCTGGCGGTCCACGTTGAAGACCACCCCCTGAGCTATGGCAATTTCGAGGGCAGCATTCCCGCCGGCAGCTATGGCGCCGGCGATGTGATCGTGTGGGACCGCGGTGTCTGGCAGCCTCACGAAGACCCGCACAAGGCCTATGCCGCCGGCAAACTCAAATTCACCCTGGTCGGCGAAAAACTCTCCGGCGATTGGGCGCTGGTTCGCACACGGCTCAAGGGCAGCGGCGACAAGGAACAATGGCTGCTGATCAAGGAAAAGGACCCGCAGGCACGCCCGGCAGCTGACTACGACATCGTCCAGGCCGAACCGAAAAGCGTGCTCAGCAACGCCTCGGTCGGCGACTCCAAACCCAAGGCTAAACCCCAGCCACGGGCAAAACGCCAGAAAGCCAGTGCCGCCCTCCCCGAGCAACTCACCCCGCAACTGGCAACGCTCGTTGACCGCGCACCGGAGGGTGACTGGCAATATGAGATCAAGTTCGACGGCTATCGCATGCTTGCTCGCATTCAGGACGGCGACGTGCGCCTGTTCACGCGCAACGGCCATGACTGGACCGAACGGTTGCCGCGTCAAGTCAAGGCGCTGCAAGCCCTCAAGCTCAAGGACAGCTGGCTCGACGGTGAAGTGGTGAGCCTCAACGCCGACGGTTTACCGGATTTTCAGGCGTTGCAAAACGCCTTCGATATCGGCCGAAGCCTTGACATTGTGTATTACCTCTTCGATGCGCCTTTCTTGAATGGGCAGGACCTGCGGGAAACGCCAATGGAGGAACGCCGCGCAGCGCTCAAGGCGGCACTGTCCGGCAGCCGAAGCAAGCTGCTGCGGTTTTCCGAAGCCTTTGCCGCCAACCAGCGCGACATTTTCGAAAGTGCCTGCGACCTGGCGCTTGAAGGTGTGATCGGCAAGCGCACCGGCAGCCCGTATGTCTCCAGCCGCAACGCCGACTGGATCAAGCTCAAGTGCCGCTTGCGCCAGGAGTTCGTGATTGTCGGCTACACGCGGCCTCAAGGCTCACGCAGCGGCTTTGGCGCGCTGCTGCTGGCGGTCAATGACGACACGGGGCTGATCTACGCCGGACGCGTGGGCACGGGCTTTGATCAGGCGTCGCTGAAGGCGATCTACGCGCAGCTCACGCCCCTGGAGCGTAAAACTTCACCCTTGCAGAAGCCCTTGACGAGCGCACAGGCGCGCGGCATGCACTGGGTTGACCCGACCCTGGTTGGCGAGGTGAACTTTGCCGAATGGACCCGCGAAGGCGTGGTACGCCAAGCGTCGTTTGTGGCACTGCGCACCGACAAACCGGCAGCGCAAATCATTCATGAACAACCGCGTGCCGCCAAATCGCTTAAGAAGGCCGCACCCGCTAAAAAAGTCAGCAGTGGCGGCGTGAACATCACTCACCCGGACCGCGTGATCGACACGCACAGCGGCACGCAGAAGCAGCAACTGGCGGACTTCTACGACAGCATCAGCGAGTGGGTTCTGCCGTTCCTGCGCCACCGGCCCGTATCTCTGTTGCGCGCACCTGAAGGCGTCGACGGCGAGCAGTTCTTCCAGAAACACTCAGAGCGCTTGGCCATTCCGCACATCAAGCAACTGGACCAGAAGCTCGACCCCGGCCATGCACGGCTGATGGAAATCGACAGCACAAATGCGCTGATCGGTGCGGTGCAAATGGGCACGATCGAGCTGCACACCTGGGGTGCGACGTCGGACAAAATCGAGACCCCGGACCTGTTTGTACTCGACCTCGACCCTGACCCGGCATTGCCGTGGAAAGCCATGCTGGAGGCCGCGCAACTGACCTTGTCGGTACTCGATGAGTTGGGCCTGGAGGCGTTCGTCAAGACCAGCGGCGGCAAGGGCCTGCACCTGATCATTCCGCTGGCACGCAAAGACGGCTGGGACACGGTCAAAGCCTTCGCCAAGGCCATCGCCCAGTTCATGACTCAACAGTTGCCCGAACGGTTTACCGCCACATCGGGCCCGAAAAACCGCGTGGGCAAAATCTTCATCGATTACCTGCGCAATGCGCGCGGCGCCAGCACGGTGGCGGCGTATTCGGTACGGGCACGCCCGGGCTTGCCGGTGTCGGTGCCGGTCAGTCGGGAAGAGTTGAAGGATTTGCGCGGCGCCCAGCAGTGGACGGTTGCCAACCTGGAGGATCGCTTGAACAATTTGAAGGGCGATCCGTGGGCCGGTTATGCCAACCGGCAGAAGATCACCAAGAAGATGTGGGACAAACTGGGCGCGAAACCACCGCAGTGATGTGCGCCCAGAGGGTACTCAGACAAGGATAAAGATCAGCGCCAACCCGGCAAAAATTGCCCATTTTTCCAGGTAGTAGCGCGCACGATTGCGCTTTTTCAGCTCTTTGCCACGCAGACGGATCTTGTACAGGCGGGTAAAGGCGCGGTTCAGGCCGCCGGTCTTGTCGCCGTCATCATTAGGCGAACCCGCAGCGGCCATGACGTTACGACTGAACCAGCGGTTGAACGCCGCCGCCCAGCGATACTTCATCGGCCGCTCGATGTCGCAAAACAGGATGATGCGATTCTTCTGCGTGGTGTTTTCCGCGTAGTGGATGTAGGTCTCGTCAAACATCACCGGCTCGCCATCACGCCAGTAATAGCTCTCGCCATCCACATTGATGTAGCAGCCAGGATCGTTGGGCGTATCCAGACCCAGGTGATAGCGGTAGGAACCGGCGTACGGGTCGCGGTGGCGCACCAGCTTGGAGCCCGGTGGCAACTCGGCGAACATGGCCGCCTTGATCGAGCCGATGCTTTGCACCAGCTCAGTGGTGCGCGGGCACAGCTTCATCGCAGACGGGTGACTGTCGCCGTACCACTTGAGGTAGAAGCGCTTCCAGCCCGACTTGAAGAACGAGTTGAACCCCACGTCGTTGTACTGCTCCGAACGCTTGATCTCCCCCGCCCGCATAAGGTTCTGGCCCTCTTGGCGGATTTCCTCCCAGTGCTCCTGCAAGGGGCTCAGGTCTGGAAAGTCGCTGGGCGACAGGAACGGGCGGCTTGGCTGCCTGGAGAACAGGTACAGAAAGCAATTGATCGGCGCCAGGAACGTCGAGTGATCGCTAAGCTGGCGGCCCAGCTTGTGTCGCACCCGACCACGCAGGTGTACATACGCGATGGAGGCAACGTAGAGAGCAACAATGATGAGTTTCAAGGGATTCGTCACACGTCAATAGAGAACAGGCTGCTCCTGCGTGCCCACAACGGCCGAGGATTGATTAGCAGCACCTGAAATCACAATTACACATTGGCGCCTGGCCAAGTTTGAGACAAACCTGGCCGGGGTCATTGGCAGTTATTTAGCCACAGTTTGTAACCAAAGGTTAACTAAGAATTGTGAAAAGCTGTCCACTGGGCCAGATGGCCAACGTCTGAGCGCGTCTCGGTGGTTGCCCGCTGCCGTGGAGTATCACGGCAGCGGTTGATCATCTTTGCGCTCAGAACGCGGCAAATGGCTGTCCTCCAATCGCGCACCCACGGGTCTGTCGCGGTGCGTTTGAATGAAGTGCCTGATCAGTGCCACAAACACCCCCAAGAACAGCCCCAGCAACAGACTCACCGCGACAATCATCAGCTTTTTCGGCTTGATCGGTGACAGCGGCTCCTGAGCACGCCGGTCGATGGATACCAGCTTCAAGCGGGTCATGTCGATATTCAGGCCGCGCAGCCTGGCGACTTCAGCGCGCAGGGGCTCAACGTCGCGCAGGAAAATATCTTCGTTGCCACGCTTTTGCAGAATTTCAACTTCACGGTTGAACTC
>NZ_JBARTQ010000279.1:0-13885 GCF_049645325.1 Pseudomonas sp. | reverse complement strand
GAGTTGGACATCGTGGTGGTGGTCGACTCGCTGCGCGCCCAGCGCGGGCTCATCGGCGCCGGCAAGCAGCCGGGCAACAGCGCCTGGTACCAGGCGATGACCGAGTCGCACAGCAGTGAAGTGCCGGTGTACGGCGTGCCGGTGCAGACCCGTGAGCTGTTCGGCGTGTTGCACCTCAAGGGTTTCGTGATCGATGACAGCGTGCTGTACAGCGGCGCGAGCCTCAATAATGTGTACCTGCACAAGTTCGACAAATACCGCTTCGACCGCTATCACCTGATCCACAGCCAGCCGCTGGCCGACTCTATGCAACACCTGGTGGAACATGGCTTGGTGGCCTCCAAGGCAGTGCACCGCCTGGACCTGCCGAACCCGCCCACCACGCGCAGCCTGCGCAACGATATCGGTGACCTGCGCAGCCGTTTGAAGCATGCGGCATACGACACCACGTCAGGGCAGTTGCCCAATGGCCATCTGTTGGTCAGCCCGCTGTTGGGCGTGGGCAAAAACAACCCGCTGAGCCGGGTGATTCTGGAGCTGATCGCCAGTGCCCAGCATCAACTGACCATTTGTACGCCGTACTTCAACCTGCCACTACCGGTGACGCGGGAAATCAACCGCGCCCTCGCGCGCGGCGTGAAGATCGACATCATTGTCGGCGACAAGACCGCCAACGATTTCTACATCCCGCCCAGCGAGCCGTTCAAGGTGATCGCTGCGTTGCCGTACCTGTACGAGATCAGCCTGCGCCGCTTCGCCAAACGCCATCAGCCGATGATCGACAGCGGCCAGTTGAACCTGCACCTGTGGCGCGACGGCGACAACACCTACCACCTCAAAGGCATGTGGGTCGACCAGCGTTACACCTTGCTCACGGGCAACAACCTCAACCCACGGGCGTTCCGCCTGGACCTGGAAAACGGCTTGTTGATCGATGACCCGCAAGGTCAATGGCTGGCACCGAGGCGCACTGAACTGGCGCAGATTTTCCAGCACACCACGCGCATCGACGGTTACCAACAGTTGCAGACACTGCCGGATTATCCGCCCGCCGTCGGCAAGTTCCTGCGCCGTGTCAGCCGCGTGCGAATCGAGCGGTTGCTGTATCGCATTTTGTAGCAATAACACTGCGTCTTTCTGAGGTCGTGCCCGCACTGGGCACGGGCTGTTGAGGCTTGGGATATTCCTTACACCGCCGTTTTTGGCGTCGTCTTAAGGTGTCCCGCACTGCTCTGGAGTCAGGGCAGTTGCTTCACACATCCAAACTCAGTGGGAGAGTCGTCATGCCAATTTCCGGCATCAGTACTTCCAGGACGTTTAATTTCAAGGACGGTATCAACCCACTGGCGTCACAGGCGCCAGCCACACAAGCCCGTACACGCACCGAGCGCAGTACGACCCCAGCAATAACCCCCGAGAAGAAGAGCGCCGAGTGGACTTTTCTGCCCCAGCGCGCGGGCAGGAGCCGGATAGCACCGGTGGGCGATCGTCAACTGCAGGAATCGTTGAGTGGGCCTGCGTTAGGCGGGGTTGCGGACAAACGCGTGCATGTGCCGAAAAACGCCACGCTTTTCCCTGTCCTTGCGGCATACCGCAACGCAATCAACCACCCAGAGGCGACTGCCTGGTTCTTGAAACAGGGCCTTTCTTTGTCCTCGCTCGTCATCAAACCGGACTCGGTATCCGGCAACGTCACCCGTAACGGAGTAACGCGATGGGAGACGTTCACCGCTCGTGACGCGTCGGGTTGGTGGCGGTTCAGCCCCCGAATAAACGCGGTTGTCGCCGCACTCGATCAAGCGGGCAAGGGCTTGCCCTATATCAGTCAAGACAGCGATGTGTACTCACGCAATGCGGTCCTGCAATGGTACGGCGTCAACCCTCCGGCCCACGAGGGCGATTTGGGACGGGTGCGCAACGAACTCGCAGCGGCAAATTGGTTTGCATTGCCGGTGGACACCAAGTCCCGGCTTGAACAGCGGGTACTGACGGCCAGAGGCATTGTCGACAAAATTGACGAACGTCAGAACCTGGCCCGCCAGCTCGGGGCACTGTTGGGCAATAAGCCCGATAACGAAGCGATCGTCTTGGCAGGTGTCATCGGGCAGATCAGCAGTACTTCACCGCTTGCCCAAACCGGGGCGACCAAAGCGCCTGTCGGTGAGATTCTGCAGGCCCATGAACTGCCCTTGCCGAAGACGGCGGGCGAGTTGCGCAACCTCATGCGCTGGCTCAATGCCGCACTGCCACCAGCGCCGGCCCTGGGCAATTATGCGCAACTGATCTCGGGTCAATGGGTGCCGGGGGTACTGTCTGAACCCGATAAACACTACCTGGCCGGATTAAGCCGTGTGGACCCGGCTCATCGCAACCCTTCACGTGATCTGTTCTCCGGTGGGCTTATCGATTCCCGCAGCCCGGATGAACTGCGTGCTCAGGCTGAATATTTTTTGCAGCAGGCTCTTTTTCGAAGCAGCACCCAGGCACGCTGGGAGCATATTGCGACCAGCCGACAGTTTCGCGGGCAGTCCGGCACAGACCAACTCTCGACACGTGAGACCCAGCAGTGGGCCATGGCGGCGATCATGCTGCAAATAGACCCTGACGCTCCAGGCCAGCCTGGCGTCATCGCCGGCTATGACATTTATCAGCCCGCCAACAACGGACGCTCGTTGGTCGAAGTGCGAGCGGATATAGAAACGCACCTCCAGCAACGACTGGGGCCGGATGCCAAGGCTGCTCCACTGGTGGCCCATCTGTTCCTGGCGAGTGCCGCCCCCGAGTTTCTGATCAAGGACATTTCGCCCACGCTGTGCATGGGCTCCACAGAATGGGCAGACCTGCGCCTGGGCGTGGCATTTGCCGAGCGCCAGGGCGGCCCAGGCTGTTCTCGCGCCATGCGGTACCAGGAAATCATGGCACTTACCCGGTTGGACCCACGCACCCCGGAAGAAGCTGCGGTAATGGATAACTATGGCGTCGCTCCGCTGCTTGACTGGGGCTTGATGCAGGGGCTGTACACCAAGCCGGCGGACGGGCTGTATACCCCGCGGCAGTATCAGCAAGCCAGTGACGCCTTTGAGGCGCAACGCGAGAAACTGCTCCAGGCCATAACGGCATTCAGCATGCCGCTGCCCACGCGACGCAGCTTGGCGATCATGCACTTGCAGAAAGAGTTTACAGGCCTCGGCGTACCTCAGCTGGAGGCCCTGAGCGTGCACATCGCAGACCCTGATGAGCGGCGCAATATGAAACTGTCAGAGCCGAGGACACGCTCGTTGGTCGAGACCTACATGACCGGTGACCTGACCAAGGATCGCTGGATGCTGCTGGGCCCTGGCGAGCAGGCGCCGCAACCGCCCAAGGCGAAAACACCCTACGCGGCAGCCAAGGGTCTCAGTACCGCTCAACAGGCTTACGTTGCCAGCAACGTCCAAGCCTTGAATGCCAGGATCGCCAGGTTGCCGGATGTGCAGCGCCTGGTGTCCAGTGACGTTGATACCTATCTGGATAATCTCAAGCAAGGCTTGGGTACCGTCACTCGGCGATTGATTGCAAACCTGCCATTGGCTGACCGCCAGGCGCTGGAATGGGGGAGCGTCGAGCTGTTTGCCTTGCGCGAGCAAACCGACAGCGTGCCCACGGTGGATCAGACGGCGGCGCACGTCGAGGAGCGGCGAGGGCGCAAAGGCACAGTGATCCGCAGCGAGTACATCGGCGTGATCCGCTACTTTGAGGTGTTTCCTGACAAGATGCTGATCGTCAAGCGCGATGACTTGCCCAATAAATTAACCTTGGGTGGGACCTTGCAAGACCACCCTAAAACGTACGGCAATTGGGCGCCATCAAACACCCAATTGCAGAACGGGGCTGTGGAACCGTTTGATTTCAAGGCCTATAGCTCAGACGCGCTGCCGCAGCCAGGCACGACGTCGCCGGGCATCATCATCGAACCATTGGGCGACACCCTGATTGCGCCTCCCACGCCAGCGCAGGGCGACGCTGCCGCAGCTGTCCACGACAGCTTTTCTTCGACGCGAACTCACGAAATTGTCGAGCGGATCATGCAAGGCAATTTTATCCATCACCGGGACAGCCTCTTGAAGATCGCCCAGGGTGAGTTGCCATTGGAGCAAAACCGTGAGGTATTACGGCGCAATGACAACATTTTGCTGAGCATGATCCCGTTCGTGGGGGCGATCATGGACTTGGCCAGGGGCAATTGGGTTGAAGGCACGCGAGGGTTGCTTATTGATACGGTTGGCGCTTTCGTGGGCGGTGCCGGGTCAACCCTGGGGCCTTTGGTCAAGTCCACAAAAGTTGTTGCGCCCTTTGGTGCCAAGGCTTTTCGCGTGCTGGAAAAGGGCGTTACGGTCATCAGTGGTTTTTTGAACCCGCTGGACGGTTCGGCGGACCTTTTGGTCGCTGGCGCGAAAGGGATCTTTGCCGTGCCCAAGTTGTTGAGCAAGGCGCCGAATCCAAACCTGTTTATTGCGCTGGGCGCCGTTGAGGAAAAGTTGCGCACTTACCTGGGCGTGAGTGGGGGCGTAAGAAAATTGGCGACAAGCCAGGGTGGCAAGCACGCCGGCACGTCCGACGGTCACTACCATGGTCGCAGTGTCAGCGCGGTTCAGGCGCAAGGCCAGTGGTATGCGACCGATCCTGAAACCGGGTGGCCGATCGGCACGCCGCTGGACGGGTTTTTCACCGCCTGAAGCGTTCTCTTCGGCAATTTGAGAAATTGCTTATGCGCTTTCCTGGCGTTGCTTCGTAGGCTTTCTATTCACAGTTCTTAGGGACGAGAACTCTCGCCAGTCCAACAGGTTGAGAAAAATAGAAATACCTGCATTCAGCGTCAGCTCTATCGCTACGTCGTTCAGCGCACCCGTTATTGCCCCGGCACCCTGACAGCGGAAACCACGAGGTCTATGCGGTCAGAAGAAGGGGGCGTGGTACGCGATCAATCCGAGCAGCGGGCGACCCGAAGGGACGCCCCTTCAGCAGTTCACGCCGCAGCCGATTTAAGGCCTGACCCCCGGGCGTTCGGAGCCTGCGAGGGCTGCCCGAACGCCTGGGGGGTGAATCAGTTCAAGCCCAGCTTGCCGCGCAGGGTCGACAGGTCTTCAGCCAGGGTGTTGACCGGACCCACCAAGGCCTTGCGGTCGTTTTCCTTGACCTTGTCGTAGGTCTCGTAACCGCCATCCTTGGTTTTGTACTTGGCGAGGATTTTGTCCACGGCGGCAAAGTTCTTGTCGACCTTGGCCAGGAAGGCCTTGTCTTGCTTCTCGATCTGGCCGCGGAACAGGTCGACGATTTTCTTCGCGCCGTCGATGTTGCCCTGGAAGTCATACAGGTCGGTGTGGCTGTAACGGTCTTCTTCACCGGAGATCTTGGTGGCTGCCACTTCTTCCAGCAGGGCAGCGGCGCCGCCGACGACTTTTTCAGGCGGGAAGGTCAGGCCGTCGACACGGGTCTTGAGGTCGTTGACGTCGGTGTTGAGCTTGGCGGTCAGCGTTTCCAGGCCCTTGGTGGTCTTCTCGGAGAACAGCACGTACTCGATGCGGTGGAAGCCGGTGAAGTCTTCGGCGGTCACACCTTTTTCGTGGTCGTCGACGCGCGAATCGATGGACGCATCGAGGTCGCTGAACAGCTCGGCGATCGGCTCGATCGACTCGTAATGCACGCGGGTAGGGGCGTAGAGCTTCTGGGCGGTGGCCAGGTCGCCTTTGTTGATGGCGTCGGTGAACGCTTTGGTCTGGGTGACCAGCTCACCGATTTCCTCGGTGACGTAGATCTTGTAGTCCGAGACCGGGCCTACCAGGTCCAGCGGCGCGGTAGCGGCGAACGCTGCCAGCGGCGAAAGGGTCATTAACAACGACAACGCGATAGTCGACTTCTTCATGGGACGTTTTCCGCTCTGGGTTTGTTTTAGGTATTGGCAGTGGTTTGAGGGTGCGTTGCAGCGAGTAGCGTGCGCCCGATGAAATCCTCGGGCCCGGTGACACCCGGCAAGGTGAAGAAGTACCCGCCGCCGACCGGCTTGAGGTATTCCTCCAGGGGCTCGCCATTGAGCCGGGTTTGCACGCTGATGAAGCCTTTCTCCAGGTCAGCCTGGTAGCAGATGAACAACAGCCCCATGTCCAGCTGACCGTTTTTGTTGACGCCGTTGGAGTAGTTGAACGGCCGGCGCAGGATCAGGTTGGCTTGGGTCTGCGGGGTACGTGGGTTGGCCAGGCGGATGTGCGCATCGAGCTTGGTCAACTTGCCTTCCGGGTCCTTGCTGTAATCAGGTACCTGGGTTTCTTTGTCGCCATCCATCGGCGCGCCCGAAGGCTTGATGCGGCCGATAATGCTTTCCTGCTCTTGCAGCGGGGTTCGGTCCCAGCGCTCGACAAAGTTGCGGATGATCCGCACGGCCTGGTAGCTGCCATTGGCGGCCCAGGTCGGCTCGTCGCTGGCCGGTTGCACCCAGACGATCTGGTCCATGGCCTTGTCGTCGTTGGAGTTCGGGTTGGCCGAACCGTCACGAAAGCCCAGGAAGTTACGCGCACTTTGCGCAGGCTCGCCTGGGCGGGCAGGCGCCTGGGGCGGCACGCTACCTTCCTGTTTCCAGCGCACCAGCAGCAGGTCCGGCAGGTTCTTCACGATGTCGCGCAGGGCGTGGATGTTGGTGTCAGGGGTGTTGGAAGAAAACTGCAGGCTCAGGTCGCCGTGGCACTGCGCGGGCTCCAGGGCATCGTTGGGAAACCCCACCATGCGGCTCAGGCGCTTGGGTTTGGCGGCGGTGAGGCCGAAGCGCTCATCGAACAGCGATTCGCCGACCGACACGGTAATGGTCAGGTTATCCGGCGTGACCACCGGGCCGAGGATGCCTGAATCGGTGGGCGGCAGTTTCGGGTCGACTTGCGGCACGGTGCCGCCAGTCATCAGGAAGCTGATGCGCTCGTTCAGGGTGCGAAACAGGCGCTCCAGGTCTTCGCGGTCGCTGGCGAGTACGTCAAACGCTACCAGCATGCCGCAGGCCGGGCGCGGCGTGACGATGCCGCTCTGGTGCTTGCCGAAAAAGTCGTGGTGGTCCTGGGTCTTGTCACTGCGCGGGGCGGTGGTGACTTGCTCGGCGGCGGCGGCCATCGCCGGGCAGGTCAGCGTGCTGCCGGCAATCGCCGCGCCGGTAGCCGCCATGCCGAGCAGTACGCGGCGGCGCTGGGCGGAAAACTGTTCTGAATCACTCATGTAGTAGGTCGTCTTCACTGCAGGCCGGAAAGGCCAAGGGCGGGGTCGATTCCATCGAGTGCAACGGCCAGAGCCTTGGCCTTGTCGGCGATCTGCTTGCGCTGATCGGCCGTGACGCTGTCGTACGCGCTGTAGCCGTTATCGACCTTGAAGCCGTCGAGTTCGGCATCGAAGGCGGCGAGGGCGCTGTCGATCTTGGGCAACAGGTCGGCGGCGGACTTGGTCAGCAACGGCCGCATCAGTTCAACCACCTTATGGGCGACTTCCAGGTTTGCGGCAAAGCCGTTCAAATCGACATGGCTGTAGCGTTCTTCTTCACCGCTGGCGGCGCGTACGTCGGCCAGGCTGTTGAGGTTGCGCACCACGATGCTCACCAGTTGCTCCGGTGGCAGCGATTGCGACAGCAGTTGTTGCTTGAGGGTGGTGACGTCGGTGACCAGGCGTTGCGCGATCGGCGCCAGGCCGTCCAGGCTGCGCTGCTGGAACAGGCTGTATTCAATGCGATGAAAGCCGCTGAAAGCCGGGTCTTGCTCGCGCTTCTCAAAGTAGTCGGCGCGGGCGTTGATGGCGTTGTCCAATTCCGCCAGGCGTTGGGACGCCGGCGCCAGTCGCTGGTAGGCCTCACGAGCGGGCACATAGAGTGCCTGAGCCTGGGCCAGGTCGCCGGCGTCGATGGCTTGTTGCAGGGCCGTCGCGGCCTTGACCAGCGCGCTGCCTTGGCCACTCAGGTACACGCGAAACTCCGACAGGGGGCCGATAAATGCCACCATCGACGGCTTGGCTTTGGCCTGGGCGTCGGACTCAGCGGTCGGCGTCACATGCAAGGTGCCGCGCGGGTTGCTCAGCAGGCCACAGGTGATCGCATAGTCGCCCGGTAACAGGTTGGCGTTGATCACCTGGCTCAAGCCCGGGGCGATATTTTCGCGCTCCTCGATCACCAGCACACCGTCGAGGATCTCCCATTCCACCGCGCGGTCGGAGCGGTTGATGATGCGAAAACTCGCATGCCCGGCGGGCACGGTCAGCTCATTGGGTTCACAGGCATGCGCGTGGATCGTCACGGCGATTTCATTGTGGTTGGTCTGGCGCTTGGCCGAAGCCAGTTGCGAGGCGTAGTAAAACAGGCCACCGGCGGCGATCATCACGACCACCGAGCCGGCCACGGCCCAGCGCAGGGCGCGGGCAGGCGGTGCCGGTTGAGGGGTTGGGTTGGACAAGAGACGGTCCTTACTGGCTGGAAACGGAAGATGGTTTGGCGACAGGCTTGGCGGGGGCCGAGGGGAGGAAGAACATCACCAGGGCAACCACCAGGTAAATCAGATAAGCGCCCAGGGTGCTGACGGTCGGCGCCTCCTGGTAGCCGAACATCCCGGCCAGCACCGAGCCCAGCGGGCTGTCCATCGGCAGCGCGGCGCTGAAGTCAAACAGCACGGTCTGCAGGTGGTTCCACACGCCGGCTTCGTGCAGCGCCTGCACCGAGTTGGCGAGAATCCCGGCGGCCACCACGAGGATGAACAGGCCGGTCCAGCGGAAGAATGCGCCGAGGTTCAGGCGCATGCTGCCGGAATAGATCAGGAAGCCGACCACAATCGCCAGGATCAGGCCGAGCAGGGCGCCAATCGGCGCGCCGGGACCTTCGCTCTGCTGGAACACGGCGAGCAGGAAGAACACGGTTTCCAGGCCTTCGCGGGCCACGGCGAAGAACACCATGGCGATCAGCGCGATCACCTGATGCTTGGAGCCGGCCAATGCGTGGTCCAAGGATTCGTGCAGGGCATGCTTGATGGAGCGCGCGACCTTGCGCATCCAGAACACCATGGAACTGAGGATGCCCACGGCCACCAGGCCGACCACACCTTCGAAGAGTTCCTGTTGTTTTTGCGGGAATTCAGCGCTGACCAGCTCCAGGCCGCCACCCACCAGCAACGCCAGCGCGGCGGCGAGGAACACGCCAATCCACACGGCGGGCATCCACTGGCCACGACCGGTTTGTTGCAGGTAACTGGCGATGATGCCAACGATCAATGCCGCTTCAATGCCTTCGCGCAGCATGATTAAAAAGGGAACAAGCATTCGGCACCGCATCGAGACTGGATAGGATGCTAATTTGTAACATAATGATACTCATTACTAAACAGGCAATGTTGACCTTTGCTGAACTGCGGCTGAACGGTGGTGGCGAATCGCAACCGCCCTTATGATGCACGCCACGTTTATACAGTGCGGATTAGCCGACTTCCATGGCGGAAAAAGACACCATTTCCATTCATCTCGTGCGCGAAGCCTTGCTGCAAAGCTGCGCGCCGGGCATGGCGACTGCCGAAGTGCTGAACAAAGTCGGTATCGACCCGGCGTGGCTGGAAACGCCCGATGCCCGCGTACCGGCGACGGCCTATGCGCGCTTGTGGCGCCTGTTGGCGCGGCGCATGGACGATGAATTCTTCGGCATGGACCCGCGCAAGCTCAAGTCCGGCAGCCTGGCGTTTCTGTGCCGCGCCTCCATGGCGCAACCGAACCTGGGCGCGAGCCTGGAAACCGGGCTGGGGTTTTTGTCGTTGATGCTCGACCATCTGCCCGCGCAACTGGTGCGTCAGCAAAGCCTGGCGGAAATTGTCTTGCTTGAGCCCGAGCCGCAACCCAAGCGCGCCTTCACCTACTTTGCTTACTGGATGATTGTTCACGGTGTGGCGTGTTGGTTGGCGGGGCGACGGATTCCGATCCTGGCCATTGAGCTGCGCTGCCCGCAGCCGGCTTTTTGTGATGACTACCAGGTTATGTTTTCCGACAACCTGCGGTTTGATCGGCCACGCACGCGGATGATCTTTTCGGCTGATTGCCTGGACTTGCCGGTCAAGCGCAGCGTCGAGGAGCTGAAACGGTTCCTCGCGCATGCGCCGGCGAATATCCTGGTCAAATACCGGGATCCGCAAAGCCTGGCGACCCGAATCAAACACGATTTGCGCCAGGTACCGGCTGAGGATTGGCCGGAGACCGAGGGGCTGGCGGCGTCCTTGTGCATATCTGCTTCAACCTTGCGCCGCCGGTTGGCGGAGGAAGGGCAGACGTACCAGGGGCTCAAGGACAGTGTGCGCAAAGAGTTGGCGATTGTTTGGCTGGCTGAGCCGCAGATAGGGTTTGCCGAGATTGCGGCGCGGTTGGGGTTTGCGGATGTGAGTTCGTTTTATAAGGCGTTTCGTAAGTGGTCGGGGTCGAATCCGGGGCATTATCGGAGTTTGATTTTGAATGAGGGGGTGGGGTAGGTTTTGTTTCTGCCTGAGATTGTGATCTTGATCCAGGGCACATAGAGCTACAGCGAGGTGCCGAGTGGTGGGGCAAGAGCGCTTTGGTTACTTTCGCGCTTTTCGAAAGTGGCCCGCTGCAAGAGCGGAACCCATAGCAGCCGTTACCCAAATAACGGATAGACACCCAACCAAAAGCCACAGCCCAAAAAAAGCCCCACGACCGAATGCGGGCATGGGGCTAAAAATTGGCTGGATGCGACCAACCAAAGGAGCGCTTTAAATCACTTGCCGCTGGCTACCACTGTGTCCGGCTGCCAGCCACCACCCAGGGCCTTGTAGATCGCCACAATCCCGCGATACAGATCCACTTCCCCCTGAGCCTGCGAATCCTCGGCCGCCAAACGCTCACGCTGAGCATCAAGCAATACCAGGAAATCCACCGTCCCCTCGCGATAACGAATCGCCGCCAGGTCCGCCGCCGCACGGCTCGACTCACTCTGACGGATCAGCGAAACCAGACGCTGCTGGCGTTTGCCGTAATCACTGAAGGCATTCTCCGATTCTTCCAGCGCCAGCAACACTTGCTGCTCATACGTCGCCAGGGCGCCATCCGCCTCGGCATTCGCGCCGCGCAAACGCGCACGTACGCTGCCCAGGTCAAACGCGGCCCAGGTAATGCTCGGGCCAAGCGACCAGGCATTCGCGGCAGCCGAACCGATCTGCGAACCGCGCCCGGCGGTAAAGCCGAGGAAGCCGCTCAGGCTGACCCGTGGGAACAGGTCGGCCTTGGCTACACCAATGCGCGCAGTGGCGGCGGCGAGTTTGCGTTCGGCACTGAGAATGTCCGGGCGACGTTGCAGCAGTTGCCCCGGGTCGCCGATCGGCAACGCCTTGGCAATCGCCGGCAGGTCTTTGGGGCTCAGGTCTACAGTCAGCTTGTCCGGGCGCTGGCCGAGCAGGGTGGCGATGCGGTTACGCTCGCGCACTTGTTCGGCCTGCAGTTGCGGCACGCTGGCTTCAACTGCCGCCAAGCGCGCATCGGCACGTTCCACGTCGAGCTGATCACCGACACCGGCATCGCGCAGGCTGACGGTGATGGTGCGCGATTCCTGCTGGTTCTTCAGGTTGTCCAGTGCAATGCGTTCACGCAATTGAGCGCCGCGCAGTTGGCCGTAGGCATCCACCAGTTCGGCAATCATGGTGACTTGCAGTTGGTACAGGTCGGCTTCAGCCACTTGCTGGTCGGCATCGCTGGCTTCCAGGTTGCGGCGGATGCGGCCGAACAAGTCCACTTCCCAAGCCATGTCCAGGCCCAGGTCGTAGCGCTCGCTGTTGACGCGCTGGGTGGTCTGGCCAGGAATCTGGCCCTTGCCCACGTCACTGCTGACCCGGCTGGTCACCACCGGCATGATGTCGTTGGCCGCGTCGTCACGGATGGCGCGCGCCGCCCGCAGACGGGCAAACGCCACACGCAGGTCACGGTTGCCGCTCAACGACTGGGTCACCAGCTGGTTGAGGGTCGGGTCCTCGAACTGCTGCCACCAGATGCCTTCGTACTTGGCATGGTCGTAGCTTTTGGTGTCGGCGGCGGCCGTGATGTTGGCCGCGTCCAGGCTTTGGGTTTTGTAGTCCGGGCCGACGGCACAGGCGGCAAGCGCCAGTACCAGCAAGCTCGGCAGAAAGACTTTCACACTCATTGCTGTGTCTCCAGCTTCAAGGCCTTGGCCGCTTTGCGTGCTTCGCCGCGTTCCACATGGCGACGGATCAGTACGTAGAACACTGGCGTCAGCAACAGACCGAAGAAGGTCACACCAATCATCCCGGAGAACACCGCCACGCCCATGGCATGACGCATCTCGGCACCGGCACCGCTGGACAACACCAGTGGCACCACACCCATGATGAAGGCGAACGAGGTCATCAGGATCGGTCGCAGACGCAGACGGCAGGCTTCCAGTACCGCGGCGAGCGGGTCGAGGCCTTCCTGCTGTTTATCCTTGGCGAATTCGACGATCAGAATCGCGTTCTTGCACGCCAGGCCCACCAGTACGATCAGGCCGATCTGGGTGAAGATGTTGTTGTCGCCGCCCGAGATAATCACCCCGGTGATGGCCGACAGCAGCGTCATCGGTACGATCAGGATCACCGCCAGTGGCAGGCTCCAGCTTTCGTATTGGGCGGCGAGTACCAGGAACGCCAGCAGTACGCAGAGCGGGAACACGAACAGCGCGGTGTTGCCCGAGAGGATTTGCTGATACGTCAGGTCGGTCCACTCGTAGGTCATGCCGTTGGGCAGTTCATCCTTCAACAGTTTTTCAATTGCGGCCTGGGCCTGGCCAGAGCTGTAGCCCGGCGCGGCGTTGCCGTTGATTTCTGCGGTGATGAAGCCGTTGTAGTGCATCACGCGGTCCGGGCCCGAGGTGTCGCTGACCTTGATAAAGGTCGCCAGCGGGATCATCTCGCCTTTGTTGTTGCGCACTTTCAGCTGGCCGATCTGGTCTTCATCAAGGCGGAACTGTTGCTCAGCCTGGACGTTGACTTGATAGGTGCGGCCGAAGCGGTTGAAGTCGTTGGCATACAACGAACCCAGGTAGATCTGCAGGGTGTCGAAGATGTCGCTGATCGCCACGCCGTGGGTCTTGGCCTTTTCACGGTCGATGGCAGCATCGACCTGGGGCACGTTGACCGTGTAGCTGGTGAACAGGCCGAACAGTTCAGGCGTGGTGCGGCTCTTGGTGATGATGTTCTGCACTTCTTTGTACAGTTCGTCGTAACCCAGGTTGCCACGGTCTTCGATTTGCAGGCGGAACCCGCCGATCGTGCCCAGGCCCTGTACCGGCGGCGGTGGGAAGATCGCCATGTAGGCCTCTTCGATGCTGCTGTACTTGCCGTTCAGGGCACCGGCAATCGCACCGGCTGACATGCTCGGGTCTTTACGTTCGTCGAACGGCTTCAAGGTCACGAACACGATGCCGCTGTTCGGGCTGTTGGTGAAGCCGTTGATCGACAGGCCCGGGAAGGCCACGGCGCTTTCCACGCCCGGCTGTTTCAGGGCGATGTCGGACATGCGCTTGATCACGCTTTCAGTGCGGTCCAGGCTCGCGGCGTCCGGCAATTGCGCGAAGGCCACCAGGTACTGCTTGTCCTGGGCCGGCACGAAACCGGTTGGCGTGTGGGCAAAGCCCAGCCAGGTCAGGACCATCAAGCCGGCGTACAGGAACAGCGCGATGCCGCTGCCGCGAATCACCCGGCGTACGGTGCCGACATAACCATGGCTGGCTTTTTCGAAGAAGCGGTTGAACGGACGGAATAACCAGCCGCCAAAGACTGCGTCAAGGACTTTGGAGAAACGGTCCTTCGGCGCGTTGTGGCCCTTGAGCAACACCGCCGCCAGGGCAGGGGACAAGGTC
>NZ_JBARTQ010000278.1:0-2699 GCF_049645325.1 Pseudomonas sp. | reverse complement strand
GGCAGTTACGCCGTGGCCATTTCCATCACCGAAACCGGGGTGGCCTCGCCGCGCTCCAGAATCCCCATCTGCCGCCCCCGGCTCATCACCATCACCCGATGGGACAACCCGAGCACTTCATCCAGGTCCGAACTCACCACGATCACCGCCATGCCCTTGGCGGCCAGGTCGGCGATCACTTCATAAATCGCCGCCCGCGCACCCACGTCGATGCCGCGCGTGGGTTCATCAAGGATGAACACCTTGGGGTTGCGCGCCAGCCACTTGGCAATGATCACCTTCTGCTGGTTACCGCCCGACAGGCTGGAAATGCGCGACTGCGGCGCGCCCTTGACGCCAAGCCGCGCCACCGCCGTGCGTGCGAACTCGCGCAGCGCGGCGGGGAACACCCAGCCGTGGGTGTCCAACAGATCCGTGTTGCCATAAATCAGGTTGTCTTCGATCCGGTGTTCCACCACCACGCCTTGTTGCTTGCGGTCTTCGGGCACCAGCACCACACCGGCCTGGATCGCCTCGAACGGCGAGCGCAACTGGCGAACCTCGCCATCGAGCACCATGTGCCCCTTGATGTCCTGGGCCGCACCGGCAATGGTGCGCACCAGCTCGGTGCGCCCGGCGCCGACCACCCCGGCAATGCCGAACACCTCGCCGGCGCGTACGCTGAAGTCGATACCGTGCAAGGCAAATTCTCGGCAACTTAAATCCTTCACCTGCAACATCACCTGCGCCTTGGGCGCCTGCAAGGTCGGGAAAATCCGCTCCAGGCTGCGCCCGACCATCTGCTCCACCAACTCACGCACGGGAACTTGCGCGGTGGCATGCAGGGCTACCTGGCACCCGTCACGCAGCACCAGCACGCGGTCGGCAATGCGCGCGATTTCTTCCAGGCGATGGCTGATATAGATGAACGACACACCTTCGGCCTTGAGCCGCTCGACCTGCTGGAACAGCAACTCGGTTTCTTCCCCGCCCAAGGCGGCGGTGGGTTCGTCGAGAATCAGCAACCGCGCCTTGAGGGTCAGCGCCTTGGCGATTTCCACCAGTTGCTGCGCCGCCACGCTCAGGCCTTCGACCTTGCGTGACGCCGGCACCTTGAGCCCCAGGCGCTCCAGCTGGATCTGCGCCTGGGCCTCGATGTACTCGCGGTCGACCCGCCCGTGACGCATGGGCAGGCGGCCGACGAAGATGTTCTCGGCAATCGACAGTTGCGGCAGCAGGCGGATTTCCTGGTGAATCAGGCCGATCCCGGCGCCCAGCGCTGCCCCCGGTGAGGCGGGCGCATAGGGCTCGCCGAGCCAGGTCATGCTGCCCCCGGCTTCCGGCTGCACCAGCCCGGCGATGATCGACGACAAGGTCGACTTGCCCGCGCCGTTTTCGCCGAGCAACGCCAGCACTTCGCCGGGGCGGATGTCCACGTTGACTTGCGACAACACCTGCACCGGGCCGTAGGCCTTGCTGATGTTGCGCAGGCACAGCACCGTGTCGGCGTGTGCCCTGTCCAGAGCGGCTGCTTGCATGACGACCTCCCAGGTTTACGGGTGCTGTTGCAGGAACGGCGCGACGTTTTCTTTGGTGGTCAGCACGGTCGGCAGCAGTTGCTCTTTGGGCACGGCTTTACCGGCCTTCAGGTCAATCGCCGAGGCCACGGCCAGGCGCCCCATTTTCTGGGTTTGCTGGGTCATGGTCGCGTTCAGCACGCCGCTTTCCACGGCCTTGAGCCCGGCCACGTCGCCGTCAAAACCGACCACCACGACTTTATGATCGAGGTTGCCGACCTTCACCGCTTGGGCAGCGCCCAGGGCCATGGCATCGGCGCGGCCAAAGAACACGGTGATGTTCGGGTCACGCTGGAGCAGGTCCTGGGCCACGGCGAAGCCTTTGTCCTGGGCCCATTCGGCCGGTTGCTGGGCGACCACCTTGAGGTCCGGGAAAGCCTTCAACCCTTCTTCGAAGCCCTTGGCGCGATCGTTTTCAGGCGTGGTGCCGAGCTGGCCTTGCAGGATCGCGATGCGGCCTTTGCCGTCGGTGATCTTGCCCACGTACTCAGCCAGGGTCTTGGCGCCGGCCACGCTGTCGCTGGCGATAAAGGTATCGCCCGGCGCGTCGGGAGCGTTGCGGTCCACGGCGATCACCGGAATACCCGCGGCCTTGGCGGCTTTCACCGGCACACCGGCAGCGGTAGCACCGGCCGGGATGTAGATCAGCACGTCGATCTGGCGGGTGATCAGGTCTTCAATCTGGCTGACCTGGGTGGAGGAGTTGCCCTGGGCGTCCACGGTGATCACCTTGATCCCCTTGGCCTTGCCCTCGGCCTCGACCGATTGCTTGATCTGGTTGAAAAAGTCGGCCTGCAGGTTGGCCACGGCCAGGCCGATGGTCAGGTCCTTGGCCCAGGTGGTGCCGGCGGCAGTGAGGGTCGCGGCAGCGAGCGCGGTGGCAATCAGCAGTTTCTTGGGGCTGAACATGTCGGTGACTCCTGGTTTTATTGTTGGAGGGTGTCAACTGTCGAACAGGTTTAACGGGCAGTGCTGGAACGGCGTCGCAGGGTGTCGATGGTCACGGCGAGGGCGATGACCACGCCGATCACCACTTGTTGAATGAATGGCGAGACGCCGAGCAGGTTGAGGCCATTGCGCAGCACGCCGATGATCAGCACCCCGACGAGGGTGCCACCGATGCTGCCGACGCCGCCGCTGAGG
>NZ_JBARTQ010000277.1:0-14971 GCF_049645325.1 Pseudomonas sp. | reverse complement strand
GATGAAGTCTATTGGGGTTGCTACCGCGAAACGGCGGGCGAAATGCGCCTGGTGGGTGTGGAAGCGGTGCAGCCTCCTGAAGCGGCGGTATTGCCTGGTGACGCCAGCGGTGATTGGTTCGGCGCCGGTACCGGCTGGGGATATGGCGAGCGCATCGGCGTGAAAACAGTCGGCCAGGACGCCGCTATGTTGCCCCACGCCGAAGACCTGCTGGCCCTGGCACGCTTCGCCTTCGAGCGCGGCGAAGCAACTCCCGCCGATCAGGCTGCACCGGTGTATCTGCGCGATAAAGTCGCGCAAACCAAGGCCGAGCGCGGGATTATTTGACGCCAAAAATGTGCGCATTCAGGGGCAAATTTCGCCAATCGTCAGAATTTGCCCGCGCGTTTAAACCTTTTTCAAATTATGTGTTCTAGTTATCACCAGAGCATTTGCGCGCTACGGATTGCGCCACTAAAATGCCATCACCGATACCGAGTTCGCATCGATGCGTATAGACGGCTTTTCCTCACAGTCCTACCCCCTCAAGCGTAAGCCGCGTAAGGCGAACGTCACGGTGGATGATTCCGTCGAGGATTCGCCTGACTTCATCGAAGTCTTGTCCGACGCGCATTCCAGCCCCCAAGGTTCTGCCGGTGCGCGTATCAGCGGTCTTCCTGCTCGCCAGCAAGACATGGTCTTCCCCCGCTCCATGAGCAAAAGCGTCGCCACCGCCCTGGCCAGCTACCTGACCACCGCCGGTTTTGTCGAATGGGATATGGAAGTGCTGGGCCTCGACATCCACATCTGATGCGCCTGCCTTACTTTATTGGTTGCCCGTCCTGGAGTGAAAACGCCTGGCGCGAGTACCTGTACCCGGCCGACGCCCGCTCCAGCGACTACCTCTCGCTGTATTCCCAAGTCTTCAACGCCGTGGAAGGCAACACCACGTTTTATGCCCGACCCTCGGCCGCCACCGTGCAGCGCTGGGCCGAAATCATGCCTGAGGGTTTTCGCTTCACCGCCAAATTCCCCGGAGACATCAGCCATGGTGGTGATTTGCGCGAGCAGCTGCCGGCGGCGGAAAGTTTTGTGGGCCTGATGAGCCCGCTGGGCGAGCGCGTATCGCCAATGTGGTTGCAACTGTCGGCGAAATTTTCACCGCAACGGCTTGGCGAGCTGGCCGGTTTCATTGATGGCCTGGAGCGCCCGATGGCCGTGGAAGTGCGCCACCCGGAATTTTTTGCCAAAGGCGACGCCGAGCGCATGCTCAACCGCTTGTTGCGTGACCGTGGTGTCGAACGCATCTGCCTCGATCCGCGCGCATTGTTCAGTTGCACGTCCACCTCGGCTGCCGTGCTGCATGCCCAATCGAAAAAGCCCAAGGTGCCAACGCGCCCGGCGGCGCTGACCCTGTTTCCGCAGGTGCGCTTTATTGGCCACCCGGAGCTTGAGGCGAACGACCCGTTCCTGATGCCGTGGGTGGAGAAAGTCGCCGGCTGGATCGAAGAAGGCCGCACGCCTTACGTGTTCCTGCACACCTCGGATAACCGCCTCGCCGCGCAACTGGCGCTGCGCTTTCATGCGCAACTCATGGCGCGTTTGCCGGGCCTGCCGCCTTTGCCGACGCTCGATCGAGCGCCCGAAGCGGAGCAACTGGGGTTACTCTAAGGCTCTTTTTTCCCGACAGGAGTCAGTCATGGATGCCCAAACCCTTCGCGCCGAAACCTTCAAGGCCTTGCACGAGCGCGATCGCGCATTCGTGATGCCCAACCCGTGGGATGCCGGCTCGGCCATCATGCTTGCCAGCCTTGGGTTTGAGGCCTTGGCCACTACCAGCGCGGGGTTTGCGTTCAGCCTGGGGCGGCCGGACGCCGAGGGCGCGTTGTCATTGGAGGACACCTTGGGCAATGCCTCGGCGATTGTTCGGGCGACCTCGCTGCCCGTGGCGGCCGACCTGGAAAACGGCTTCAGTGACACGCCCGAAGGGTGTGCCCAAACCCTCTTACGCGCTGCCGCCACCGGGATCGTCGGTGGCTCCATCGAAGATGCCACCGGCATTGCTGCCGACCCGATCTACCCCTTTGACCTGTCCGTCGAGCGCGTGGAAGCGGCCGTTGCTGCCGCGCGCAGCTTGCCGTTCCCGTTCACCCTGACCGCCCGCGCGGAAAACCTCCTGCACGGTCGCCTCGATTTGGCTGACACCATCCGCCGCTTGCAGGCCTACGCCGAAGCCGGTGCCGACGTGCTCTACGCCCCTGCGTTGCGCAGTGCCGAAGAAGTGCTCGCGGTGGTCAAGGCCGTCGCGCCCAAACCGGTAAACGTGCTGATGTCCGGCGGCTTGAACCTCAGCGTGGCGCAATTGAGCGAGATGGGTGTGCGGCGCATCAGCGTAGGCTCTGCCATGGCCCTGGCGGCCTACGGTGAGTTCTACCGCGCCGCGCAGGAGGTGTATGAACTGGGCACGTTTACCTTCACTGACCGCAAGATGCCGTTCAGCCAGGCCAATCAGTTTTTCAAGGGCTGAGCCGTGCGCTTCAGCAGGGTGATGGGCGCGCTGTTGCTCGTGGTGGGCGCATTCGCGGTGGGCGTGTGGCGTGGTTGGGTGCCGATGCCGGCTGAGTGGAACCCCTGGGCGCCACTGGATGTGCGCGCCGCCCCGAACCTGTTGACCCGCTTCAAGCTTGGCCGTCTGCAGGATGATCCGGCGCTGTGCGACCAGGTGTTGAAAACCTCCGGTTTGCGCGTCAGCCACCAGGCGGATACACCTGCGGACGCGGCGTGCCCATTGCGCAATGTGTTGCGTGTACAGGGCGGCGAGGTGGCTTTGAGCAGCAGCTTTCTCGCCAGTTGCCCATTGGCGGTCGCCTTTGCATTGTTCGAGCGCCATAGCCTGCAGCCAGCGGCGCAGGCGGTGTTTGGTCAGGCCGTGACGCGGGTCGACCACTTGGGCAGCTTTGCCTGTCGCAATATCTATAACCGTGCAGACGGCCAACTCAGCCAGCATGCGTCGGCCAATGCCCTGGACATTGCCGGCTTCCGCTTGGCGGACGGGCGCAGCATCAGCGTGCTCAAGGACTGGCCGGGAGAAGGCGATAACGCACGCTTTTTGCGGCAGGTGCGCCAGGGTGCCTGTGATGATTTCAATGCAGTGTTGAGCCCGGACTACAACGCGGCCCATCGCAACCATTTCCACGTGGACATGGGGCGCTGGTGGGTGTGTCGCTGAGGCTCAGGCCGCCAGGCGCAAGTTGTGGAGGATCAACGGGCGTGCCCAGTGGTAGTCGAAGTCCAGGGCTTTTTGTTGCGCCACCAGTTCTTCCGTCGGGTACGGCGTGGCCGGTGGCGGCAGCAGGCCCAGTTCGAACTCGGCAATCGGCAGATGCAGCGGCTGTGGTTCCGGCGCCGGGCCTGGCTCGGGCAACGGTTGACCGGCATTCAGCACGATCGGGCGCACCCAACCGCTTTCAAAATTCTGCTGGCGCTGCTGGGCAACGATTTCTTCCGGCGCGAACGGCTCGGCGGCCGGTGGCAGCAACTCGGTTTCGAATTCAGCGATGGGCAGGAACAGCGGCTCGGGCGGGGCAATTTCGGTGTCTTTCACGTCGCACTCACGCTGGGTGAGGATCTGCGACAACAGGTCGGCGCCTTCGCTGGGTTCTATCGCAGGGTCTTTCGGTGCAGGCGCCTTGGCGGCGAGCGCCTGCGGCGTGTCGCCAAGCTGCTCGGCCAACGCACGGGCGAAGAAGTCCTGCCACACATGACTCACCCCGGCCAGCGCTTGAGTATTGCGCAGGCCGTAGTGGTTGTGGGTCGGCAGTACACCGATGGTTAGGGGAAGAATGTCTGACATTTTTCTCGGTCGACGCTCAGCTCTGGCAAAATACCTGACTGTTGTTTTTATCGGCCGCTGTTTGCCGATCCTTAATATTTTTGAGCGTAGCGATTGATGAGCGAACAACCAGCGGCCAGCCGCATTCGGGTCGAGGCTTTGGCCGAAGGTTTCCAGGCGCGTGCCGAGCAATGGGCGGCGCAGCTGGGCCTGCCGTTGCAGCTGGATGGGGCGGACTTTTCCCTGCAAGTGGGCGAGCACGGCCTACAACTGCAACAGCTGGGGCCGGACGCACCGGGGCCGGTGCGTGTGGACTTCGTCGAAGGCGGCGCGGCGCACCGGCGTTTATACGGCGGTGGCAGCGGGCAGATGATCGCCAAGGCCGTCGGCATCGCCCAGGGCGTGCGCCCACGGGTGCTGGACGCCACGGCTGGCCTGGGCAAGGACGCGTTTGTACTGGCCAGCCTGGGCTGCGACATGAGCCTGATCGAGCGTCAGCCATTGATCGGTGCCTTGCTCGAAGACGGCCTGGCACGCGGCGCGGGTGATTTCGAGGTGGCGCCGATCGTGGCGCGCATGAAGCTGCTCAAGGGCAACTCCATTGACGTGATGCTCAACTGGGAAGGCGAGCCGCCGCAGGTGATCTACCTGGACCCGATGTTCCCGCACCGTGAGAAAACTGCGCTGGTGAAGAAGGAAATGCGCCTGTTCCGGCCACTGGTGGGCGATGACCCGGACGCGCCGGCGTTGCTGGCAGCCGCCCTGGCCTTGGCCAGCCACCGCGTGGTGGTCAAGCGCCCGCGCAAGGCACCGTGCATTGAAGGGCCCAAGCCGAGTCATGCGCTGGATGGCAAATCCAGCCGGTATGACATTTACCCGAAGAAGGCGCTCAAACCTTAAATGTTCATCGGCTTGAGGGCCTCTTCGCGAGCACGCCCGCTCCCACCTTGGAATGCGTTGCAAATGTGGGAGCTGGCTTGCCTGCGATAGCGCGGGTGCAGGCAACACAAGGCTTCAGGGTCTATAGGCCCGCATAAACAACCCCACCACCTCCTGTACATGCGCCTCAGCGGCTTCCTCGCTCAGCGGCGCGCCGCAGCCATACAGCAAGCAGAAATTCGCCGTGCCCTTGAGCAGGCAGAAGAAGTGCTCCGCCGCCGTAAATGGCTTGTTGATGCTCAAGGCGCCACTCTGGTCGATCTTGCCGAGCAAACGCTCCATGCCTTGGAGCATGCGCATCGGGCCGGCTTCGAAGAATATCTGGGAGAGTTTCACGTCCTGATTGCCGGTGGTCATCATCAAACGATGCAGGTTCACCGACTCTTCGCTGTTGATCAGCCGATGAAAGCCCCGCGCGATGTTCAGCAATACGGTCTCCACCGGCATGCCCTCAGGCAGCTCGAAGTACATCACCGGCAGCTGTTCCTCGCACTTGGCCACGACTGCGGCGGTGAACAAGGTCTCTTTGTCGGTGAAGTGGCTGTACACGGTCAGTTTCGACACGCCGGCTTCAAGGGCCACGGCATCCATGCTCGTACTGGCGTAGCCATTGTTCAAAAACAGGATTTTCGCTGCTTCGAGAATTGCCTGGCGTTTTGCCATGTCCTTGGGACGCCCGGGGCTATTGGTGTTTACGCGATTGTCGGACATTTTCACCTTTATTACTGGACTGGTGAGTTTGGTATTAATAACATACCGGCCAGTATAATTATTCCTAGCTCCATTTGCGAAAGGTCCTTCAGCATGCGCAGCACTTTCCTGCCCCTTGCGTTGCCTGTCAGCCTGGTCTTCCTGTTGGCCGCCTGCGGCCATGAAGAAGCGGCCCAAACCACCATCCGCCCAGCCATGGTGGTGCAACCGCAGCCCTCGGCGCAGGCATCGGACAGCTACCCTGGCGAGGTGCGCGCACGTTATGAGCCGGACCTGGCTTTTCGCATTGGCGGCAAAGTCAGCAAACGCCTGGTGGAGGAGGGCGAGCGGGTCAAGGCCAACCAACCGCTGGCAGAACTCGACCCCCAGGATGTGCGCCTGCAACTGGAAGCCACGCGCGCCCAAGTCGCTGCCGCCGAGGCCAACCTGAGCCTGGTGCGCGCTGAACGCGACCGCTACAAGACGCTGATGGACCGTCAGATGGTCAGCCGCTCCCAGTACGACAATTCCGAAAACCTCTACCGATCCGGCGAAGCACGCCTCAAGCAGATCAAGGCTGAATTCGACGTGTCCAGCAACCAGGCCGGCTATGCCGTGTTGCGTGCGCCTCAGGACGGCGTGGTCGCCAAACGCGCGGTGGAAGTCGGCCAAGTGGTGTCCGCCGGCCAGACCGTGTTCACCCTGGCCACCGATGGCGAGCGCGAAGTGCTGATCAGCTTGCCCGAACAAGGCTTCGGCCGTTTCAAGATCGGCCAGCCTGTGTCCGTCGAATTGTGGAGCCAGCCGGACCAACGTTTCAGCGGACGTATTCGTGAGCTGTCGCCCGCGGCCGATCCGAAATCACGCACCTTCGCTGCCCGCGTTGCCTTTATCGGCGGCAAGGTCCCCGCTGAATTGGGCCAGAGCGCGCGCGTTTTCATACAGGCTGACGGCGTGATTCCGCTGTCAGTGCCGCTGTCTGCCCTCAGTGCGGAGAACGGCGCGTCCTACGTCTGGCGCGTGCAGCCCGACAACACCCTGAAACGCACGCCGGTGCGCATCGGCGCCTTCGGCGAAAAAACCGTGCCGGTGCTGGAAGGTTTGTCCCCGAGTGATTGGGTGATCGCGGCGGGCGTGCATGTACTCCATGAGGGCCAGCTCGTGCGCCCGGTGGATCGCTCCAACCGAGTAGTGGATCTGGCGGCCAAGGAGTAGTCCCCGATGGGTTTCAATCTTTCCGAATGGGCGTTGCGTAATCGCCAGATCGTACTGTTCCTGATGATCCTGCTGGCAGTTGTCGGCACCTTGTCCTACACCAAGCTGGGACAAAGTGAAGACCCGCCGTTCACCTTCAAGGCCATGGTGATCAAGACCAATTGGCCCGGGGCGACTGCCCAGGAAGTCTCGCGCCAGGTCACCGAGCGTATTGAGAAAAAACTCATGGAGACCGGCGACTACGAGCGCATTGTCTCCTTCTCGCGCCCCGGCGAATCCCAGGTCACCTTCATGGCCCGCGACTCGATGCACTCGGCGCAGATTCCGGACTTGTGGTACCAGGTACGCAAGAAGATCAGCGACATTCGCCAGACCTTGCCGCCGGATATCCAGGGGCCGTTTTTCAACGACGAATTCGGCACCACCTTCGGCAATATCTACGCGCTGACCGGCGACGGCTTCGACTATGCCGTGCTCAAGGACTACGCCGACCGCATCCAGATTCAACTGCAACGCGTGCCGGATGTGGGCAAGGTCGAGTTGCAGGGCTTGCAGGACGAGAAGATCTGGATCGAGCTGTCGAACCTCAAGCTCGCCACTCTCGGCCTGCCATTGGCGGCCGTGCAACAGGCGTTGCAGGAACAGAACGCAGTTTCCACCGCGGGCTTCTTTGAAACCCCGACCGAGCGTGTGCAGTTGCGCGTGTCGGGCAACTTCAAGACGGTCGAGGAGATCCGCAGCTTCCCGATTCGCGTCGGTGACCGCACCTTCCGCATCGGCGATGTGGCCGACATCCACCGTGGTTTCAACGATCCACCCGCGCCGCGCATGCGCTACATGGGCGCGGACGCTATCGGCCTGGCCGTGGCCATGCGCGATGGCGGTGACATCCTGGTATTGGGCAAGGCCCTTGAAGTCGAATTCGCACGCCTGCAGAAGAACCTTCCCGCAGGCATGGAGCTGCGCAAGGTGTCGGACCAACCCGCCGCAGTGAAAACCAGTGTCGGAGAATTCGTCCAGGTATTGGCCGAGGCGCTGGCCATTGTGTTGCTGGTGAGTTTTTTCTCCCTCGGCGTGCGCACCGGCATGGTGGTGGCCCTGGCGATTCCGCTGGTGCTGGCGATGACCTTTGCCACCATGTATTACCTCGGCATCGGCCTGCACAAGATCTCGCTCGGCGCGCTGGTCCTGGCGTTGGGCCTGTTGGTGGACGATGCGATCATTGCCGTGGAAATGATGGCGATCAAAATGGAACAGGGTTACGACCGGCTTAAAGCTGCGAGTTTCGCCTGGACCAGCACCGCCTTCCCGATGCTCACGGGCACGTTGATTACCGCCGCCGGCTTTTTGCCAATTGCCACCGCGCAATCGAGTACCGGCGAATACACCCGTTCGATTTTCCAGGTGGTGACCATTGCGTTGCTGGCCTCGTGGGTCGCCGCCGTGGTGTTTGTGCCGTACCTGGGGGAAAAGCTCCTGCCGGACCTGGCGAAAATTCATGCCGCCAAACACGGCGCCGATGGGCCTGATCCCTACGGCACGCCGTTCTACCAGCGTGTAAGGCGTTTGATCGAATGGTGCGTGCGTCGCCGCAAGACCGTGATCGTGCTGACGCTGCTGCTGTTCATCGGCTCGGTCGCGCTGTTTCGTTTTGTGCCGCAACAGTTCTTCCCGGCTTCCGGCCGCCTGGAGCTGATGGTCGACCTGAAACTGGCCGAAGGCGCCTCCTTGAGTAACACCGCTGATCAGGTCAAACGCCTGGAGGCGTTGCTCAAGGAACACGCGGGTATCGAAAACTACGTGGCTTATGTCGGCACGGGGTCGCCACGTTTTTACCTGCCTCTGGACCAACAACTGCCAGCGGCCAGCTTTGCCCAGTTTGTGGTGCTGGCTAAAACCATCGAGGAGCGCGAGAGCCTGCGCACCTGGTTGATCGAAACCCTGAACGAACAGTTTCCTGAGTTGCGCTCACGCGTCACGCGCCTGGAAAACGGCCCACCAGTGGGCTACCCGGTGCAGTTTCGGGTGACCGGCGAACACATTGAAGAAGTCCGCGCCCTCGCGCGCAAAGTGGCGGCCAAGGTGCGTGAAAATACCCACGTGGTCAACGTGCACCTGGACTGGGAAGAACCGAGCAAGGTCGTCTACCTGAACATCGACCAGGACCGCGCCCGCGCCCTCGGCGTGAGCACCGCCAACCTGTCGAAGTTCCTGCAAAGCTCACTGACCGGCTCCAGCGTCAGCCAATACCGGGAGGACAACGAGTTGATCGAAATCCTCCTGCGCGGCACCGTGCATGAACGCACTGAACTGTCGTTGCTGCCAAGCCTGGCGGTGCCCACCGACAACGGCAAAAGCGTGGCGCTGTCGCAGATCGCTACCCTTGAATATGGCTTTGAAGAAGGCGTTATCTGGCGCCGCAACCGCTTGCCCACCGTGACCGTCCGCGCCGACATTTACGGCAAGGAGCAACCGGCGACGTTGGTGCAGCAGATCCTGCCGACCCTGGAAGGCGTGCGTGCCGAGTTGCCGGACGGCTACCTCCTCGAAGTCGGCGGCACGGTGGAGGATTCCGCCCGTGGCCAGAACTCGGTCAAGGCCGGGGTGCCGCTGTTTATCGTGGTGGTGCTGACCTTGCTGATGCTGCAACTGCGAAGTTTCTCACGCACCGCGATGGTGTTTCTCACAGCGCCGCTGGGCTTGATCGGAGTCACCTTGTTCCTGTTGGTGTTCCGCCAGCCCTTCGGTTTC
Source organism: Pseudomonas sp. (assembly GCF_049645325.1). Lineage (GTDB taxonomy): Bacteria > Pseudomonadota > Gammaproteobacteria > Pseudomonadales > Pseudomonadaceae > Aquipseudomonas. The sequence continues at coordinate 5,565 of NZ_JBARTQ010000277.1, read as the reverse complement.
GTCGCCATGCTGGGGACGATCGCGCTGTCGGGGATGATCATGCGTAACTCGGTGATCCTGGTGGACCAGATCGAACAGGACATCAAGGCAGGGCTGGCGCCGTGGCAAGCGATTATTGAAGCCACGGTCCGACGCTTCCGCCCGATTGTGCTCACCGCCCTGGCGGCGGTGCTGGCGATGATCCCGCTGTCGCGCAGTGTGTTCTTCGGGCCCATGGCCGTGGCGATCATGGGTGGGCTGATTGTGGCGACGGCGTTGACCCTTTTGTTCCTGCCGGCCCTGTATGCTGCGTGGTTCCGAGTGAGGAAGGACGTCGCGTAATCATGCTGGTCACTGTTTCAGCCCTGCTGTTGTTATTGCTCGCCCCCGGCCCGACCAATACCCTGCTGTTCCGCGCCGGGGTACTGTTCGGCTACCGGGCCTCCTGGGCGCTGGCCTTGGTCGAGTGCCTGGCGTACCTGTTGCAGGTGTCGATGTGGGGCGTGGCGCTGCTTTATCTGGCCGCCTACTCACCCTGGGCGTTGAAGGCCACGCAACTGGTGGCTGCTTGCTACCTGTTGTACGTCTCGTATTCGCTGTGGCAGCGCAATAACGATGATGTCGACGCGAGTCGGGAGCGTTTTTCAGGGCAATCCTTTTTCTGGCTCACCGTGATGAACCCCAAAGGTCTGCTGATCGCTTCGTTCATCGCGCCGGCCGGCACCTTTGCCACGCTGCAGGGGTACGCCGGGTTCATGGCTACGCTGGCGCTGGTGGTGATACCGGTTGGCACGGCCTGGATCGTGCTCGGCAGCCGTTTTGAAGGGGTTCAGAAAGCGTGGCTCACGCCGCTTAAGATCAACCGCGCGACGTCCTTGGCCATCTGCTGTTTTGCCACGCTGATGATGGGAAGGCTGGCCAACTCGGTCATGCACTGATCGGGCTTCGAGCCGGTTTTACATGCCGATGCAAACCGCCCTCGACACGGCTGGAACGTTTCTACTGTTCACTCCACTTAGAAATGCCTGATGGACAGGCAAAGGTGTCGACTTCGCCGTCAGGCGGTCGAGCCTCTTTCAATGAGTTTATGGAGTGCCAGATGTCTTTTTTTAATGCCATTGTCAATTTCAAAATCGCGCTGTTGGAGGCGCTGGTGGGCAATCATTCGCCCCACAAAGGTTATGAGAGTGCAAAGCCGCAGACGCCGGGGTATGGAAAACCTCGCCACCACCACCACCGGTCTTATTCGAGCCAGCCGGGGTTTAATCATACCCAGCCCGCCAAACCGGCTTACGGCACTCCACACCCAAACCCACACCCACACCCGGCTAATGAGCATCAGATGCCCAGCCGGCCTGTGTATCCGCTGTGTTCATTGAGTCGCTAAGAAGTTAGCTGATGATTGCTGCACCCAGGTCCGCGGCAAGCGGCCTGGGCGCAGTGAGGGGAGGGTTACAGCGCGCCAAACACCTTTTTCGCCAAGCTGGTGGCCGCGGCCGCCGGGTTCTTGCGAATGGTTTCTTCCTGTTGGGCGATCATCTTGAACAAGCCGTCCAAGGCTTGCTCGGTCACGTAGTTTTCGACGTTGGCGCTCTTGGCATCCACGGCGCCAAAGGCTGCGGCCTTGCCGGCCAGAGCGTTGTACTGTTGCGCCACGCCAACCTTGTCGGTCGCAGCCTTGACGATCGGCAGGAACTTGGCGCGGATCTCTTCACGGCTGCTTTTGTTCAGGTACTGAGTCGCCGAATCCTGACCGCCGGTGAGGATGCCCTTGGCGTCGGTCACACTCATGTTTTTCACCGCATTGACCAGGATCGGCTGAGCCTGGGTCACGGCCGTTTCCGCCGCCTTGTTCATGCTGGTTTCCAGTTGCGTGACCTGGTCGCCCATGCCAAACATTTTCAGCTTGTCGGCGACTTTGCCCAATTTGCCAGGAAGGCCGATTTTCACTTGCGGGTTATTGCTGAAACCACCGGGTACACCCAGTTGTTTTACGGCGATCTGTGCGCCTTGGGTCAGTGCGTCCTTGAGGCCGCCGGAGGCGTCGCCCTGGGACAGGCTGCTGAGGTCCAGGGCCATGGCGTTGGCACCGAACAACAGGCCGGCGCACAGGGCAGTGAGGCGAAGAGAGTGACGGAGCATGGGCGCTTCCTTAAGTGTGTTTGATTCAGTGAGCAACAGCGTCGACACGCAAGCGCAAGGGCTGTGGGTCCTGGCCATTGAGCTGCACAGCGTGCCGTTCGGTGGTGATGAACAGTAGCTTGCCCTCCAGCTCGATGCGAGCGCTGACCGCGTAAGTGTGGCCCGGTTTGACGTGGGCCGGGTCGTAGCTCAGGTGAAACGGCAGCGGCACCTGGCCTTTGACCGGGCCTTTCTGTTCGGCCAGGGTCACGGCCGGGGCGTCCATCAGGGACACGTCCTGCAGGCTCACGCTCAAGGTGGCGGTGGGCGGCAAGGCGATGCGCTGCAGGTAGAACACTTCGCCGTCGAGGCTGGCCTTGGCGGCTGGGGTCATGGATTGGCAGGCTCCGAGCAGGGCGGTCAGGCCCAGGAGGATGATCTTTTTCATGGTACAGCTCCTTTTCAGCGGCGCCGGCATCCAACCGGCGCCTGTTTAAATCCCGCGGCGTTCGTCAGCGTTGTTCGGCTTGCGGTTCAACCGGTGCTTCTGCCGCGCCATCAACGCGGTGCAACGCCACCTGGCGGATCGAGAGGCGAATGTCGGCCGGCAGCACGCGTTTCGCTGCGCCTTCGGCCAGTTCGCCGAGCAGGTCGTGGTAGCTCAATTTACCCGCTTCATCGCGGCGCAGCACATCTTGCTCCAGCAACGTCTGGATGAAATGTCGGAAAAGGCTCTTGTCGAAAAACTCCGGGGCGTTGAGGCCATGCAGGATCGACAGGCGCTGGGCCATGATCGTGCACAAGTCTTCCAGTTCTTCGGCGCTGATGCTGTTCTGGCCGCTGTTGAGCAGCAGCGAGATCGCCATGTAGAAGCGTTGCAGCGTCTGGGCGATGCTCTTTGACAACAGCGTCAACAGTACAAAGTGCCGTGAGCTCGGCGCCGGGCGCAGGTACACATTGTTCTCCAAACGCAGCAGGCCCTGTTCGACAAACGCCTCCAGCCACTGGTCGACGACCGCGTCCAGCTCCTCCAGCGACCAGCGGATAAACAGCTCCGATTGCAGGTACGGGTAGAGCGCGCGGGTGTAGCGCAGGATCTGTTCGCGGCTCATGCGCGAACTGCTCTGGAAGAAACTCGCCAGCAACGCGGGCAGGGCGAAGATGTGCAGCACGTTGTTGCGGTAGTAGGTCATCAAGACGGCGTTCTGCTCGTCCAGGTACACAATCTTGCCCAGGGCGTCGCTCTGCTCCGAGAGCAGGTCCATGTCTTTTACGTGTTTGATCAGCGCCAGGCCATCGCCTTCCGGCAAGGTGGTGTGCGGTGAGTACGGCACGCGACGCAGCAGCGCCAGGTACAGGTCGAGTTGGCGCGCCATGGCCTGTTCGTCCAAGGCCAGGCGTGTGGTGGACAACAGCGCCAGCGCCACCAGGTTCACCGGGTTGACCGCCGCCGCTTCGTTCAAGTGGCGGGCCACCTGCTCGCTGAGGCGGTTGGTGGTCTCGTTGAGCCACGCCGGTTTGTAGTTCGGGCCCAGCGCCTGGGTGCGCCAGTCGGGTTGTTCGGCGTCGAGGAACTCGGCCAGTTTGATCGGCTCGCCGAAGTTGACCGCGACCTGGCCAAAGCGCTGCTTGAGCGCGCCGACCACTTTGAAAATATCGAAGATCGACTCTTTCTTCTTGCTCGCACCGCGGAGTTCGCCAAGGTAGGTGCGGCCTTCCAGCACGCGCTCATAACCGATGTACACCGGCACGAACACGATCGGCATGCGCGAGGAGCGCAAGAAGCTGCGCAGGGTGATCGCCAGCATCCCGGTCTTCGGTTGCAGCATGCGCCCGGTGCGCGAGCGTCCGCCTTCGACGAAGTACTCTACCGGGAAACCTTTGGTGAACAGGGTGTGCAGGTATTCGTTGAACACCGAGGTGTACAGCGGGTTGCCCTTGAAGGTGCGGCGCATGAAAAACGCACCGCCACGGCGCAGCAGGCTGCCGATCACCGGCATGTTCAGGTTGATGCCGGCGGCAATGTGCGGCGGGGTCAGGCCGTTCTTGAACAGCAGGTACGAGAGCAGCAGGTAGTCGATGTGGCTGCGGTGGCAAGGTACGTAGATCACCTCGTAGCCCTGCGCAACCTTTTGCACGCCTTCGATGTTATTGACCTTGATGCCGTCGTAGATTTTGTTCCAGAACCAACTGAGCACCACTTCGAGGAAGCGGATCGCGGTGTAGGTGTAGTCCGAGGCGATCTCGTTGCCGTAGCGCAGGGCCTGGGCCTTGGCTTTCTCCGGGGTGATTTTTTCGCGTTCGGCCTCATCGGCGATGGCCTGGCGCACCAGTGGCATGTTGACCAGGCCTTTCACCAGGTTGCGGCGGTGGGACAGGTCGGGGCCGATCACGGCGGTCTTCAGGTTACGAAAGTGCACCCGCAGGATGCGCTGGGCCATGCGCACGGTGCGTTCATGACCTTTATTGTGCTCGATCAATTCACGCAGGTTGATAGGCGCGGAGAATTGCACACGGGTCTTGCGGCCCAGGATCAGGATGCTCAGCAACCGGCGCAGGCGGCCGGTGACGGCCCAGCTGTCGGCGAACAGCAGTTTCCACGGGCTGGATTCGCTCTCCGGCGACTGCCCCCAGAACACGCTGACCGGAATGATTTGTGCATTCTCTTCGGCGTGCTCGGTCAGGGTGTTGACCAGGCGGGTCAGGGTCGGCGGCGCACCGCGCTTGTCCTGGCGGCCGAGCCAATCCGGTTCTGGCGTGAGGTAGAAGAACGCCGCCGGTTCCAGCAGCGGGCCGACCGACACCGGCAGCACCGGGCGCGGCAGGCCGGCCTTGGTGCACTCCTTGTCGACCACCGCCAATTCGGTGAGGGAAGGTGATTGCAGGACGTAGAACACCGGCCGGCTGCGGTCGAGGTTAAGGGTTAGGGACGACTGGTTGATCGTCTCCGAGCGAACCCAGAGGTACAACAGTCGGCGCAAGGTGCCAAACACCAGACGGCGGAACGGGGAGCGGGTCATAGGCGTGCTGCTTCAAGTGGAAAAAACCGAGCAGGCGCTCGGGCGGGTAGTGTGCCGTATTCGCCGAAAATCGGCAAAAAAGCAGCGATGTAAACTTGAGTTGATCGTTTTTGAGCCTGTCTTATACTCGGCAGTTCAATGCACGCGACTCAACAATAAAATGCATGTGGGAGTTAAACAGATGGCAACGCGCGAAACCGGCAATGTGAAGTGGTTCAACGATGCAAAGGGCTATGGTTTTATTCAACGCGAAGACGGCAAGGACGTGTTTGTGCACTACCGCGCCATTCGCGGTGATGGCCACCGCTCGTTGGCCGAGGGCCAGCAGGTGGAATACGCCGTGGTAACCGGCGAGAAGGGGTTGCAGGCGGAGGATGTGGTGGGGTTGTAACCCGGTTTTTTGCTACACCGCTGAACCCATGTGGGAGCGGGCTTGCTCGCGAAA
>NZ_JBARTQ010000276.1:0-38475 GCF_049645325.1 Pseudomonas sp. | reverse complement strand
TGGGAGCGGGCTTGCTCGCGAAGGCGCCAGTAGCCACGCCGCAGGACTCCCATGAATTCCCAAAGCATCCTTGTCCCGAAAATCTCCACGCTACCCGTCCACGAACCCCGCGCCCGGGCGATCGTGCGCTGGCTGGTGCGCAAGAACATCATCAAGGAAGAACTGACCACGTGCGGGCGCACCGGCAACCGCATGGCCTACGCCCTGGCCGACGGCGCCCGCGCGGTGGTGCTGCACCCCGAAGCGCTGCCGTTCAACGAGCCGGTCAATGGCCTGGAGATCATCTATAAACGTTGCATCTACACGCCGGCCAAGGGTTTCCTCGAAGAAGCCGGCTGCCCGGAATGCCTCAAGGAAGTCGGCGAGGCGCTGTTCGAAAGCCTCGAAGACTGGATGCCCGGCCACACCGACAACTTCACCTGCCCGCTGTGTGGGCATGAAGATGACATCAACGGGTTCCTGTTCCTGCAGGAATGCGGGTTCTCCAACCTGGGCTTTATCTTCAACAACTGGGCCGAGGCGGGGTTCAAGCAGAGCTTTATCGACGAATTTGCCGATTGGCTGGACCAGAAGATGAGTTGGGTCAAAGTCGAGCTTTAACCCTTCTATCAGTATTACCAAGTTTGTCAGAGTTTTACATTGAGCCCGACAGGGTGCATGTATATAATGGCGCGCTTCCATTTTCCCGCTCGGGAGCCCCCGCGATGCTGCGTATCAGCCAAGAAGCTCTGACATTCGACGACATTCTCCTAGTGCCCGGTTATTCCGAGGTGCTTCCTAACGAAGTCAGTCTCAAGACCCGCCTAACCCGTGGCATCGAGCTGAATATTCCCCTGGTTTCTGCTGCCATGGACACCGTCACCGAAGCCCGTTTGGCAATCGCCATGGCTCAGGAAGGCGGCATCGGCATCATCCACAAGAACATGACTATCGAGCAGCAAGCTGCCGAAGTACGCAAGGTCAAGCGTTACGAAGCCGGTGTGGTGAAAGATCCAATCACCATCGAGGCCGACGCTACCGTGCGTGACCTGTTCGACCTGACCCGCCTGCACAACATCTCCGGCGTTCCGGTACTGCACGATGGCGACCTGGTCGGCATCGTCACGTCCCGTGACGTGCGTTTCGAGAACCGTCTTGAAGTCACCGTCCGCGAAGTGATGACGCCTAAAGAGCGCCTGGTCACGGTCATGGAAGGTGCCGACAAGGACGACGCTCGCGAGCTGTTGCACAAGCACCGCATCGAACGCGTGCTGATCGTCGACGACAAATTCGCCCTCAAAGGCATGATGACCGTCAACGACATCGAAAAAGCCAAGGCTTACCCGCTGGCCAGCAAGGACGACCAAGGTCGTCTGCGCGTCGGCGCTGCGGTCGGCACCGGCAAGGACACCGGCGAGCGCGTCTCGGCCCTGGTTGCTGCTGGCGTTGACGTGGTGGTGGTCGACACTGCCCACGGTCACTCCAAAGGCGTGATCGACCGCGTACGCTGGGTCAAAGAGAATTTCCCTGAAGTCCAGGTGATCGGCGGCAACATCGCCACCGGCGCGGCTGCCAAAGCGCTGGTTGAAGCCGGCGCTGACGCGGTCAAGGTCGGTATCGGCCCTGGCTCGATCTGCACCACGCGTATCGTCGCGGGTGTCGGTGTGCCGCAAATCAGCGCCATCGCCAACGTCGCCGCTGCCCTTGAAGGCACTGGCGTACCGTTGATCGCCGACGGCGGCATCCGTTTCTCCGGTGACCTGTCCAAGGCCATAGTTGCCGGTGCGTCCTGCGTGATGATGGGCTCGATGTTTGCCGGTACTGAAGAAGCGCCAGGCGAGATCGAACTGTTTCAGGGCCGTTCGTACAAGGCTTACCGCGGCATGGGTTCGCTGGGCGCCATGTCCCAGGCGCAGGGCTCTTCCGACCGTTACTTCCAGGACTCCTCGGCAGGCGCCGAGAAACTCGTTCCGGAAGGCATCGAAGGCCGTGTGCCGTACAAAGGCACCCTGAGCGCGATCATCCATCAACTGATGGGCGGCCTGCGTTCCTCGATGGGCTACACCGGCAGTGCCGACATCGAAGAAATGCGCACCAAGCCTGAGTTCGTGCGGATCACCGGTGCCGGTATGGCCGAATCCCACGTTCATGACGTGCAGATCACCAAAGAAGCGCCGAACTACCGCGTAGGTTGATGCTTCCAGCAAAACGTTAAGTAACCGGGGCTGTTTGATTCAGCCCCGAGTTGTTTCTGATTCTCTTTATTCGAATTGCATAGACGAGACTGACTCCATGGCCCTCGACATTCACGCCCACCGCATCCTGATCCTCGACTTCGGTTCCCAGTACACCCAGCTGATCGCCCGTCGCGTGCGTGAAATCGGTGTGTACTGCGAACTGCATCCGTTCGACATGGACGACGAAGCGATCCGCGAATTCGCACCTAAAGGCGTCATCCTCGCCGGTGGCCCCGAGTCCGTGCACGAAGCCAACAGCCCGCGTTGCCCGCAAGCCGTATTCGACCTGGGCGTGCCCGTCTTCGGTATCTGCTACGGCATGCAGACCATGGCCGAGCAACTGGGCGGCAAGGTTGAAGGTTCCGAGCTGCGTGAATTCGGTTACGCGCGTGTCGACGTGGTCGGCAAGAGCCGCCTGCTGGACGGTATCGAAGACCACATCGACGCCGACGGCCTGTTTGGCCTCGACGTGTGGATGAGCCACGGTGACAAAGTCACCAAGATGCCGGAAGACTTCCACATCCTGGCCAGCACCCCGAGCTGCCCGATCGCCGGCATGTTCAACGACGCGCGCGGCTACTACGGCGTCCAGTTCCACCCGGAAGTGACCCATACCAAGCAAGGCGGGCGCATCCTGTCGCGCTTCATCCTCGACATCTGCGGCTGTGAAGCGCTGTGGACCCCGTCGAAGATCGCTGAAGACGCCATCGCCAACGTGCGTGCCCAGGTCGGCACCGACAACGTGCTGCTCGGCCTGTCCGGCGGCGTTGACTCTTCCGTGGTTGCTGCGCTGCTGCACAAGGCGATCGGCGACCAGTTGACCTGCGTGTTCGTCGACAATGGCCTGCTGCGCCTGCACGAAGGCGAGCAAGTGATGGCCATGTTCGCCGAGAACATGGGCGTCAAGGTGATCCGCGCCAACGCCGAGGACCAGTTCCTCAACAACCTGGCCGGCGAGTCCGACCCGGAGAAGAAGCGCAAGATCATCGGCCGCACCTTCATCGACGTCTTCGATGCCCAGGCCAAACACCTGGACAACATCAAGTACCTTGCCCAAGGCACCATCTACCCTGACGTGATCGAGTCGGCTGGCGCCAAGAGCGGCAAGGCCCACGTGATCAAGTCCCACCACAACGTGGGTGGCCTGCCTGAGGAAATGAACCTCAAGCTGGTAGAGCCGCTGCGCGAACTGTTCAAGGACGAAGTCCGCCGTCTGGGCCTGGAGCTCGGCCTGCCGTACGACATGGTCTACCGCCACCCATTCCCGGGCCCGGGCCTGGGCGTGCGCATCCTGGGTGAAGTGAAAAAGGAATACGCCGACCTGTTGCGTCGCGCCGACCACATCTTCATCGAAGAACTGCGCAAGGCCGACTGGTACCACAAAGTCAGCCAGGCCTTCGTGGTGTTCCAGCCGGTGAAATCGGTTGGCGTTGTAGGCGATGGCCGTCGTTACGCGTGGGTTGTTGCGCTGCGTGCCGTAGAGACCATCGACTTCATGACCGCGCGTTGGGCACACCTGCCGTACGAACTGCTGGAGACCGTCAGCGGCCGTATCATCAATGAGATCGAAGGCATTTCGCGCGTGACGTATGACGTGTCGAGCAAGCCGCCGGCGACGATTGAGTGGGAGTGAAATCAGGTCCTTCGGGGACTATCGCAGGCTATCGAAAAACTGTCGTAACGTGTTGATCTTAAAGAAGATTCGTCACGACGGCTATCGGTGGCTATCGCCGGCCAGCAGAACAGGTTGGCGGTAGAACTGGCGGTAAGAACCGGAGGTCGGATTAAGACCTTCCCGTTTACTATCCAGACCAAACCGGTCTTTGACGGTAAATGTCTCCTCGGGAAAGCTTGTTTTATGCGGCTTTCCCGGCATCAGCAGGTCTCCTGACCCCTGACGGTAAAACGCCGTCACGAACAGGAGAAAAACCTCGATGCTTACCGACACCGCACTGCGCAACCTCAAGCCTAAGTCCAAGACTTATAAGGCTTCTGACCGAGATGGCATGTACGTGACGGTATCGACTACCGGTACCGTCACCTTCCGCTACGATTACCGTCTCAACGGGCGTCGAGAGACGCTGACCATCGGCCGCTACGGGCCGGCCGGCATTTCACTGGCACTCGCCCGCGAAAAACTGATCGATGCCAAGAAGGCCGTTGCCCAGGGCAAGTCCCCCGCGCTGGAGAAGCAGCGCGACAAGCGCCGACTGACCGCCGCCAAGACCTTCGGCGAAATGACCGGAAAGTGGCTGGTGGGTGCCCGTATGGCCGACAGCACGAAGGCGATGCGCAAGAGCATCATCGACCGGGACATCCTGCCGGCGTTCGAGAACCGCCAGCTCAACGAAATCACCGCCGATGATCTGCGCGCCTTGTGCAACAAGGTGAAGGCGCGCGGTGCGCCTGCCACAGCGGTACATGTCCGCGACATCGTGAAGCAGGTCTATGCCTTCGCCATCCTGCACGGCGAGAAGCTGGACAACCCGGCCGCGGACGTGGGCGCGGCATCGATTGCCACCTTTGTGCCGAAGGATCGCGCTTTGTCGCCGCTGGAGATCCGTTTGATGGCGCGGCAGATGGAATCGGTGGCCACCTATCCGACCATCCGGCTGGCACTGCGCATGATCTTGCTGACGCTGGTCCGCAAGAGCGAGCTGATCCAGGCGACCTGGGATGAGGTCGATTTCGAGAGCGCAACCTGGACCATTCCGAAGCAGCGGATGAAGGGACGCAATCCGCACGTCGTCTACCTGTCGCGCCAGGCGCTCGATATCTTCGTGGCGTTGCACACCTGCGCGGCCGGTTCCAAGTTCGTGCTGCCGTCGCGCTACGACGCCGACCGCTGCATGTCGAACGCGACCTTGAACCGGGTCACGCAGATCGTGGCGGAGCGGGCCAAGGCCGCCGGCCTGCCGCTGGAGCCGTTCACGGTCCATGACCTACGCCGTACCGGCTCGACGCTGTTGAACGAAATCGGCTTCAACCGCGACTGGATCGAGAAGTGCCTCGCACACGAAGACGGACGTTCCTCGCGCTCGATTTACAACAAGGCCGAGTACGCAGAGCAGCGGCGCCACATGCTGCAGGAGTGGGCCAACATGGTCGATGCATGGATCGACGGGCAGACCCACGTCCCGAAGCTGATGCCAGAGAACATCGTCGTGCCGACGTTGAGCGCGACAGTCTGAAACGGCGCCAGGTTGTCACTTGACAACCTGGTCAATCATCCCCATACTGGAGGTCACTGATGGCCCGTTCCTCTCATCCGAAGAAAGAGGTCGAGGAAGCTCTCAGGCACGCCGAAGGGCAGGGCTGGCGCGTCGAAGTCGGCGGTAGTCACGCCTGGGGGCGGATTTATTGTCCGTACAACGACGAGGAATGCCGCTGCGGCGAGTTCTGCATCACGTCGGTATGGAGCACGCCAAAGAACCCCGGCAACCATGCTCGCGCCTTGCGGCGTGTCGTGGATAACTGCACGACGCATCGCAAGCGGCGTGAGGCTGATGACGATGCCAAGGAGTAGTGCGATGGAATACACCTTCACCTTGAAGTACCAGCTTGCCGACGACGACCGCGACCCGGATGCGCTGGTCGAGCGACTGGGCGAAGCTGGCTGCGACGATGCCCTGGTTGGCATCGGGCAGCCGGGGCGGCTGGCGCTGGAGTTCACCCGCGAGGCGGCCGACGCGGAGGACGCCGTGCGCAGTGCGCTAGTGGATGTGCGCAGTGCCGTGCCTTCGGCCAGATTGATTGAAGTCGCACCTGACCTGGTCGGGCTGACTGACGTCGCCGATATCGTGGGTGTGTCGCGGCAGAACATGCGTAAGCTGATGCTGGCTAATCCAGGTAGCTTTCCGGCACCGGTGCATGAGGGCAGTGCATCGATCTGGCACTTGGCGGACGTGCTGGCCTGGTTGCAGGCCAAGGGCACTTATTCGCTGGCCTTGGATATGCTGGATGTGGCGCGGGCGGCCTTGCAGGTCAATGTGGCGAAGGAAGGCCGACGGTTGACGCGCTCGGTGTCCAAGGAACTCGAAGCGTTGGTGGGATGAGGCAACTCCGCGGTTTTATTCCTGGCTGGAGCTCGCTCGCACGGGGCGGGTTTTTCGTAGATGGACATCGGGTTTCGAGACAGCACTGCGCGGGGCTTGCTTGCGGGCCTCGATCCACGCTTCCACCTCGGCCAAGTCCCACACGACGCAGCGCGGCGTCAAATTGAAGCGGCGCGGAAATTCGCCACGACGCTCCATCTCGTAGATCGTCGTTTCGGCCAAGGGGACGATCTGCCGCAGATCCTGGCGGCGGATCGTGCGACGAAAGGGCAACGCGCTACGCTTTGGAAACTGTGGCAGTTCCTCGTAGGCGTCCGAGCCGGGCAGGGGAGCGGATACAGACTGAGGTAACGCCTCGGCACCGTCGCCCCTACTCATTTTTTGCAACGGACTATTCTCCATGTCGAACTCCGTGAGTGTTCGGCGCCGCAAGGTTTGCCGCCGCACGAAGTAATGGTGGCTTTCATTGGCTATCGTGGAAACTCGTTGCAGCGTAGAGGAGCGTATTGAAGAACGTGTAATCACGAAAAAAGGACAAGGACATGGCGACAGTGACGGTTTCTCCCATTCATTTCGAGGACTACAGTGGTCTCCAGTTCGAGCGCCTCGTCTTTGCGTACCACGTGCGCGTCGGCTGGCGTAACTTGATCTGGCACGGCCAATCGGGGGGCGACCAAGGGCGGGACATCTCGGGTATCGAGCCATTCGATGACCAGCCGTCACGCAAGACCATCATCCAATGCGCCAACAGAGGCACCCTGACACTGGCGAAAGCTAAGGGCGACATGAGCAAGGCGGTCAAGGCCACAGGCGGGACGCCGGATGCCTTCAGGTTCGTCTCCCGTGGCGCGGTTTCGGACACCGGCCGAACTCGGATCGAGCAGGCTGCTGCTGCCCTCGGGATCGCGCATGTGACGATATGGTCGGGGGTGGAGTTTGAGGAAAACCTGCGACTTCGCGCCGAGTACCTGTTGCATCGTTTCGTCCAAGGCGTCGAGTTTCCCGACGCCGAAACAGCGATCCACAAGTTTGTGGATGACTTCCCCGAACTCTCGGATGGCGATGCGCTGCAATTGATGGCGGCCGTGTTTGATCGTCCGGCTTTTCGCACGCCGTTCCATCAGGAAAGCTCCCTGCCAGCCTTTCAACAGGCGATCGAGGACACCATAGGCGCACTCAATACCGGCGTGTGGCGAACGCGCGAGGGCGACGAGATCAGACGCATCCCGTCGATTCATCATCTTCGAGATCAACGTATTCGCACGGTGCTAGACAAGGTTGTTCGTCAGGTCGACGAGTTGCGCCGTATCTTTGTGACCCGTCTCAAGGAGGGGGAGATCAAGCATTGCGGATGCGGCCAGCCGGATTGTCCGACCTACATGCTCACGCATCGGGTTGCCGACGAACTGGACAAAGCCAGGCAGAAGATCCTGACGACGTTTCGGTCGGTGCATGCGTCCTTTCGCGTGAACCTTCGGTAGGGGATAGAAGTGGCCGATCTAGAGGCTTCGTTCCTCGTTTTTTCTGCTTCCGGTGACCACTCTCCAAAAGCATGAGCCGCATACATACCATTAATGCCCGTGGCAACCTGATGCTCGCAGCCATTCGGGACCACTACTCTTGGACGGATGAACGGACCTTCAAAGAGGTACAGCGGTTCCATCAAGACTTCCTGCAAATATTGAGCGACAAGCGAATCAGGTACGACGGGTTACGGACCGCTCTAACCCCACAGACCAACAAGCACGAAGCGGCGTTTTTGTTTGATGAGCACCGTTGCGATCCGGACCGCATCGCGGGAGTGGATGCAGCTGATGCGTTGTTAAAACTCTTTCCAGCAAATACCACACACAGCATTCTCGGCGGCGAACTGAGTGACGACGGAGACGAAATTGCCCGCAGGCTTTTGGCCAATAAAGCGGTAGTCGTAAAGGACCTGAACTTTAAGCACCCGTGCTTTTGCTACGTGCTGTACGTCAATAACCTCTCCGAGGAAGGCTTGGCTGCAATCCATAAGGGATTGAAGGCTCACTCGGGTTACTTGGGGTATGTGCCTTGCACGTATGCCAGCCTGACGAAAACCTTTGTGACGATGGGTTTGGTGAACTTGGCCATCAAGCACAAGAACGTCGTGATCCTCGGTCACGAGGACGATAGGCCGAACACCGAAAACCACAACCTGCACCTTCACGACTACACGGCATTGGGACTTTCGATTCGCAGTGTGCAGTCGATGTACTTCGGAGTTTTTCTTTCTTACAAGCCCGAGCAAATGCTTTTACAAGAGACGGACGACGATCTTGAGATTGCCATCCGCGCCATGTCCAAGGAAGCAGCACCGTTGAGCGACTTCAGCGTGTTGATCGAGGACAAGAAGCATGAATACCTAACCACCGCAAAGGATGGCAAGCTCACGCTGGCGGGCCTAGGCCATATGACGAGGAGCGAACTGGAAGAAGCTATTCGCTTCAAGATGAGATCAAACTACCTCTATAGCTTGGATTGGCGGGATGTTCCTGAGACTGCTGAATCCGCCGGTTACAGGGGGAGCTACTTCAACATCATGTTGGAGTTTCCACGCGAAGATGGAGAGCCTGAACGGGTAACTGTTGCGCTTGAGTTCATGCCGACAGATAAAGTCTTGCGAGTTGTCACGATGACCTAGCCCTGGCTGGCACTGCGCCTCAAGTTTGGCCTACTCGATCCGCGCTAGGTTTGCGAGCCGGTTGAGCGGTGATCGCGGCTCTCATTTCGGCAACGGAGTAGGGTGGATCTCTTCTATGCACGACGTGATGGCACGTAGCACAGAGGGGGATCAAGTCTCGTATGGGGTCCACCTGATAAGCCTCGCCTATGACTGATAACGGAGTGACGTGATGGACATGGATGAGATCGGCACCAATCGAGCCGTATTTATCTTCATAGTTTAGACCGCACGCCTGGCAGGTTGGCCCGTAGTGCGCAATGCAAAGTCCGCGTGCTGTTGCGTTCCTCTCATGAAGGGTAAGCTCAACCGTCCTCAAAGCGCCTTCGGAGAGCATCGGTTGGCGAGCAGCGTCGTTGGTAGTCACTGCTACATCTACAAGAGATGGTGGAAGCACTCCAAGCACAAATTCGCCTGCAACTCCGGTGACATTGGCTTCCCACACGCCCCATTCGCCGATGGAGAGGCTCGACTGTGGCGGATTCTTGTGAAGGCGTGATGCCATCTGTCCGGTTTCCAGGTCACGCCACATCTCCTGCATATCCGTGTTTCGCTCGTGAAAATACCAAGCGGGCCACTCTCCTAATTGTCCCATCCACGATTGACCCTTGGCATAACTTCTGCGCACAAGTGCAAGAACCTCTTCAGCCGGCGGAACAGCAATGGAAATTCTGAATGGCGGCGAGGATTGGTCGGGCGGAGGGGTGAAGTAGGCGTAGTTTTTGGTCTTCTTTACGAGCGTCCAGCCTCTTCGAGGGAGAATGACGCTCAGCGTCAACACGGCACCAAACCGATACGTCGTTGCGCCATACTTCTTAGGTGCCTTGCCACTCGGTACTATTTCAATAGTTTGGATCGGCCAGCCTAGGGGGGTGTGACTCTTCGCGGCAGGTTCACCAAGATCAAACTCTTTTGAATCATCCGACTTCATCTATTTTCCTCCCAAGCTGACGAGCGTCCCAGCGTTTCGCTCACGGGCTTCGCACCACGCCTTCACCGAGCCGCAGGACACAGCACTTAGTGGGCTGGGTGAATCCAGCAACCGGAGCTCTCGCTGTCGAAGAACTCCACCTCAACATGTGCTCCCAGTTCGTCTCGGATCGTCTGGAAGACCCGGTTGCAGTACGCCTGATCCCCTCGAAATACTGACACCGCCACACGATTGATGCCCGTGTCTTTCATGCGTTGCAGTAGGTGAATGTCTTGCTCGGCGAAGCCCCAGCCATAAACCACCAGCGTGTCCCGCTGCGATTTCAGCACCTCTCTGTAGACGGTGGAGAGGTAGTAGCTGTTTTGGATGGAAGTAACTTTCTGCGGCCACGTTCCCTCGCTCACGAACAAAGGCACGACCTCTCCGTTTTGCCAGCGCTGCAGGACCGCCTCCAGCAGCCCATCCTGAAGGTTGTGGATCTTGCGCTCCTGCTCGATCAGGTTTCGGCACAACACAAGACTGCCATGCGCATAGAACACCAGCGAGGTTGAACGATCTCCCCGGATCGGCTGCCTGAATCGCTGCCAGTCATCGTCGAAGGTGCCACCTCCCACAAAGCAGTCCTTGAACGCATGCTGGTCGTCGATGTCCAATCCGTAGGTCATAGCCCAGTACAGCACCAGGTCGTAGTTGAGCGAGATGACGGTTCTGAACCGCTTCAGGAATTGATAAATGCTCGGCAGGTGGGCGCTTACCGCACCATGCTCCGGATGAATGTCGCGGACTGTTTGAATGAGGCAGTCCCGAAGACCGGCGTAGGCGGCATGGGTCCGCTCGTCCGGTATTTGTAGCGAACGATTGACGTTTGATGCCTGCCAGACGATACGAAGAACCAGCTCGAAGTCGTTAGTCTGAAAGAACTCGAATAACCGCTGAGCATCCGCGGGGAGCAGGTCGTGCTCGGCGGCATGTTGCAGCAGCGAGCTGTAGGAGAAGGTCGGACTGACGGAAATGCTGGCACCGTTGCCAAGCAGAATTGTGCATCCGTAATTTTCCGCAATCGCTTCCCAGCGGCTGATCTCAAACGGCATGTTGTTGGTCCTTGCGCATTTAAGTCACGAGGTTCAAAGCTGTGGAATTCGCGCGAGATGGTTCTTGATCAGGAACCAGCACATATTGAGCGCGAAGGAACGGCCAAGCCGCGTCATCTGATCTTCAGGGATTCCCACCGGGCGATGTGCGCCTGGACTGAGAAAACCGAAAACACCGGCCAAGCCTTTCTCCTCCTCTGTGGTGATCTCGCCGCTGCTCCGCAGGAACGCAAGCACCTCGCCCCACTTCGATGGGTTGTAAGCAACCGGGGGCTGCCGCTTCGAGGCAACATGCGCGGCTATGTCGCCAGCCAAAGTTTCCAGAGCCACGCGAGCGTTCACAAGCGATGCGTTGTAGTCGGGCGGGGCTGCCCGGAACGCGCCAGCGGAATCGTTGATCTTGGCGATGATTTCCTGCGCACGAGGTGCCCCTGAGTTCTGCAGCGCCGCGATCAGGTCGTCCTCTAAGGGAGCCGCATCGGAAATCGACGGATCGGTCTGAATCAGCTTTTTGTCCTGGATGATGTAGCCGTCCAGCAGGAGGCATTGCGCCAGATCATGCTGGCGCTCGTCGAATCGATACTTCGGATTGACCCTGGCCCGTAGATCGCCCGCAGTCGCGACGACCTCAGCCAATGCGAGCATGAGCGTACGGTCATCCAGGTCGCGTAGCGTATTCAATAAGCCGTACAACAGTTGCCCGTGCGACAGCGACAGGTGCTGGGCGCCGTACTTGCCCAGAAGTACGATTGAAATCATCGGCTCCTGCAACTCTAGGAATTGCGCGAACGAATAGCGGGTTCTTTGTCCGATCATGCTGCCTCTCGAAAAATGCAGAAGGGCGTATCAAGCTTGTTCTTGCCTAGGTCCTGACAGCTCAGGCTCGGTCGGACGCTCTAGATTTCAATCAACCCCGAACTCATCCGAATCTGATGCCAAACAGCCCGCCATCCTCCGTTGCGTCTGTCAACCGCGTGGGAAGCACATAGTTGTTCAGATCGAAGCCTTCGATAGTCTCTTTGAAAGCATCGTCTTCATTCATCGTCACGATGTACTGAAAACCAAGCTCCTGCGCGATCTCAGAGCCCAGACGCAATGCACTGATGACTTGGCGCCCGTCGACACCGTCGAATAGATGGCTGTCATGGATCAAGAAGCCGGGACCTATCTGCCGCTTGTGGCACAAGCGCATGAGCATCATGTCGAAGCAGAAAATCTGCATGTTCTTGATGCCCTTGCTGCGCTGACCTTGCATCGGAAACTTGAACATCGGGCCGTTGGATGTTTCATCGACGGTCATGCTGCCGGCCGACTCGTAGAGTCGTTGCGACGTTTCCTCGAAGGCAACGATGGCTTCGGCCAGTCGATCCTTCTGCTCGGCAAAATCGCGGCGCAGCCGAATCGTGAGCCGGTTGCGCTCGATCTCCAACTCGTTTTTCGTGCCTTCGAGCTGCTCGGCCGCTTCGAAACGCTGCCGCAGGGATTCCACTTCAGATTCCAGGCGACCTAATTCCCCCTGCAACTTGAGGAACTGATCCAGTGCGCCATGACTCCTGAGGATGCCCATGATTTCCGCACGTCGCTGGTCGAGTTGGGCTTTCTGAGTGTCGCGCAGCTCGATGCGTAGCTGTGCCGCTTCGAGTTCGCTGGACAGATAGTCCTTGCGATTGCGCACGACCGATTGATGGAAGCTCTTCACGTCGTCGTAACGACGCCTTACGAGGCCTGGAAGTGCAACACCTGCTTCCTGATAGATCGCTTGCAGGTCTTCCAGGTCCGGTGGAATTTCGGAGGCCAGCGCACCTTCGAGGTCACGGATGGCCGCGAAGTCTATGGTGTTGGCATTGGCCAGTTCATTAAGCTGGCGTGTCAGCTTGGCGCTTTCAACTTCCAGTTCCCGGTACTCAGGCAATACCTGGAAGGTTTCGATTTCCGAATAGAGTTTCTTGAGACGAGCTTCCTGCAGGGTCAACTGCGTGCGCAAATCAGCCGCCTTGCCGATGATCGAACCGAACGCCCCCGTACCCGCCGCCTTCTTCAGCTCTTCCAGGGTCTTCTCACGATCACGGACTGCTTGCCAGTCACGCGCGATCTGCCAGTCCAATCCAAGGAGAAACATGAGCGCCATTTGCATGTCGCCGGTTCCCTGCATGGTGGCCTGCTTCTCTGGCGTGGTGAATGCGCCGCTCATCTGGCGACGCACAAAGTAGGCGAACAGTGACCGGAACGAAGGGGGCTTGCTGCCTGCGGCTTCGAGGCTGCTCAAGCCGAACATCTCCTCACCGAGGAACGTGACCCAATCGGCTGCCGATAGCTTGCGCTTGGCGGCCGGCGGCTCCGTCACAAAGATCTTGGCTTTGGCACTGCCGCTGCGCTCGACGACGGTACGGGTATCCTTCAAATCGAAGTCCATGCCGAAGGTGTATTCGGCCAACTCCGGCGTGCGGAAGATGGAGTCAGGGCCGGCTTCCGAGCCGGTCAGAAAATGCACTGTTTCAATGAAACTCGTTTTGCCTGCGCGGTTGCGCGTTTGCTTGGTGCTGGCACCCGCGGTTTTTTGGGCAAGCAGCACGTTCAGACCCGGCTTCAAATCGCCGAGATTCTTGAAGGTGGGCAGGGTGCTGAAAAGATGATGGATCAAACTTCCCTCCGTGCCACCAGGCCGTTTTCAAGTTCGATGGTTCCAAGGGAATACAGCAGGTCCAGCGCAAGCACGAACCAGTCATAGGTGATTCGCCGAGGGCGGATGGCAACCAACCCTTGGTCTTGTCGGTTTAGTTCCTCCCACAACGCGGAAACTGTTTTGGGGTGCGCGAGGAAAGTCAGAACATGACCGCCCACGGTGAGCAGTGCGCGATCTTGCGGGAGATGCTTGGACGGCAGGATCATGTTGACCTCACCGCCTGGGCATCTTCGAATATTTCGCACTTGTCGAACAGATAGGCCATGACCGCTAGTACAGCCGCCTTGTGGGTGGGTGTCGTGTTCACGATTCCCCCTGCCCAGGTTTCAAGCCGGCCGAAAATTTCGTCAGGATGAAGCGGAGGCACCGTATCCCTCAGAGCCACGTACTGACTCTTGAATGCGGACGCAATTTGCTCGCCGTACACGGGGTTTTTCCAGTTATCGAAGAACTGCATGACCAACGGCGACTTCTGCATACCGATCTTCAAAAAATCAGCGACCACCGCAGATAGAAGATTGGCCTCGATTTTCCCCCGCGAGACATCTTTGACTTCACTCGTCGCGGGCGCGGGAGCAACGTTGATGTGCGTGAGTACGGCCATCAAATCGCTATAGCCAAGATTGACGTTTGCTTCCATGGTCAGCGAGGGGCCGAACCAGGATTCGAGATCCTGCAGGCTGAGCTGGCGAAACTTCGCCAGCATTTCATCCCAACCACAGTGGCCGATCTTGATCTTCGGGTTCTCTTGCGCGAGCTTGGCCAGCGCTTCAATGATATGAGGACCTAAGCGCCCATCGGGGGCGTTATGGACAAAGGTCCACTCATCAAAATATTTTTCCCAATGCTCTTTTGCACCTTCGAAATCCTCGTTGATCTTTTTGATAGCTTCGGCAGCACTCAACTCATTGGGGGCGTAGCTTTGAAACAGGGTCCGAGCCGAAGGCAGATATCCGTCATTCTTGCGGTCGCCGACATTGCCCCATGGTCGGCAGGCCATGAAATCGTTCGGGTGGGCCTTCGCCATCAGTTTTTCGAACAGGCGCTGAAATCCATCCCCCTTGGCTTCAAGGAAGATGATGCGGAAATCTTTTTCGTAGCCGAGCTGTTGTATGCGATCCATGCGGTTCAGGGCCATGACTGGTTAAGTGTTTTCAGACACAACCTCATGGCGTCTTCCGATCCGAATGGGGAAGGACGCGATTGACGTCAAATGGCAGCGCTTTGTCCGCTGCGATGCGGGTTAGCAGCATACGGATGGCATCCGAAACGGACAGTCCCATCTCGGCCAGAACGCTGGTCGCTTCTTCCTTGATATGCCCGTCTATCCGGGCACGAACGACGTCAGTGCTAGCCATTTCATGTGCTCAAAGGTGGTTGTAGCTACATTGTGGCTCATCTGGGCTTTTAAGTCACTTACTTTTGTCACGAACTGCGTGGCATCCCGGCGTGCCGCCGTCGGGCCCGCGGGCGTTGCCCCGCGCCTCGTACCGAGTCGCGGCCATGCGGCTTTGATCCCTGATGCCTCCGGCCGTCTCTTCGCTCCTGGCCTGCGCGCGATGCTTGCCCTCCAGGGGATCGGCTGGATCGCCCATCCCCGCCGCGCCTTGCTTGGCGCCCCTCGAATGCAGCCGACCAGGTTGCACCTGATCGGCCAACAGCCAACCAGCTAGGCGTGCCGCTGGCACGCAGGGGCGCTCGCCGCGCGGCGTTGGTTTCAGCGCATCTCCTGGCCCATCGGCCGCTATTCGTCTTTCCCCAAGTTCATCGCTTTTTCCCGCGACCGTAGCCCGCGGTACCTGGCCGTCAAGGCGCGCAGGGCCGAGTCCTCGCTGCGCTGCGGGCCGCACCAACCCTGCGCTTCTTCCTTGACAGCCAGTCCCTCGCTGGCCCGGTTTTTCGCGGGCGATGAACTCAGGAAAGACGGCGGCAAACAGGGACCGGCCCAGGTCTCTGCGCCGAACCAACCAAAGCCACAACGGGCTCCGAATCTTGGAATCCGGTCAGCTTTGAAACCACAGCAGCAACTCTTGGAGAAAGATCATGCAACTCGCATCCCGTTTCGCTTCCCGTTCCCCGTCGCTGCGCAGCGATTCCCCGCTGTCCGACGACCAAATCCGCCGCGTGGCCCCGTCCATCTTCGCGGACGCCCCGCACGAAAGCCGCTCCGAACGATACGCCTACATCCCCACCGCCGCCGTGTTGGCGGAACTGCGCAAGGAAGGGTTTGAACCTTTCATGGCAGCGCAAACCCGCGTGCGGCACGACGACCGCCGCGAATACACCAAACACATGCTGCGCCTGCGCCATGCCAGCCAGATCAACGGCGCGGAAGCCAACGAAATCGTGCTGTTGAACTCCCATGACGGCACGAGCAGCTATCAGATGTTGGCCGGGATGTTCCGGTTTGTTTGCAGCAATGGCCTTGTCTGCGGCGACACGGTGGCGGACGTGCGCGTGCCGCATAAAGGCGACGTGGCCGGACAGGTCATCGAAGGCGCTTACGAAGTGTTGAGCGGCTTCGACCGGGTGAAGGAATCCCGCGATGCCATGCACGCCATCACCTTGAACGATGGCGAATCCGAAGTGTTCGCGCGTGCCGCGCTGGCCCTCAAGTACGACGACCCCGACAAGCCCGCGCCCATCACGGAATCGCAAATCCTGATGCCGCGCCGCTTCGACGACCGCCGCCCGGACTTGTGGAGCGTGTTCAACCGCACGCAAGAAAACCTGACCCAAGGCGGCTTGCGCGGGCGCAGCGCCAACGGACGCCGCCAGCAGACCCGTCCGGTGCAGGGCATTGACCAAAACATCCGACTGAATCGAGCGCTTTGGCTGCTGGCCGATGGCATGCGCCAGTTGAAGGCCTGAATCCCCACGCGGCAGGGGCAGGCAGCAGCCCTTGCCGCTTCTTTCGTTGCTGCATCCCTAACCGCAAGGAGTTATCACCATGAACGCCGTTACCAAAGCCGAAGTCCGCGCCATCGAATCCGCTGCCGCGCTGGAAGTGGCCGACCCCACCAAAAACCTGATCTTGGTTCCGCTCTCGCAGTTGCTGTCGCGCCGCTCCAAGCGCAACGCGCGCACGACCCCGCGCCTGTCCATCCCTGAACTGGCCGCGAGCATTTCCCGCATCGGCCTGCTGCAAAACCTCGTCGTCATCCTCGCCGCCGATGGCGAGCAATACGAGGTGGTGGCGGGTGATCGCCGTCTTACCGCCTTGAAGCTGCTGGCGAAGAAGAAGCGCATCGCCGCTGACTACGAAGTGCCGTGCCTGTTGGTGCCCGATGCATCGGCGCGCACCGTGAGCCTTGCCGAAAACCTGTTGCGCGAGCAGATGCACCCCGCCGACCAGTTCGAGGCATTCGCCGCGCTGGTCAAGGAAGGCCGTCCGATTGAGGACATTGCCGCAGACTTCGGCGTGTCTCCGCTGGTGGTGCAACGCCGCTTGAAGCTGGCGAACGTCTCGCCGCGCCTGATGGCCGACTATCGGGCTGGTGGCGTGACGCTGGAACAGTTGATGGCCCTGACCATCACCGACGACCACGCCGCGCAGCAAACCGCGTTCTACTCCGCGCCGGAGTGGCAGCGCAGCGCATCCGCACTGCGCGAGCGTCTGACGGAACGCGAAATCGATGCATCGCACCCGCTGGTGCATTTCATCGGAATGGATGCCTACACGGCGGCGGGTGGCGGCGTCCGCCGCGACCTGTTCGCCGACGACGATAGCGGCACCTATCTGACCGACGCGGCGCTGCTGGAAACGCTGGTGCGCGGCAAGTTGGACGAACTGGCCGAAGGCATCCGCGCTGAAGGCTGGGCGTGGGTGGAAGCCGTGCCGCACTTGAGCCATGCCGAACGGCAGGCGTTCCAGAATGCCCCGCGCCAGCGCAGAGAGCCGACTGCCCGCGAATCCCGTCGCATCGCCTCGCTGCAAAACCGCCTGGACAAGATCGACGCCGAACTGGAAGACGCCTACGACGTCGAGGACGGCGGCAAGGCGGAAGCGCTGGAATCGCGCCGCGAACAGGTGGCCGGAGAACTGCAAGCCGTGGAGAATGCCTTGCAGGGTTACGCCCCGGACGTGCGCGCTGTCGCCGGTGCCATCGTTACCATCGACCGCAGCGGCGAGGCCGTGATTCATCGCGGCCTGTTGCGTGAGGCCGAGGCGAAGGCACTGCGCACGCTGGAACGGTTGCGGCAAGGCTTCGCCGGAACCGAAGGCGCGGACGACAACGAAGGCGAGGACGCCGAGCCGGTGACGGTCGCCGCCAACCTGTCCGACCGACTGACGCAACGGTTGAGCGCGCACCGCACTGCCGCGCTTCAAATCGAAGTGGCCCGGCATCCGCAGGTGGCGCTGGCAGCGCTGGTGCATGGCATGGTGCAGACCGTCTTGCTGGAAAACCAGTACGGCCACGACCTGCCGCTTGGCGTGCGCCTGACCGTGCAAGACCGGCTAGAAGGCATGGCCCCAGATTGGCCGGAATCGCCTGCCGCCGTGGCGCTGCGCGAGTTGCAGCAGATCGCGGGCAATGCATTGCCACAGGACAGCGCCGAACTGTTCGCCGTGCTGCTGGCGACGCCGCAAGACGAGCTGGTGCGGCTGCTGGCCGTGTGCGTTGCATCCACCGTGGACGTGGTGACGCCCCGCGCCACAGAGCGCCAGCCCGGCGCGGAACTGGCGCAGGCCGTGGGGCTGGACATGGCGGCATGGTGGAAGCCGACCGCCGAGGGTTATTTCCGCCACGTCTCCAAGGTCGTGATTTTGGAAGCCGTGGGCGAGTTCGCCCCGGCCCACGTCACTCGACTGGCGAAGTTGAAGAAAGGCGATATTGCCAGCGAGGCCGAACGGTTGGCCGATGGCACCGGCTGGATGCCCGCCATCTTCGGTCCCGAAGGTCCGCAGCAGATCGCGCAGGATGGAGCGGCCGAAGCCGAAGCGCCGAAGGATGCCGCCACCGTGGCGGATGAGCAACCGCAGGCCGAGGCACTGGCCGCGTGACCCTGCACCGCCGATAAGCGTCCCGGTTCCGACCGGGGCGCTTCATTCCGAGGATTTCCCATGCGCCGCAACACCACGAGCCGCCCCCGTATGGCGGCGGTCTATGCCCCGGCACGCTACGCGCTCGCCGCTGGCATGGCGATAGCGACGTGCGCGGCTACCGTCCGCCTAGTGGCTGGATGGCCCGCGCCGACCTGACCGACCTACATCCCATCACAGGCCGCGCCTTGCCGCACCGTGTGGTGGATTATCGAAACGAAGGAATAACGATCAGCACCGCCCCAAGCCGTTCCGGCTTGGGGCCGGTGGTTAAAAAGCCGGGCGCGGCGGAGGCCCGCCGCACCAGGTTTCAACGTCCAAAGCAATCGCCACGTCGCCGCCTTCGACCAGGCGGCGACGTGGCGAGCGCACAAGTGCCTTGCGCGCGGTACGGCGATCGATGCCCGCCGATGCGGGCAAGGTTTCGATGACGCCCCGCCACAATGAGCGGGGCATGTGGGGCTACGCCCCGGCTTGCTGCGGCAGGTTGTGCAAAAGCGTGCTGTCCTCGACGCTGGCAGTACATCGCGTGTACGTCACGAAGGACGGTTCACCGACACGCGCTCGGCCTTGCTCATGAAACTTCCACGCCACGCCTCAAGCTGGGTGCCGCAAGCTGCGGCAGGGGCGCTCCCGCCTTGTCACCGGGGTGTTGGCCTTGCCGCATCAGGGCACAAGCCGATGAAACCATCACGCGGGGATGTCGAGTCGGCCATGTCTCCTTTCGGGAGCGGTCGGCCTGTACGTCCTTGGTCTGTTGTGAATCCTGGCGAGGGCATGGCTGCGCCTTGGGCTTCATGGCCGCAACCTTCTAGCACAAACAATTTCCCCGCCGCTGCGCGGCTTCCTCGCGGGACAAATTCTTTGCGCTTCCAGGTTCTCCACGATGTTGCGACCGCTGCGCGGTGCGGCCCGCCCATCCCCCGCCGACCGGATCACAACAAGGACGCACTGGCGCGATCTTGTTCAACCCGAAAGGAAAATCACCATGGCTAACATCGGCACCTTCACCGCAGACAAAGACGGCTACACCGGCACGCTCCGCACCCTGACGCTCAACGTCAAGGTCAAGCTGGTTCCCAACGACAAGGGCAACAACGAGAACGCCCCCGACTTCCGCCTGCAGGCGGCAAGCCACGACATCGGCGCGGCGTGGAAGAAGACCAGCGAAGCCGGGCGGGATTACCTGTCCGTGACCGTGGACGATCCTTCGTTCTCGGCAACGGTCTATGCCCGCCTGATCGAAGGCGAGGGCGGCACGCACGACCTGATCTGGTCGCGCAGCAAGCC
Source organism: Pseudomonas sp. (assembly GCF_049645325.1). Lineage (GTDB taxonomy): Bacteria > Pseudomonadota > Gammaproteobacteria > Pseudomonadales > Pseudomonadaceae > Aquipseudomonas. The sequence continues at coordinate 18,461 of NZ_JBARTQ010000276.1, read as the reverse complement.
CCAAGCGGCCTGACGGCCACCACCAGCGCCCCGCCCATTGCGGCGGGGCGCAGTACTGCTAGTGGCAGCACCGCGCGCCTACGGCGCGTCGCGCTTCTTCAAGATTGCCTCCAGCTCTTGGCGCACCTGCGCCAGAAGCTGATCGGCCTTGTACGGGCTGTCGCCGGCGTAGGCCAGCGTCAGCAGCGTGAGGGGATGCACTTCCATGACCTCGCACAGCTCGGTCAATTTGTGCAGGGTCGGGCTTTTCAGGTCGCGTTCCAGTGAGCTCATATAGGTGCGGCTCGACACGTCAGAAAACGCTTCCTGGCTCAAGCCACGCGCTTTTCTGACCGTCCGTATTGCCGTTGCCAATGAGTTTTTAGCCGCCACCAATGGTTTTCCCTATAAAACCAAGATGACAACCCATTGCGCCCTATAGGGCTACAATCTATAGTGTTCAATTGGTGTTTTGTTTTCCCTATTTGTGCCTTTAAGGAAATCCGCATCTGAGGATTTCGCCAGAACGGGGAGCCGCATTTGTGCTTTTCCTGACATCCACAATTCCACGTCTACGTTTCTGTGAACGTACGGATTCGAGAGCTTGTGCCTTCGTGCTTGCGCACGAAGGCACATACCCGGCTTGGCGGTTCCGTGCTTTTCCGGAAAAGCGTGTTCGTGCATTCGCAGATGCGTGGGATTCCCGCCCATGACCCAGCCGCTCACCACCCCCGATGAACGCGCAGGACTGCTCGCCAACGGCGCGGCGCGCGCCGCCGGCCAGAGCATCGACCCGCTGCCGGTGGTTCGACTGTTCACACCCGATGCGCATGCGACTTGGCTGCTGGCCGCGCTCGACCCAGCCGATGGCGATACCGCCTGGGGACTGATCGACCTCGGCATCGGTATGCCCGCACTGGGGACGGTCAAGCTCTCCGACCTGACGGGCATCGTCGGGCCGCAGCAGCGGCCCATCCTGCGTGACCTGTATTTTCGCGCCTCGCGGCCGTTATCGGAATACGCATGGTTGGCGCAGCGCGATGGTTCGATCCCCGACTGACGAACCACCGGCTCCCTGCGGCGGGCCATCCAGAGACAGGCCGTTGCAGCGCACTGTGTCTTTCTCAGTCTGACTCAAGACGGCTGCGGTCCGAATAGGCACTCTTGCACCAAGAGTGTGCGGCCTAACCTAGAAAGACATGATGTGTGTCGCGGGCTGCGGCACGGTGTCAATGCCGCGCCCCATTTCCGGGATGCGCGGCCGTCGCACTCGGACGACCCGAGCAAGGTTTCGGAGCTAATCGGTCTTGACACTCTCTCTACAGCTTAAGTTACGCCATTCCTGATGGCGCTTTGATGTCGTGATGCCGTAGCTATTCGCGCCGAGGTCGTGGCGACGTTCCTGTCGAACAGGAGGTCGCGTCATGGCTGATCGAAGCACCGATTTCTGGTATCCAACCGCCGCGTATCTCTACGTGCTGCACCTGGACGGGCTCGCGCTGGCTTGGGAGTATCTGCGGCGCCATCCCGACTACCGGCGCGACTGGCTGCGCCGTTGCCATCGGCCGGAAGCGGCGCACCCCTGGGGGTTGCGCCTGCTGGAAGACCCGGCGCTGGATGCGCGCGACGCGCATCCAGCCTGGTTCCCCGACCATGACGCCGTGCTCCAGCTCTACCCGGACGCCGACCCGCCATCTGATGCCGATGCATTCGAGTTCTGGCGCATCCCGGGCCACAAGCATCTGATCCATGACGGCAAGCGCTTGGTGCTGGTGGCACGGTGGCCCGGCTGCTGCGTGCGGCTCGCACTGGCAGCGGGCCTGGCCGATGGCATGGCCTATCTGTATGCCGTCCGCGCGTGCGCTGCGCCCTGCGGGCGCTACCGCACGATGGCGGCCGAACTGGACACCTTGGCCGCAGTAGCGGAAACCGCGCCTGCGGCAGCGACCCGCTCCCGGCCCACGCCTGCCGCGCTGCTGGAGTTGCACACGCTCCAGGCACTCGACGCGACCTTAGCGGGCGCGTCTTTGCGCGAAACAGCCGCTGGGCTGTTCGGTGCCGAAGCCGTGGCCGGCGGTTGGTACGCCGACGGCGGCCTGCGCTCGCGCGTGCGCCGCCTCGTGCAGCGCGGTCAATCGCTGATGCGCGGCGGCTACCGCCGTCTGGCACAGGTCGAATGACCTGGGGAGGGTCGCTTTGCCTTCGCTGCAAAACGACCCTCTGCGCTCCGCACCTCTTTCTTGAGACTGCCTCCATCCGGTCGCGTTGTGTGGCCGGGCGTTTCTGACCGATGGAGGTTCTCACCATGCGACCCGCTCCCTTGCGACCTGCCGCCACTGCCGTCGCCACGCCCGCGCAGCCCCAGCGCTATCTCACCAACGACGAGGCTGCCGACTACCTGCGTCTCTCGCCGCGCACGCTGGAAAAACAGCGCGTGATCGGCAACGGGCCGAAGTTTCGCAAGTTCGGCCGGCGCGTCATGTACGCGGTGGCTGACCTCGATGCCTGGGCCGACCAGCGCAGCTACGAAACCACGTCCGACCCGGAATACGCCGAGCACCACTCGGCCGACAGCCGTGGGCGCTGATCGGCGGCTCGCCGGTGGCCATCGCCATGTCCAACGCACCGCGGGAGCGGGAACAGCTCGACCTGTTCCGCGCCTTGCCGGGCGACATGGCGCCGCGCGACAGCCAAGACCTGATGGCCTTTCCGTTCTTCTCGCTTGCGAAATCGCGGCGCACCGCGCCAATCGACTTCCGCAGCGGCAACGTCACCATCCGCGTGGAGGGCACACAGGAACATGGTATCGCCACCATCTGGGACGCCGACATCCTGATTTGGGCCGCTTCGCAAATCGTGGAAGCGCGCGATGCGGGCATTCGCCCGTCGCGCCTGATGCAGGCGACACCCTACGAGATCCTGCGCTTCATCGGGCGCGGTACGTCGCTGCGCGACTACCAACGCCTCAAGGCTGCGCTGGATCGCTTGCAATCAACCACAGTGGCCACATCCATCCGCGAGACGACCGGGCGGCGGCTGCATCGCTTCTCGTGGATCAACGAGTGGAAAGAACTGGCCGACGCTCATGGCACGCCGCTGGGCATCGAGCTGATCCTGCCGGACTGGTTCTATGCGGGGGTGCTCGACGCGGCGCTGGTGCTCACCATCGACCCGGCGTACTTCCGGCTCACGGGCGGCATCGAACGCTGGTTGTACCGCCTGGTGCGCAAGCACGGCGGCAGACAGGAGGCCGGCTGGCAGTTCGACTTCCGACACCTGTATCGCAAGTCTGGCAGCAGCACGCGGTTTTCGGATTTCGCCTACGACCTGCGCGTTTTGGTGGCGCGGCAATCGCTGCCGGGCTACGTCCTGGGCATCGAACGGATGTCGGGCGACCGGACGGAGCTATTGACCTTCCGGCCCGTGCCGTTCACGGCACGGGGATAACTGCGGGACAACCTGTGGACGGGCTCGTGCTATCAGGAGTAACGGGTATCGTGCTATCGGGAGTACGCCTATCGTGCTATCAGGAGTACGAAACGGCTGCAAAGCCAATAACGGCGCGGGTTTCGACGCCCCTTAACTTACCTAACTTAAATTCTCTAACTTTTAGTAGAAGCGCGCCGTTTCGGTGGACAACTGCCGAAAGGCAAAAAACAAAGCAACCCCGAAAACAAAAACAACCCCGGTTTTCAGAACAAAGGCAGGCTGGCTTTCCAGATCGGAGGGCCGCGCCATGATCGTTGCCTTGCTCAATCAGAAAGGCGGCGTAGGCAAGACCACGCTCGCCACGCACATCGCGGGCGAACTGGCGCTGCGCGGGCAAGCGGTCATCCTGCTGGATGCCGATCCGCAGGGTTCATCGCTGGACTGGACACAGCGCAGAAGTCAGCAAGGTCTGCCCAGGCTGTTCAGCGCCGTAGGTCTGGCACGCGAAACGCTGCACCAGGAGGCCCCAGAACTCGCCAGGCGGGCCGATCACGTCGTCATCGACGGGCCACCTCGCATCGCCGCCTTGGCGCGCTCCGCGCTGCTGGCGGCCGAGCGTGTGCTGATTCCGGTACAGCCCAGTCCCTACGACCTATGGGCCAGTGCCGAGATGGTGGCGTTGATCCGCGAAGCGCAGGTGTTTCGGCCTGCGCTTCGAGCGGCCTTCGTCATCAACCGGCGCGTCAGCACCACCATCATCGGCAGGGAGGCGCGGCAGTCGCTGGCCGAGCAGCCGCTACCGGCGCTGCGCTCTGAAGTGCATCAGCGCATCGTCTTTGCCGATAGCGTAGCCGCCGGCCGGCTCGCACGCGAGACGGCGCCTGAGAGTGCCGCCGCGCGCGAGATCGCCGCACTCACCGACGAACTTCTGCGGTGGCCGACATGACGAATACGCGCGGCAAACGCATCGGCATCGGCGCACGTCCGCCCGCGAATCCGCACGCTGAGGCGTGGATTCGCCAGGGCGACGCCGATGCGTTGCAAAAGGGTGACCTCTACACCGCGCGCCTGACCCTCGACATCACGCCCGCCATGCGGGCGCGCATCAAGGTGTCTGCCTTCACGCGTGGCGTGACGGTAGCCGAACTGCTGCGCGCACTGCTGGAACGCGAGTTTCCGGAGAACTCCCAATGAATGGACAACCTTCTGCGGCCACGGCCGCCACAACCAATGCGAATGCACCTTCGCTCGCGGTGCTCGCCAGACGGGCCAGCACCGTGCCGTTGACCCGCGTATCGCTCGCCTACGTCGAGCGGCGCATCGACCTCTATCTGCGCTTCGGCGAACCGTCACGCATCGTCCGGCTTGACCACTGGCGCCGTGTCGCGGTGTTCTTGGCGGCGGCCGTGTTTTGCCGCATCCGGTGGCAGGCCAATGACTACGGCACGATCCGTTGGGAACTCATGGTGATGCAGGCTTGCACGTCGTTGGATGCGGCGCAGCGCATCCCCGGCGTGCTGCCCGGCGCGCGGTTGCTGCTGCACGCCGAAGGCGAACCCGCCGTCCGCGCTGTGTTCGCGCAGCTCGACGCCATCGAGGCGCTGGGCATTGCGCCTGCCGACGTGTCGCCCGCGTACTGGCTCACGCTCGGCAACCGGCTCGCTGCGCGTTTGCCGTTACCGGAATACACCGCCGAGCGACATGCGGCCTGGCTGGCCGGGAGGGCGTTGCCATGACGACGCTTTCCACATCCAGCATCGCACCGTATCCTCGTTCGCGCCTGCACGCTCACATCGCGCTGACGGGCTTTGCCGCTGCCGGCCTCGCTGCGCTGGCCTGGGCCGCGTTCGTGTCGCCGCTGCCGCGTCTGACCTACAACCCATCCGACAGTGTGGCGGTCGGCTGGTATCGCATTGAACCGTTCGCCCATCGGGCCGCCTCGCTGCCACGTCCGTTGTCCGTGGACAGCATCGTACTTGTCCCACTGCCGGCCGAAGCCGCCGCACTGGCTGCGCACCGCGGCTACCTGCCGACGCGCATTCCGCTGCTCAAGCGAGTGGGCGCCGTATCACCGCAGGAGGTGTGCATCGCTGGCGGTGTCGTTCGCATCGACGGCGTGCCCGCGGCGGCCGTGCTGCCGGCCGACCGGCTAGGCCGCCCGCTGCCATCCTGGCAGCAGTGCCGCCGCCTTGAACCTGGCGAACTATTCCTGTTGAGCGTGACCAACCCGGCGTCGTTCGACAGCCGTTATTTCGGGCCGGTTGCTGCATCCACCGTGATCGGTGTTGCGCATCCGGTCTGGCTGGAGACGCATCGGTGATGGCCGCCGATTCGCTGCGCTTCATCGTGCCATCCGACGTGTCGTCTCGCTGGTCGTCACCGTGTCGTCGCGCGTGCAGTGCGAGCGCATCCGCCCCGCACTTCGCGCAACATCCGGCGCCCCCTTCCCATGTGCAGGCGTCTTGCCTCGAACGCGCCCGGCCTGTGGCCGTGGCTGCGTTCGCCGGCGGGCTGGCTGTGGGCAGCGCAGCACCGCCGGAACGCCGAGGCCCAGAGCGAAAGCGAAGGGCAAAGGCGGAAGGCAAGATAAAAGGTCGCGGCACTCCGTTGCGCGAAAAGCCAGTCTGCACGTGGGGGTGGCGCGGCACGCGCCTAGGAGCGGCAGCGTGCCGCGAAGGTGCGCAATGCCGCATCGGCATTGGCGAAAGCGCGTGCTTCGCGCGCCGGAGTGCGATGGTCTTGTATGGGGCCGCCTCATGAGCAGCCGCGACGATGACCGTTTCCGCGTCCGCCCTGGTGCGCCGAAGCAGCGCGGCGACGCCTTTATCAACAAGGTGCTGCGCCAGACCAGCAAGGCCGGTGTGAAGCTCGGCAAGGCGGCTGGCAAGGTCGGCCAACGGCCCGGTTCCCGCTTAGGGCGCGGCCATGTCGCGACCCGTTTCGCTGGGCGTTCGCTGACGGCCAACGCGCGGCGCGTGACGATCAAAGCTCGCCTGGTGAATCTGGCGAAGGCCGGGCCGCGCTCGACCGCTGCTCATCTGCGCTACATCGAGCGCGAAGGCGTCGATCGCCAAGGCGGGCCGGGTCATGCCTACGGCCCAACGACCGACGCGGCGGACACCGCCGCCTTCGAGGAACGCGGGCGCGAGGATCGGCACCAGTTCCGTTTCATCATCTCGCCCGAAGACGCCGAACAGCTCGACGAGCTGCGCACCTACACCCGGCACCTGATGGCGCGCATGGAGGCGGATCTGGGCACGCGCCTAGAGTGGGTGGCGGTCGATCACTGGAACACGGACAACCCGCATACGCACATCGTCCTGCGCGGCAGGGACGACACAGGCAAAGACCTCATCATTTCCCGCGACTACATCGCCGAGGGGATGCGCCGGCGGGCATCGGAACTGGCTACCGAATGGCTGGGGCCTCGTACCGAGCTGGAGATGCAGCGCGCCCTGCAGCGCGAAGTCAATCAGGAGCGGTGGACGGGCCTGGATCGCACCTTGCAGCGTGAGGCCGGTGACGATGGCCTGGTGCGCACCAGACGCTTCGCCGAACCCCGGCTGCAACGGCAGCGGCAAATGCTGATCGGACGGCTGCAACGCTTGCAGCGCATGGGTTTGGCGACCGAGCAGCAGCCCGGTACGTGGGCCGTCCATGCCGACGCCGAGCCGACCTTGCGGGCGATGGGCGAACGTGGTGACATCATCCGCACGTTGCAGCGGGCCATGAGCGGCAAGCAGCGCGAACTGGCCGTGTTCCAGCCCGGCCAAGATGGCCGCGCCATCGTCGGCCGCGTCGCCGGCAAGGGGCTGGCCGACGAGCTGTACGACAAGGGTTATCTGATCGTCGATGGCACGGACGGCAAGGCACACTACGTCGCGCTGCCGCCGCGTGCGGAGTTGGATCAGTACCCGACTGGCGCCGTGGTGGAGGTGAAAGGTGCCGCCGACGTGCGTGCCTCCGACCGGAACATCGCCGCGCTCACCGCCAATGGCGTGTACCGCACCGACCATCACCTGGCCGTCGCACAAGGCCAGGTCACGCCAGACCGCGACCCGCGTGAAGTGGTGGCCGCGCATGTGCGCCGGCTTGAAGCCCTGCATCGCGCCGGCATCGTGGAGCGCGAGGCCGAAGGCGTCTGGCGCATCCCCGACGATCTCGCCGAGCATGGCCGACAGTACGACGCGCAGCGCCTCGGCGGTGGGGTGGCGGTAGAGTTGAAATCGCACCTACCCATCGAGCGGCAAGCCCGCGTGATCGGCGCGACCTGGCTGGATCAGCAATTGATTGGCGGTGGCAAGGGGCTCGGTGATTCGGGCTTCGGCAGTGAGGTCAAAGTCGCACTACCACAGCGGGCCGACTTCCTGATCGAACAAGGGTTGGCCGAACGGCGCGGGCAGCGAGTGATCCTCGCGCGCAACCTGCTGGAGACATTGCGCGAGCGCGAGATGGCAAAGGTCTCGCAAGACGTTGCCGCCGAAACTGGCCTGGAGCATCGGCCGGTGGTCAACGGACAGCGCTTGACGGGCATCTACCGGCGTAGCGTCATGCTCGTCAGCGGGCGCTATGCCATGCTCGAAGACGGAATGGGGTTCAGCTTGGTGCCGTGGAAACCGGTGATCGATGGGCGGCAGGGACAGTTCATGACCGCCGTCGTTCGAGGTAGCGGCGTGTCTTGGACGTTCGGGCGGGAACGAGGGGTAGGAATTGGTTAAGACATCATCCGATGACTGCTCTTGTCCACGCGATCAGGGCGAGCAGCACGGCATTGCCCGCGGACTTCTTTAATAGGTGTTTCCGCAGCCTGCTAACCATGGCTTGCTAGAGGGCAGTGCTTCGCATCGCTACCGAATGGCCTCGTCCCAATAGGGCGACTCGCCGAACCGGGCCCCCAATGCGTCGACAAGCGCCCTTACCTTCGTTGATAGCGGTCGGCCGGGCGCCCAGACCGCATAGATGGACGTCTCGGGCAGTGGATACGAACTGAGGACGGGCTTCAATTCGCCAGCAACAATCGGCGCGCTTGCAATGAATGTCGGTAGTATCGCCAGGCCGAGGCCCTCGATTGCTGCGTCGCGGAGTGTTTCCCCATTGTTAGCTGTCAGTCGTGGTGTTCTGATCGAAACGGCCTGCCAATTGGACCCAACTCGAAAACGCCATTGATCTGCGAGCGGTCGATTGCCATAGACCAGGAATCGATGATCCCTTGCTGAAAGGTCCTTGAGGGTCAGAGGCTCTCCGCACTCCTTGAGATATGCGGGGCTCGCGCACAGTACCCGACGACTGGGCGCAAGCTTTCGCGCTATGAGAGACGAGTCTTCCAGAGTACCGATGCGCAATGCGAGGTCGAACCCTTCGTCGACAAGATCTACCTGGCGATCGTTGAGATCGACTTCAACATCGAGCAGTGGATGCTCCCTCAGGAACGAGGCGATCGCCGGAGACAGATGCTGATGGGCGAAGGACATCGGAGCAGCCACTCTAAGTCGACCCACGAGTTCACGACGTAAGCTGTGCGTCGCGTCTGCGGCTTCCGCAACATCTTCAAGGATGCGACGCGCGCGGACACCATACGCTTGGCCAACCTCGGTCAGGCTGAGCCGACGGGTGGTTCGGTTGAAGAGATTCGCGTCCAGGCGAGTCTCCAACGCGGTGATACGACGACTAATCACAGATTTGGCCACTCCGAGTCGTCGAGCCGCGCCCGAAAAGCTGCCGGCGTCTACGACATGTATGAATACGGACATCTCATCGAACAAACTCATAGTTTGCCCGTTCCGTTTTCGAGAACAATTTGTTCGAATGAATGGCGATTGTATTGATCCGGACAACTGAATAGCATTAGTTCAGCGGTGGTCACATGTGTGCCACCTTGACTCCTATACACGGCTGCCATGAACCAACAATCTCGATCTTTCATCCTCGCCTCCCTGTTTGGTTTGTTCCTAACATCCGCGGCGACCTCAGCGGCCGCAGCCGACACGTACACCTTGGACCCGGCACACACGCAGACCATCTTCACAATCAATCATCTTGGTTTCTCAACAGTTACCGGCAGCATGAGGGATCTGAAGGGCACATTGCTTCTGGATTCCCAGCAGCCCGAGAATAGTTCGGTCACTGTGACGATGAATCCCAATAACGTCGACACCGGGTTCGCAGCACGCGACGCTGATCTTCGGAGCCCGACGTTTTTCAATACAGCGCAGTTCCCGACGATGACGTTCAAGAGCACGCGTGTGACGAAAACAGGTGACAAGACCAGTGATGTCCAAGGTGACTTCACGATGCTCGGCGTCACAAGACCCGTGACATTGAAGGTGATCCTGAATCGCATTGCCCAAGACACGGTCGGCACCAACGTCTACAAGGTCGGCTTCACCGGGACGACCGCCATCAAGAGATCAGACTTCGGAATGAAGGCGTATTTGCCATACGTAGGTGACGATGTGAGCATCACCATCAATTTCGAAGGCATCAAGCAGTAATCACGTCATCGGCCGGCACGACACCTACGCAGCGTGGAGCGCGACTCACTACTGACGCAAAGTTTTCATTCCACTGTCGTTCACCCAAAAAGCCCGAAGAAAAGTGGTGACTGCATCTTTCGCCCACCGATCCCGCTGGGCAGCGGACGCCGGCGCCTCAGGGTGCATCACGCATTGCATATGAGCTTCGCCACGCACCATGTTCACGAACAGGGAGGCTGCTGAATCGAGTCCGATGCTCCCTAAATCCAGCAGCCGTTTCGACGCGGCGACTTCCAACGTCTCTGCAACGATGTTGTTTATGGCGGCGGGGCCGGCCAGATAGAAGCGCCTCCCAAGCTCGGGAAACCTCGGTGCTTCTGCCGCAATCATGCGGTAAAGCGCCAGCCCGTCACGCGACAACACTATGTCCAAGTAGGCGAGCGCCATCGCGCTCAGGATGTCGGCGAGTGGTTCTTCCGAAGATTTTTCCCTGGGAACGGACTTCAGAAACTTCGCACATTCGGCCTCGACGACAGATACAAACAGGCACTCCTTGGTGGGGTAGTGCGAGTACACAGTCGATTTCGATACGCCGGCGGCCTGCTGAATCATGTCGGTGGTGGCTGCACTAAAGCCGTTGGCCAGGAAGACAGTCCTTGCGCCGGCAAGGACCATGCGGGCCTTTTCTGACTGCACGGCGACCCCGGCTGACACGGGCTGTTTGGACGGCTTGCTTGCTTTCGAGCGCGCTGGCGAGGTGGGCATTTGGTCGTTCCACTGCTGCGAAATAAAACTGCACGATATCACACAAGCAGTACTGACGAAACCGATCGGTACCGATGGTGCGCGTCATAAATCGTTGACGTACAAGGAAAATCACTTCTTGACTAAACCGAACCGCCCGGTTTAGTATGACGCAATGCCACGTTACGGGTCACTCATGTCAAGCCCATCGCTCGAACCTCTCTCGTCGATCAAGCCAACCGTTATGCGATGTCGCGTCATCTCGGCGGCGATTTGCTGCGCAGTCTTGGCTTCATGCGCCGCCGTGCCGGATCTGGGGCAGATAGAAACGCCAGCGTCCATGGACGGGCTTGCGGCCAAGAGGAGCCTCGCGGCACCCGTTGGCGAATGGCCGACGCAGGCCTGGTGGAAGACCTTCGGTGACCCTCAGCTCGACCATTTAATGGACGAAGCGCTGGCGAACTCGCCGTCGATGGCACAGGCGCAAGCTCGCCTCAGTGCCGCTGTTGCTCGATCGAAAGGGGCACGGGCGGCGCTACTGCCCTCTGTCTCCCTGGACGCATCCGCGAGCGAGCAGAAGCTGACATACAACAGCATCTTCCCAAGGGATGTCGTTCCGAAGGGATGGAACGACTACGGCGCAGCCTCCCTGAATTTTGGATGGGAACTCGACTTCTGGGGGAAGAACCGCTCCGCACTAGATGCCGCCACATCCGAGGCGCTAGCGGCGCAAGCCGATGCCGCCGCAGCCCGAGTCCTGCTGACGACGGAGCTTGCAAGTCGTTATGTCCACCTGAACGGTCTGCATGTTCAGCGCCATCTTGCGAGCGAGACGCTAAGAAACCGTGAGGACTCCGAGCGCATGGCGCTGCGTCGGGTTGAGCAGGGGCTAGACACGCAGACAACGCTGGAACAGGCGCACACAAGAGCCAAGCTGGCGCAGGCTGACCTGGCCGACTTAGAAGAAAGGATTGAGTTGGCGCGCAATGGCATCGCGGCAGTGCTGGGTCGCGGACCGGACCGCGGCCTAGACATTCGTGAGGCGCACCTATCGCCGAACCGGTCCTTGAGGCTTCCGGAATCATTGAAGAGCGATTTGATCGGGCGCAAACCGGAAATTGTGGCGGCGCGATGGCGCGTGGAGTCGGCAGCCAAGCGTATCGGCGTTGCGAAAGCAGGTTTCTATCCCAGCGTCAATCTGCTGGCCTTGGTGGGCTACGAGTCGCTGGGCTTAAACCGCTTGTTTGACTCGGGGTCCGACACGGGCCGTGCCGGAATCGCAATCCATCTGCCCATTTTCGAAGGTGGACAGCTGCGAGCCAACTACAGCCAAGCCAGAGCGGAATATGACTTTGCGGTTGCCAGCTACAACGATGCGTTGGTTCAAGCGTTGAGAGAAACCGCCGACGCAGTAAGAAGCTTGCAGGCGCTCCCGAATCGCCTCGATGCAACAGAGTCGGCGGTTGTCAGCAGCGATAGAGCCTATCGGCTCGCCAAACGCCGCTATGACGGCGGCTTATCAAACTATCAAGTCGTGCTATCGACGGAGGATGCCGCGCTCACTTCGCGGATGGCCGTCAATGCTCTGTGGGTGCGTGCCTTATCCCTTGACATTGCACTGACAAAAGCCCTCGGCGGCGGCTTCTCCGACTCTTCAATGAATGAACAGGTAACCCAATGAGTGACCCGATGCCCCCTGAGCCTCAGCAATCTTCTGCAGCGCCGGATGCTTCGCAACAGCGAGCGAAGCGCAAGCGCCTCGTTCTAATTGTGACGGTCGGTCTGGTCACAATCGGCCTTTGCTACGGTGTATGGGAACTGCTGTTTGCAGGTAAATCCGTCACCACGGAAAACGCGTACACGGCAGCGGAAGTGGCCCAGATCACCCCACTCGTTGCTGGTCCTGTAAAAGAAGTCAAAGTCAGCGACACGCAAGCAGTCAGGACCGGCGAGGTGTTAGTTGTCCTTGATGATACCGACGCAAGGATCGCGGTTGCACAGGCCGAGGCGGATTTGGCGCGTACCAAGCGCCAAGTAGGGCAACTGTTGGGAAATGATGAAAGCCTCGCGGGACAAGTGGCCCTGCGGGTGGCGGAAATCGCCACGGCTCGCAGTGACCTGGCTCGTGCGACTGCCGCTTACGAGAAGGCGGCGATCGACGAGCGGCGCAGACAAAACTTGGTCGAAGAAGGCGCTGTATCGAAGGAGGAACTCACAAACGCGCAGACCCAGCTGCGCGAAGCTCGCGCTTCGATGGAGCAGGCCCAAGCGCGAATCCGGGCTGCCGATGCCGCAAGGAATTCTGCGAGCGGTGCCCGGACGGCCAACTCGGCGCTGATTGCCGATAGCACGATCGAGGACAATCCGGCCGTCCTTGTGGCGAAGGCGAGGCTTGACCAAGCGCGCGTGAATCTTGAGCGGACCGTGCTACGCGCGCCCTTCGACGGCATCGTCGCACAACGTTCCGTCGAGATTGGGCAACAGGTTCAGTCAGGTGTCCGGCTGATGACCGTGGTGCCGATCGATCGCATCTATGTTGATGCGAACTTCAAGGAAGGCCAATTGCAGAAAGTCCGCCCTGGACAGCACGCGGAGCTGACATCGGACCTCTATGGCAGCGATGTCGTGTACACGGGCCGCGTCGTAGGCTTCGCCGGCGGATCAGGATCTGCCTTCTCAGCGATTCCGGCGCAGAACGCCACGGGTAATTGGATCAAGGTGGTCCAGCGATTGCCCGTTCGGATTCAGATCGATCGCGAGCAGTTGAAGCAGCACCCGCTGCGGGTCGGTTTGTCGATGGAGGCTACCGTCGATCTGCGCGACCGCGATGAGTCCCAGCCTATTACCGCGAGGTAGCGACATGACTTCCTCGGAACACGCGCCGCTTTCTGGGATGAACTTGGTCATCGCGGCAGTCATCCTGTCTCTCGCGAACTTCATGGTGGTTCTCGACACCACCATTGCCAATGTGGCCATGCCCACGATCTCAGGGTCCATAGGTGTTTCAACGAGCCAAGGCACGTGGATTATCACTTCCTATGCTGTTGCCGAGGCCATCACGATACCCCTGACTGGCTGGCTTGTGCGTCAGGTCGGCGAAGTCCGGCTGTTCATGATCTGCGTCATTGCCTTTGTCTTTTTCTCCGTTTGCTGCGGCTTGGCATGGTCCCTTGAGAGTCTCATCGCCTTTCGCGTGCTACAGGGATTGGCCGGCGGACCACTGATCCCGCTTTCGTCGACGCTGATGCTGGCGGTGTTTCCCAAGAGCAAGGCAAATATCGCGCTCTCGTTGTGGGGGATGGTGACAGTCGTGGCCCCGATATTTGGTCCCATATTGGGTGGGCTTATTTCGGACAACTGGCATTGGGGTTGGGTATTTCACATCAACGTAGCGTTTGGTATCTGCGTCATTTTTGGTGCCATGAAAGTGCTTCGCGGCCGAGATGGACAAACCCAGCGTTCGCGCATTGATGCAGTGGGCCTAGCGCTCCTGGTGGTCTTTGTAACCAGTTTCCAGCTCATGATCGACAAGGGTCGCGAACTGGATTGGTTCTCTTCACCAACGATTATTGTGTGCGCGATCGTTGCAGCCGTTTCGCTTATCTATCTGGTCATCTGGGAACTCACCGATCCCAATCCCATGCTTGACCTAAGCGTCTTCCGCTCGCGCAACTGGCTCGTTTCGTCAATCACCCTGAGCCTGATGTTCGGGATCTTCTTCGGCAATATCGTGCTGACACCCCTATGGCTCCAACAGCAGATGGGTTACACAGCGACATGGGCGGGCTTCGCCACCGCGCCAATGGGTATTCTCGCAGTGCTAACCGCGCCGATTGTGGGTCGTCTTCTGCCAAAGGTTGACCCGCGCTGGATGGTCACCTATGGCATGGGCGTATTGGCCGCGTCGTTCTTCATGCGAGCCCATCTGACATCGCAGGCCGACTTTATGTCGGTGGCTCTCGCGATGCTCCTGCTCGGCGCCGGTATTCCAGCCTGCATTATTACGCTGACCTCACTCGGTGTGTCGGACTTGCCGCCCGAGCGCGTTGCGAACGGAGCCGGCCTGCAAAACTTTCTCCGCGTACTCTCAATGGCGCTCGGATCGTCTCTGACTCAAACCTACTGGGAACACATGTCGAAGGCAAACCGGTCTGAGCTTGTTTCGATTATTGGTCCGGACGCGGGCAATGAGATCGCTTCCGCCGCGGTTCGCGCCGGGATGTCACCGTCGAGCTCGACATCGTTTTTCTCGCGCCTCGTTGATAGCCAGGCCGTGATGTTGGCCACCAACGATTTTTATGCGTTGGCCACCGTGCTCATGATTCTGTCGATCGGCGCTATCTGGTTGGTCAAGCGTCCCAAAGGCCCACTTCAGAAAGTCACGGGACACTGATCTTAGGAGTGTGAAAACAGACGATGCATGTGGCGCATTCTCCTAAACCAACGCGGCGGAAAAATCGACCATGCCTGGAATATAAGAATGTTAAACCTAATTGAAATTTGCTTCCGACCTCTCTCGTGGCCTGCGGTAAGAAAAGGAGCCGTGCAAGACAGCATCGGCGAGACGCGAGCGGTCTGTCTAGGAGACTGCGATGGAATTACGCCATCTTCGTTGCTTTGTTGCAGTCGCCGAAGAATTGCATTTTGCTCGCGCTGCCGAACGGCTGCATATCGAGCAATCGCCGCTGTCGCGTGCGATCAAGGAGCTGGAAGAAGATCTGGGCGCTCAGCTGTTCGCGCGGACTACCCGCAGCACCCGTCTGACCCGCGCAGGCCAGCTGTTTCTGGAACATGTGCCGCGGGTGTTCACGGCTTTGCAACAGGCGCGTGATAGCGTAAGGGCTGCTACAAGTGGCTTTCATAGCCAATTGCGTGTGGCGCTCTCAGACGGCATTCCGCCTTCGCGTTTCTCGACCTTCTTGGCGTTGTGCCGCGAAGAGGAGCCGGAAATCGAGATAAGGCTATCCGAAGTACCGCAAGCCCAGCAGATCAAAGGGCTGCACGACGACCTATACGACGTGGGGTTTGCTGGGTGGAATGAGGTGGGCGACGGCATCATCGCTGAACCTGTCTGGAGCGATCCTTTGATGGTGGCGGTGCCTTCCCGACACCCCTTGTTGACATATAAGCGCATTCCGCTTGAAGAAGTCCTTCGCCATCCGCTGGTGCTTGGCGATCCCAATGTATGCGAAGGGCATACACGCCAGATTGAACGGGTGCTGCGACGAGTTGACCAAGAGCCATTAATTGCCGAACGAGTGGCTTCCGTTGATCTGATGATGGCAATGGTGGCAGCAGGTTTCGCCCTAGGGCTGGTTGGTGCTTCGCAGATAGCCGCCAGCCGTGAACAGGGCGTGGTGGCGCGGCCTCTGGCTGGCCGCACACCGATGCTGATCACATATCTACTACGCCGGGACAACGAGCTTTCGGCGGTGTTGGCTCGTTTCATCGAGAGAACAGGCATCCTCGAACCGTTGGCAGCGAAGAAGCCAGCCGTGACACCTGATCCCGACACTTAGGAAGTCGAACTATGAACAAAATCGTGATGTTCATGCTTGCTGCAATTCTGACTGGCTGCGGCAAGTCTGAACCCATAGAAACGGTGGAGGCGTTAGCCGCCAATCCAGAACGGTTGGAGAAGTTGCGTCAGCAATGCAAAACGGATCGTACTAAGTTGGGCGACGAACTCTGCAAGCGCGTGGCCGAGGCAACGAATAGACGATTCTTTGGCGATGGCAAGGTGCCCTATAACCCCCCGAAGGAGCAGCCAAAATTCTAATACTGCGCCACAACACTATTCTCAGTCTCGCCGACGATTTGTGCGAACGACGGCGGAGTGGCTGTCGCTCCCCCCTCGAGCCAGGCAACCTTGGCCACGAAATAGCGGCGAAGTCGTGCCAGCTTCGCCGCCTGCTCGTCAACAGCGAGAAGTCGCTCGCGCATCACCTGCGCTTGCCGCTCCAGGCTAATGCCACGCGCAAATTCCTCGCTAAGTGCCGCAATTTCGCGAAGCGTAAAACCGAGCGCTTGCTTTTCCCGGATCAGCAAGGCGCGATCGACCTGTTCGGCATCGAAGTCCTGATAGCGATTCGTGCCGCTGCGGCCAACATCCGGTTGCAGCAGCCGCTTCTTCACATAGAAGCGAATGGTGTCGCGCGACAAGCCAGTGACTTTCGCGAATTCGGCAATCAACATAAATAACACTTGACTATGGACTAAAGACCACACTTTACACTGTCTGCTTCGTCAACGCTTTCCGGAATATATCAATGTCGATCACGAACAAAGTAGCTCTAGTGACTGGTGCCTCTTCGGGCATCGGAGAGGAGACCGCCAAGGGACTTCTGGCCAACGGCTATACGGTCTATGCAGGGGCTCGGCGCGTGGAACGCATGCAACAGCTCACCGCTTTGGGCGCAAGAGTGCTGACACTAGACGTGACCGACGACGCATCCATGTCGACCGCGGTCGGCGTGATTCTCCAAGAGATGGGCCATATAGACCTGCTGGTCAACAATGCCGGCTACGGATCCTACGGCTCTCTGGAAGATGTGCCGCTACAGGAGGGTCGCAGGCAGTTTGAAGTCAACGTCTTCGGCTTGGCCCGCCTGACCCAGTTGGTCCTGCCGACCATGCGTGCCTTACGCGCCGGCCGCATCATCAACATTGCTTCGATCGCCGGCAAGGTGGGAGAGCCGTTCGGCACTTGGTATCACGCGACCAAGTTTGCGGTTGAAGGCCTCAGCGACTCACTGCGCATGGAACTTCGTCCATTCGGTATCGACGTGGTCATCATAGAGCCAGGTGCGATCCTGACCGAGTGGAACGGCATCGCTCGCGAAGGTCTCATCAAGTATTCCGGGAGTACGGCCTACTCCGACAGTGCCCGCGCGCACGTGAACATGATGGCTTCGGCCGACCGAGGCTCCTTGCCCTCGCCGCCGTCGGTGGTTGCAAGAACAATCCTCAAAGCAGCGCTGGCGAAGAAGCCGAAAACACGCTACGCGACGGGCGGTGGTGCCAAGATGGTTCTGTCCCTGCACCACATGCTTAGCGATCGTGCTTTCGACGGATTGCTGCGACTAATTTCAAGTCAGGCACAGAAGAAAGAAGTGATCTTGGACGAGCCTTTGAAGTCGGATGCGTGAGCTTTGGAAACTCACTCGGGTTCGGATACAGGCGCCTCACAAGTTACCGGTCTGATGAGTTTGTGAGTCGATACCGTCGACGAATCACGCGTAACTTCAAACCGCCTAGGAGGCAAACGATATGGATGATGTGACCAACGAAATACGCAGTTCACTAGAGGAAATTCTAGCCTTGCAGCGCGCGGCTTTTCTTCGGGAAGGTCCTCCGTCGCTGACTCAACGGCGCGCCGATCTCAAAAAATTGCGCACCGCGATCGTCGAACGCAAGAACGATATTGCCGACGCGATGATGGTGGATTTCGGCCACCGCGCTCCGTTTGAAAGCTTGATGGAACCGCTTTCGTTGGTGCTGGGTATCGATTACCTGCGCAGCAATCTGGCTAAATTCATGCGGCCAACGCGCCGACACGTCGCGATGTCGATGCGTTTCGGCAGTGCGCGCATTGAGTATCAGCCGCTTGGTGTAATCGGAATTGTCTCACCATGGAACTATCCTTTCGCGCTTGCCATGATGCCCCTTGTGACGGCAATTGCGGCGGGTAATCGTGTAATGATCAAACCGTCCGAACTCACACCGGCGAGCTCAGATTTTTTAGTCTCATTTCTTGCCGATCTTTTCCCCAAGGAACAGGTGGCGGTCGCGACGGGCGACGCTTCGGTCGGAGAGGCATTTTCATCCATGCCATTC
>NZ_JBARTQ010000275.1:0-17963 GCF_049645325.1 Pseudomonas sp. | reverse complement strand
ACCTGGTTCTATCTGGAACTCGGCGGAGTCTTTGTTGGGGCCGCTTCGCAGCCCAGCGCGGGACAAGCCCGCTCACTACAGGGAGATTTTTCAGCCTTGAAAATTGTGTAGATACTTATGGCCATCGCAGGCAATCCAGCTCCCACAGTTGATCTGCTTCAGGCCAAAGAGCGCCCGTCAGTCCAGCATCGGCACATGCTTGGGATGGCTGGCGACGCGCTTCAGCCACGCCTGCACGGCCGGATAAGGCGTCAGGTCAAAACCACCTTCATGGGCCACGTGGGTGTAGGCGTACAACGCGATATCTGCAATCGAATATTGCTCGCCCACCAGGTACGGCGTGGCCTGCAACTGACGCTCCATCACTTTCAACGCTTTGTAACCGCCCTTGTGCGTGGTTTTGTACTCCTCCAGCCGATCCTCCGGCAGCCCCAAATAAAACTGGATAAACCGCGCCACGGCGATGTAGGGCTCGTGGCTGTATTGCTCGAAGAACTGCCACTGCAACACTTGAGTACGCAGGCGCGGCTCGCTCGGCAAGAACTCACTGCCATCGGCGAGGAAGTTGAGAATCGCATTGGATTCCCACAGGCAGGTGCCGTCTTCCAGCTCCAGTACCGGAATCTTGCCGTTGGGGTTCTTGGCCAGGAACTCGGCGGTCTGGGTGTCGCCGTTGAGGATGTCGACATCGATCCATTGGTACGGGATGCCCAACAAATTGAGCATCAATTTGACCTTGTAGCAGTTGCCCGACTTGTAATCGCCATAAACCTTGTACATGGGGCTCCCCTTATGCCGCTTGCGCGTGCTGTGCTTGACGGACCACGGCGGCCAGGCGCTTGAGACCTTCGTCCAAACGGGCCGGGTCGATATGGCTGAAATTGAGCCGCAACGAGCCAAGGTGCCGGTCCGGCTCGGAAAAGAACGGCTCACCGGGCATGAACGCGACGTTTTGCTCAAGCGCTTGCGCCAACAAGGTGCGGGTGTCGAGTGGCTGTTTCAAGGTCAGCCAGAAGAATAATCCGCCCTGGGGCACCTGCCAGTCGGCCAGGTCGCTGAAATGCCGTTCGAGTGTGGACTGGAAAGCATCGCGGCGCTCGCGATAAAAGCTGCGCAGTTCCACCAGATGTTGCTGGTATCGCTCGGTGCCGATCCACTGCATTGCCTGCCACTGGCCCACGCGATTGGTGTGCAGGTCGGCCGATTGTTTCAGCTTGAGCAAGTGCGGGAACAGGTCCGGGCTGGCGATCAGGTAACCGACGCGCAGGCCCGGCAACAAGGTTTTGGACACGGTACCGGTGTAGATCCAACTGGCCTTTTTCAAGCGACTGACAATCGGGCGCGCGCTGGCGCCATCAAACGTCAGCTCGCGGTAGGGTTCATCTTCGATCAGGGTCACGCCGAACTCGTCGAGCAGAGCGGCGACAGCCTCGCGCTTGGCTTCGCTGTAGCGCACGGCCGAGGGGTTCTGGAAGGTCGGGATCAGGTAGATGAACGCCGGGCGATGGCGTTCGAGGCTGGCGCGCAAGGCGGGCAGATTGGGGCCGTCGGCTTCCAGTGTCACGGTCAGGCAATCGGCGCCGAACAGCTGAAAAATCTGCAGCGCGGCGAGGTAAGTCGGGCCTTCCAGCAGAACCTGGGTGCCCTTGTCGATGTACAGTTTGGCCACCAGGTCCAGGGTTTGCTGGGAACCGCTGACCACCAGCACCTGGCTCGCCTGGCACGGCACACCCAAAGCGCGCGCCTCGGCGGCGAGCAGTTCGCGCAGTTGCGGTTCACCTTCGCTCATGCCGTATTGGCCGATGTTCAGCGGCATAGCCTTCCAGTCCAGCGCAGGCAGCATGGCCTCGGCCGGCAGGCCACCGGCGAACGACATCACTTCCGGGCGCTGGGCCGCCGCGA
Organism: Pseudomonas sp.; assembly: GCF_049645325.1. Classification (GTDB taxonomy): domain Bacteria; phylum Pseudomonadota; class Gammaproteobacteria; order Pseudomonadales; family Pseudomonadaceae; genus Aquipseudomonas. The sequence goes on along the minus strand of NZ_JBARTQ010000275.1, from coordinate 16,061 downwards.
GGATTTCACGGATCAAGGAGCTTTTGAGGCGTGTAACACGTTCTGAGAAGGCCATAAGGTCACCGGTAGCGAAGACTCTGAAAAATACGTCAAACTGCTTGACCGAAATTACGACGACTTGCGTGGATACGTCAATATGCTTGACCTTAAAAACCAGACCAGTCAGCAACAAGCCATGGAAGCGTTTTTCTTCGGCTACCAAGCATTCACCGCCAAGGCCGACGAAATGCTTGAACGCCGTGGCCTCAGCCGCGTGCATCAGCGCATCGTGTTTTTTATCGCGCGCTACCCGACTTTGAGCGTCAAGGAACTGCTGGAATTGCTCGGTGTGAGCAAGCAGGCGCTGAACATGCCGTTGCGCCAATTGCAGGAAATGCACCTGGTGAACAGCGTCGCGTCCGAGACCGACAAGCGCAAACGCCTGCTGGAATTGAGTGAAGAAGGCCTGCGCTTCGAACAGTCACTGCGCCGCGAACAGGTCAAGTTGTTGCAGCGCGCCTTTGGTGAAGCCGGTGAAGCAGCGGTCGCGGGGTGGCTGGCGGTGAATCAGGCGCTGAGTGCTGCGAATTAGCCTTTCATCCCCTTTCGCACGCAGAATCGAAAACATTATTTGCTTTATTTGTATACAAAAGCATAATTCGCTTCGTGCGAGTTCCTGACCTATTGGTCAACAAAACCCGCCAGTACCTCAAAGCGCTGTTGCCCACATCTGTGACCGGCGCTGGAAATAACAATAAAACTCTTGAGGAGTACTCGCTGTGGATAGCCGCAAATCCGAAGCCCCAACGCTGGAAATCGCCCAGCCCAACAACAGTTGGTTGGAACGCCTGTTCAAACTCAGCATGCATGGCACCACAGTGAAGACCGAGCTGATCGCCGGCCTCACGACCTTTATCACCATGGCCTACATCATCTTCGTCAACCCGAACATCATGGCCGACGCGGGCATTGATCACGGCGCGGCGTTCGTTGCCACCTGCATCGCCGCCGCGCTGGGCTGCCTGTTGATGGGCTTGTACGCCAACTGGCCAGTGGGCCTGGCACCGGGCATGGGCCTGAACGCGTTTTTCACCTATACCGTGGTCGGCACCATGGGCTACCACTGGGAAACCGCGCTGGGTGCGGTGTTTATTTCCGGTGTGCTGTTCATGGGCCTGACCCTGTCCCGCGTGCGCGAGTGGCTGCTCAACAGCATTCCGGTGAGCCTGCGCCATGCCATGGGCGCAGGCGTCGGTCTGTTCCTCGGGGTGATCGGCCTGAAGACCGCCGGCATCATCGTCGAGAGCCCGGCCACCTTGATCAAGCTCGGCTCACTGCATGAGCCGGCGCCGCTGCTGGCCGCCGTGTGCTTCCTGTTGATCGCGATCCTCAGCTACCACCGCGTATTCGGCGCGATCCTGATCAGCATCATCGCCGTGACCCTCGCCGGCTGGGGCTTGGGCCTGGTGCACTACAACGGTATTCTTTCCACCCCACCGAGCCTGGCACCGACCTGGATGGCGATGGACGTGAAAGGTGTATTCAATGTCAGCATGATAAGCGTTGTTTTTGCCTTTCTTTTTGTACACATGTTCGACACCGCAGGTACACTGATGGGCGTCGCGCAGCGGGCCGGGCTGGTGAATGCCGATGGCAAGATCGATAACCTTTCCCGCGCGCTGAAAGCCGACAGTGCTTCCAGCGTGTTCGGCGCCATGGTCGGTGTGCCGCCGGTCACCAGCTACGTGGAAAGTGCAGCAGGCGTGGCCGCCGGTGGCCGTACCGGGCTGACGGCCGTAACCGTGGGCATTCTGTTTGTGGCGGCAATGTTTTTTGCACCACTGGCGGGGATGATTCCAGCCTATGCCACGGCGGGCGCATTGATTTATGTCGCAATGCTGATGATGGCGAGCATGGCCCATATCAATTGGGACGAAGCCACCGACAGCATTCCGGCGATTGTCACGGCGATCATGATGCCGTTGACGTTTTCGGTAGCCGACGGGATCGCGCTGGGCTTTATCACCTATGTGGCGCTCAAGGCTGGCACTGGCAAGTACCGCGAGATTTCCATCAGCTTGTGGGTGTTGTGCGCGATCTTTATCGCCAAGTTTATTTTCCTGTAACGCAGGAAGGGCTTTAAACCGCCTCACCTTCGGGTGGGGCTTTTGCATGAAAGGAGCAATGTAAATGAACCTGGAAACCTGGCTGCTGTTCAGTGGTGCTGCATTGGTGGTGATCCTGATCCCGGGGCCGCTGTCGTTGCTGATGATCAGCAACAGTTTGAACTACGGCCTGCGCCGCTCATACCCGGCGTTCCTCGGCGGGGTGTTTGCCTCGATCTGCCTGCTCAGCGCCTCGGCCCTCGGCCTGGGTGCCCTGCTGCTGGCGTCCGAGCAACTGTTCAGTGCCTTGAAAATCGTCGGCGCCGTGTACCTGTTCTACCTCGCTTGGCAGAGCTGGCGGCAATCGCGGCAGCCGGGCAAAAGCGCGGAAGTGCCGTATGACGCACCCGTCCCGCGTTTTCGCGCGCTGTTTGGCCGTGCGTTTGTATTGGGCGCCAGCAACCCCAAGGACATCCTGTTTTTCGCCGCTTTCCTGCCGCAGTTTCTCAATGGCCAACAGGCCTTTCTGCCGCAACTGCTGATCATGATTGCCACCTGGACCGTGCTCGACCTGCTGTGCAAACTGGCCTATGGCCTGAGTGCCCACGGCGCTGCACGCTACCTGCGCAGCGGCAACGGCCAGAGTTGGTTCAACCGGGTGAGTGCGGCCTTTTTTGGCGCGGCAGGCGCGGCTTCACTACTCCGGGCTTGAGGCTGCCGAACTTGACGAAAAACACCGTCAGGGGCGCTGTGGGTGTCCATTGGACACCCGCAATAATCTTCACCAGGCGTTTTTTCTCCATGGCTTGCTTGATAGGTGCAAACGTACCGTCATAGCTGTTTTTGGCGAGTTTGAGTCGAAACCACTCATCGCTCAATTGCATCACCCGCCCCGCTGCAAACACGATGAGCGGGTCTTTTATCCAGCGCGTCAGTACGTAATACAGGTTTTGAGAGTGAGGGTGAGTGCAGCTGAAATCCAGCGATGCACCAGCGCCCGGACCTTTGCCCACCGCCTGCACGATGAAACCCTGTCGCTCAAGCTGCTCGCGAACCTCGCGCTGCATCCATACCGACCGCTCGGCGTGAGTGCCTTGGCCGGCCGATCGCCATTCAGCGGCCGGTATCCGGCTTACGGTGAAATCCACCCGGTCGAAGCCCGGGGTCGTCGTTTCGTTACCGATATAGAGGCGGGTACGCGTGGGGCTCCGCAGGGGCCGCAACAGTTTCAACAAATCGTCGGTTTGCCCGATAGCAGCCGGCGCCAACCACTTGTCCAAGGTGGCCCTGAGCCTCAACAGGTGAGTGGCGGTCAGGGATTTACTGGGGTCGGATAATCCAAGCAAGCGTTCTATCAGGAACTTGCGACTGTTCGCCGTCATGGCCGGGAAAGCCCGGATCAACGAGACGTTTAATGGCTCGTTGAACAGCCGGCGATGAAACGTCCATTGGCCGTTGGCACCGAAGGTCCCCGGAATCGGCTGATCAACCAAACCGGCCCCCAGCCAATAGGCAAGGTCAAGCGATGCAGCATGCTGCAAGGTTTGGTTGCGCAGGATGAACATCACCTGCCGGGCCGATACATCCGAACCGTCAGGCAGCACACGGTAGTGACGACCGTTGTGCTCCACCACCCTGTAGCCCTGCACCTGAGGCGAGACGGAAACCTCGAAAATCCTCTGTTCTCGCAGCGAGTCATTGAGTATCAACGGAGGGGGAATTGCCCAAGGCTCATAGGCGTATGGCTCTGCCAACGTTTGACGCATCCTGCCGTCAACGGCCGCGCGCGAGGGCGGTGTCCATTCCGTGGTCGTTTGGTCGACAAACGGTTGCCAGATTCGGGAACTGGGCCCTGGTTGCGGGGACGACGGCGCATCGGCGCCGAGCAACCATTCCCGGTCCTCGCGCAGGTACAGCACCCATTCGCCTTCGCTGCCCCCGGCCGAATTTTTTACCCGTAAAGCCTCTTCCTGCGCGCGTCGATACACCGGGTAGCGACGCTCGCCGTCCACCACGAATTGCTCGCCATTCCTCACATAGACACCCTTCTCCCCCGGGCCTTGCAAGGCAACGGCACCCTCGGTTGAAAAAGGCGTGTTGAAGCGCTCCAGCAGTTTCGTGAGGCGCGCCGCCGGTTGAGGCGGCGACAGGACGTTTGCGGCCACCGCCTGACGGCGATGCAACTGGCGCAAACCCGCGCGAATCACAGCCCGCCCCGGTGCCACGCCAGGCCGAGATGGTTTGGCGCCCGGTATGAACGAGGTGAGTACATCGATCAGCGTCATTAACGTGATAAACGCGACGTCCAGCGCGTGCTCAGGCGTGCCGCCCAGGTGAAAGCGCCGGGCGGCGAGCAACACTTCATACAGGCTGACGCCGAGGCCCACCACGGGAATGAACGATAAAAGCCCACGTACCGTGGCATCCCACTGCTCGCCCAAGCGCTCGTCACGGTGCTGTGTCAGCGTCGCGCCGGAATTCGCACGGGCATGGGCGCGCTGCTGGATGTCCAACATACGGCCATGGGCGAACAGCGCGCTGGCGTCGCAATGCGACGTGGTCACAATATCCAGCCACTCCGTCGGCTCAGCCTCGATCTGCTCCTTGATCTGCGCCTCAATGGTTTGCGGGTCCGCCGCGGCCACGGTGTGTTTGATCTTGAAGGTGCGCACAAAGCGCCGAATGCTTTCGTAGATCTCAAGGACCGCATAACCCGCCAGCTGCGCGGGCAGAATCTTGATCAGCGGGACAGTCCACGTGGGCGAATGCGCTCGGTAGCCCGGGTAACTGGCCATCGCTTCACCCTCCCAACCCGGCGCGACGAGGTGCGACAGTGCCTTTACATTTTCGGCCGATGCACCGCCCCTATTCAGTGCTTCCCTTGCCCGCTGCCAACTCGGGTATTCACTCAACGGCGGGAAACCCAAGGCCGTCGGCCAATACACCAGGCACAGCGGCGAAAGGCGATCGGTCATCACCAAAATGCCGGTGATGTGGCGTGGGTGCTTGAGTGTATGCGCACACAGGCGCACGAAGCCCAGGCTCGCGTGCTGGCCGTGCTGGTTCAAATCGGCAGCGGTACGCGCGGCCATCGACGTCGTAAACAACTGTTGTGCTGCGTCGGACAGCCCCTGCCTGAGCGCTGAAAACAGCTGCATCTGGCCAAGCTGTTCCGTGGCTCGATCAATCAGCGCGCGGGGCAACGCAGTGTTCGATGGGTGAAACGCCAACTCGATCAGCCGGTTGTACTTACCGCCGATGTCCAGCGCCGATAACGTCTTGATCAGGTAGCGCGGGCTCAAGCGTGCTTTCCAGGCCGGGTTGAGGAATCGCGCGTGGTTCAAGCGCCATTCGGTCCACGGCGCCTGGGGATCGAGGTTGTGCAGGGCCAGCTCCAACAGGCTGAAGGTCGTACGCTCGCGGCTGACTGTTGTTTTGATGTGGCGATCACCCGGCGTGCAATGGCTTGCCCAGCCACAAAAATGCGCACTGACGTCATCTGGCATCTCCAACAGTGGCTTGTCGACATCCACCCCAGGGTAAAAGCCATCCAGGGTCAGTTGGGCCAGCAGCAATCGGCGAGCAAACTCAAGCAACGGTGGCAGGGTCTGCCACAGACGGTTTTCCCAGGCCATGGCACTCGACAGGTAGCGTCGCTGCAGCCGCTTGTAATGCGTGCGCTCGCCCACTGTGGCGGTGGCCAGCCAAGCCGGTAGCGCGCTGGCTTTCTGCGCGGCAAACCGCATGAACTCAAGGTTGGCCATGGCCAGCGTACGTGCTTCGTTGACGGGCACCTGCACCTGTTCGCGCAATTCCTCGGCGAGCATGAGGCTGGCCAAGGAGGTATCGCTCACTTCGCTGAACAGCTGAGTCTTGGCGCCGAGCAGCAGGTTTAACCGAGCGTAGTGCTCGATCAGGGTTTTGAGGTCTTCATACAGCACGTCGTACTCGACGTCGGTGTACGCCACCGTCACCGTTGCAGCCAGCGCCAGGCGCGCAGTTCCACGCACATCCCGGCCAATGCAGCGCCACAGCACCGACCCGTCCGGGCTTGCCAGGCTGGCCCGCAGCCCTTCGGATAAACCGTCGAGGCTGTCGAATACGGCCAGGCCGCCGAAATCGCCACTGACCAACAGCGCTACCGGCTGGTCGCTTTGCGGCGCGGCCAGGGCGCCGGCAGTGGTCACTGCAAACACACCGATCAGCGGGTAAACACTGTCCGCTTCGCCGTTCACTGAAACCCGCACTACGCGGGTATCACTGCCGGCCCGTGCGCTTGCCAGGGGCGTGTCGAGGACTTCCAGCAACCTGTCCAGGTGAGCCTGCCCGATCAATGTGAGCCGGTGTTGCAACTGCACCTCTCGACGCCAGGCTTGGCGCTGGGCATTCAACACCATGGACGCACGCTTGCGCGTGGCGTCAGGACGTTCGAGCCAGAAGGCTTTTTGAAACAGCTCGCTGCCTTGTACCCAGCGGCTGACATTACGCGCCAGGTCGCGGCGTTCTGCTTCGAGCCCGGCGAATGCCTGATAGGCCTCGCCGTCACCGTCCAGCAGCACCTCCAGGCCCGTCTCGTAACGCAGCAACAGTCGTTCACGGCTGCTGCGCGACAGGTCCGGCGAAAGGCTTGCGAAGCTGATCTCGGGTGCGCGGCGCTGCGCGTCCCAGTCCAGCAAACTTTCCAGCAGTGACTCGAACGGCAGCATGCTGACCAGTTGCTCGCGACCTTTTTCGGTAAACCGCATCAAGCCTGCGACTTTACGGCTGGGCCACACGGCCTCCGGAGCACCTGATACGGCGTAATCGAGCGAGAGAACGCACGCCCACTCGTTGTGCCACTGCTCTTCGAGCAAGGCTTGCGCGCTGTGCGCCAGCGCATCGCCAGCTATTGCCGAGCCGGGCTGAAGGGCATTCGGCGCGGCGTGCCGATGTTCAAAAGGCAAGTAGTGCCATAGCTTGCTGAATAACGACGTATGGACCCGCGCGGGCAGGCGTTGCTGCACCTGCTCCCAGTTCTCGAACTCATGAAATGCCTGCGCCAACCCCGGCAGGTAAATCACCTGAAGCGACTGCGCGGCACCGTCTCGGTAAAGGTGCAAGGCCCCTGGAATCGCCAGCACACCCTGTGTCGCGTGCGGCCACGTAACCTGGCCCACCCGCACCCTGGCCCAGTCGCCACCGGCCTGCCGACGCGCCTCAAGCGTCGGCGCATCCAGCAATTGCTTGACCATCTGGTAGCCCGCCGGCGACAGCTGAAACAGCTGCTGTGCGAGGAACGCCTGGTCCGCCAGCAGCGCGGTGTGCAACTGCGCCCAACGTTCGCGCCGCGCCAACGCGCTGCCTTCTGCCAGTTGCTGCCAGTACCCTGACACGGCACTGTCGATACGGCCCTTCAGCCCCAGGCTGACGACGCGGTCCATCGCCTCCTTTGCGTTGAACGGCAGGCTGCAATCAGCCTCGCCCTGGACACTCAAGCGAGTGAAATGATGAATATTGATCGGCACACCGGGGTCGCGAAACAGCGCCAGGGCTCTGTCGATCAGGCTGTCGACGCGCTCTGCCGCGCGGGGCGGCGGCGGCTCGCTGAACAGCAATTTGCCCGGGTCCATCGCAAAAGCATCGCGCAAGGCTCGGTGAATCACGCTCAGGATGCGTGGTGAACGACCCAGTAACGCGCGCATGGTTTTCGCGGTTTCGGCGCACCGCACAGAGGCGCCATACAGTTGGTTGAGGGTGCGACTGGGGTGGGCCGTGGCGTTGATACGCCGGGTCAGCAACGTGCGCAGGGCCGCCAGGCGTTGCGCCGGGGTGGTGGCGGGATCGTCGAATTCAACGGCCGAGGGGGCAGAGTCGGGAGTGTCTGTGCGCATGGCGGCGCCTTCTGGGCTGAAAACCCGAGCCTAGGCACTCGCGCCTTGCGCAGTGCGTTACATAATTGGCCGGCCAACCTTCAGGCAAAAAAAAGCCCGCAGTGTGGGCGGGCAAAAAACCAACGAAGAGCTTTGGGGGTGTGAAGCGAGGTGACGACTCAGCTACCGCGATACGTGGAGTAGCTGTAGGGCGAAATCAGCAGGGGGACATGGTAGTGATCCTGTTCGGCACTGATGCCGAAACGCAGCACCACCACGTCGAGAAACGCAGGTTCAGGCAATTGCACGCCACGGGCGCGGTAGTAGTCGCCGGCGCTGAATTGCAGCTGGTACACACCTGTGCGGTAGTCATCGCCTTGCAGCACTGGCGCGTCGCAGCGGCCGTCGCTGTTGGTCACGGCGGTGGCGACCAGTTCAAGCTGCGCGCCTTCGACGCGGTACAGCTCAACCTTGATAGCGCTGCCGGGGCAGCCGTGTGCGGCGTCCAAAACGTGTGTGGTCAAACGTCCCATGGCGTCTACGCGCCTCCCGAAGTCAGTGGATGAGGAGCCTGCACTTTTTCAGGGCATCGAAAAAGCCGGCGACGGCTGATTAAGACACTTTTTAAAAAAATTGTACACAATAAAAATCACAAAGCTGTGGATCTGCTCGCCTGTGTTGACCGATAGCGCAATTGGAGAGTAATCCTTGCTTTTAAACGACCTTTTATCCATTAGCTGACCAGTCAGGCAAGTTTCTTGCTACACCGTTTAAACAGAGGTCTACGGAAAAAATGCAGAAATGTAGGCTTACAAAGTCGGTGATAAGTTGTATACAATCACTCATCGCTGTGACGCCACCCAGTCATTTCACTGCCCGGCCGCCACATGAATGATCACGAACAAGAAGGAAGACTGCAGTGAGCGCTGACTACCCACGCGACCTGATCGGTTACGGCAGTAACCCTCCTCACCCCCACTGGCCGGGCAAGGCGCGCATTGCGTTGTCTTTCGTACTCAACTACGAAGAAGGCGGCGAGCGCAACATTTTGCACGGCGATAAAGAGTCCGAGGCGTTCCTTTCGGAAATGGTCTCGGCCCAGCCGCTGCAAGGCGCGCGCAACATGAGCATGGAGTCGCTGTACGAGTATGGCAGCCGTGCCGGTGTGTGGCGCATCCTCAAGCTGTTTAAAGAATTCGACATCCCGCTGACCATCTTTGCCGTGGCCATGGCCGCCCAGCGCCATCCGGATGTGATCCGCGCCATGGTCGACGCCGGCCACGAGATCTGCAGCCACGGCTACCGCTGGATCGACTACCAGTACATGGACGAGGCCCAGGAGCGCGAGCATATGCTCGAAGCCATCCGCATCCTCACCGAACTGACCGGCGAGCGCCCGCTGGGCTGGTACACCGGGCGCACCGGCCCCAACACCCGCCGGCTGGTGATGGAGGAAGGCGGCTTCCTCTACGACTGCGACACCTACGACGACGACCTGCCCTACTGGGAACCCAACAACCCGACCGGCAAGCCGCACCTGGTGATCCCCTACACCCTGGACACCAACGACATGCGCTTCACCCAAGTGCAGGGTTTCAACAAGGGCGATGACTTTTTCGAGTACCTCAAGGACGCGTTCGACGTGCTGTATGCCGAAGGTGCCGAGGCCCCGAAAATGCTCTCCATCGGCCTGCATTGCCGCCTGATCGGCCGCCCTGGGCGCCTGGCCTCGTTGAAGCGCTTTATCGAATACGCCAAAGGCCATGAGCAGGTGTGGTTCACGCGCCGCGTCGACATCGCCCGTCACTGGCACGCAACCCACCCGGCCTCGGGAGCGGCGAAATGACTACGTTCCAAACCTTGAAACCATCGACCCTGAGCCGCGATGAATTCATCAACGCCTTCGCCGATATCTACGAACATTCGCCATGGGTGGCCGAAAAGGCCTTCGACCTGGGCCAGGACAGCTCGATCGATGAGATCGAAACCCTGCACCAGCGCATGAGCGATATCCTGTTGAGCGCTGATCATGCCAGTCAACTGGCCCTGATCAATGCTCACCCGGACCTGGCAGGCCGTGCGGCCGTCCAGGGCCAGTTGACCGAAGCCAGCACCCATGAACAGGCTGGCGCCGGTATTCACCAATGCACGAGTGAGGAGTTTTCTCGCTTCACCGAGCTGAACGATGCCTACAAAGCCACGTTCAAGTTTCCCTTCATCATGGCGGTAAAAGGCAGCAACCGGCACCAGATCCTGGCCGCGTTCGAAACGCGCATTCACAACTCGGCAGACACCGAGTTCAAATGCGCCCTGGCCGAGATCAACAAAATCGCGTTGTTCCGATTACTGACCCTTTAGCAGACCTGGCCCGAGCGCTCATGACGCCCAGGGCCTGGCGAGCATCCCAAGCCACTCAATTCAAGGCAGACAAGAAGAATGAAAGCTTACGCCGTACCTTTCGAGAAGTTCGTCAACCTGGCCGACGCCCGACTGGGCACCAAGATCCTTTCGGTGACCGATGACTGGTTCGCTGACGCCAACCGCCTGTTCCAGCCGACCCCGGCCGTGTGGAAGGAGGGCGTTTTCGATGACAACGGCAAGTGGATGGACGGCTGGGAGTCGCGCCGCAAGCGTTTCGAAGGCTACGACAGCGCCGTGATTCGCCTGGGCGTGCCCGGCTCGATCAAGGGCGTGGACATCGACACTTCATTCTTCACCGGCAACTTTCCGCCGTCTGCCTCGCTGGAAGCCTGCTTCCTGGCCTCGGGCGACCCTGATGACACCACCCAGTGGGTGGAAGTGCTGTCGGCCGTCGAGCTGCAAGGCAACAGCCACCATTACCACGAGATCAACAACGACCAGGCCTTCAGCCACCTGCGTTTCAACATCTACCCGGATGGCGGCGTGGCCCGTCTGCGTGTGTACGGCATTCCGTTCCGCGACTGGTCGTCGGTGGGCGACAACGAACAAGTCGACCTGGCCTCGGCCCTCAACGGTGGCCGCGCCCTGGCGTGCTCCGATGAACACTTCGGTCGCATGAGCAACATCCTCAACCCGGGCCGTGGTATCAACATGGGCGACGGTTGGGAAACTGCACGTCGTCGTACGCCGGGCAATGACTGGGTGATTGTCGCCCTGGGTCACCCTGGCGAAATCGAGAAGGTCATCGTCGACACCCTGCACTTCAAGGGCAACTACCCGGACACCTGCTCGATCCAGGGCGCGTTCGTGAAGGGCGGCACCGACAGCCAGATCGAAACCCAATCGCTGTTCTGGCGCGAACTGCTGCCGGCGCAGAAACTGGAAATGCACGCCGAACACAGCTTCGCCGAGCAGATCAAGGCGCTGGGCCCGATTACTCACATTCGCCTCAACGTGTTTCCCGATGGTGGTGTGAGCCGTTTGCGCGTATTGGGCAAAGTAGCTAAATAAGCGGTGAGCCCATCGCAGGCAAGCCAGCTGCCACATTTGAATGTATTCGCAGATCAAAATGTGGGAGCCGGGCTTGCCCGCGATAGCAATAGAACAAACAACACAGAATCCGGATAAGAAGACAGCCATGCGCACACTGATGATCGAACCCCTGACCAAAGAAGCCTTCGCCCCTTTCGGAGACGTCATCGAAACCGATGGCAGCGATCACTTCATGATCAACAACGGGTCGACCATGCGTTTTCACAAGCTGGCAACGGTAGAAACCGCACAGCCTGAAGACAACGCCATCATCAGCATCTTCCGCGCCGACGCGCAGGACATGCCGCTGACCGTGTGCATGCTGGAGAGACACCCGCTGGGCAGCCAGGCGTTCATACCGCTGCTCGGCAACCCCTTTCTGATCGTGGTCGCGCCACTTGGCGATGAACCTGTATCGGGCTTGGTCCGCGCCTTCGTTACCAACGGCAGGCAGGGCATTAATTACCATCGCGGCGTCTGGCACCACCCGGTGCTGACGATCGAAAAGCGGGATGACTTCCTGGTGGTTGATCGCAGTGGCACAGGCAATAACTGCGATGAGCATTTTTTCAAAGAGGATGAGCGGTTGATCCTCGCCCCCCACCAATAAGAGAAGGCCGGATCACCCGACAACAAGGGTGACAGGCGAGAGGTAAAGACTGTGGAAGCACATCTGTTGGAATGGCTGAACCTGAGCGTACGCTGGGTTCACATGATCACTGGCGTCGCGTGGATCGGCGCTTCCTTCTATTTCGTCTGGCTGGAAAACAACCTCAATCGCGTCAACCCCAAGGACGGCCTCGCCGGTGACTTGTGGGCGATCCACGGTGGCGGTATCTACCACCTGGAAAAATACAAACTGGCCCCACCGACCATGCCGGACAACCTGCACTGGTTCAAATGGGAAGCCTATTTCACCTGGATGTCGGGCGTCGCGCTGCTGTGCGTGGTGTTCTACCTCAACCCGACGCTGTACCTGCTCGCCCCCGGCAGCACGCTCAGCGGCACCGAAGGCGTGTTGCTGGGCATTGGCTCACTGTTCGCCGGCTGGTTCATCTACTCCTTCCTCTGCGACTCGGCCCTGGGCAAACGCCCTGCCCTGCTCGGTTTCATTCTGTTTGTGCTGTTGATTGCGGCGGCCTACGGCTTCAGCAAGGTGTTCAGCGGCCGCGGCGCTTACCTGCACGTGGGTGCAGTGATCGGCACCATCATGGTCGGTAACGTGTTCCGCATCATCATGCCCGCCCAGCGCGCGTTGGTGGCGGCGATCGCGGAAAACCGCACGCCCGACCCGGCATTGCCGGCCAAGGGTTTGCTGCGTTCGCGTCACAACAACTACTTCACCTTGCCGGTGCTGTTCATCATGATCAGCAACCACTTCCCGAGCACCTATGGCAGCCAATACAACTGGCTGATCCTGGCCGGTATCGCGGTGGCGGCGGTGTTGGTACGGCACTACTTCAATACCCGTCACAACAGCCAGAAATATGCGTGGACGCTGCCGGTTGGCGCGCTGGCGATGATCTGCCTGGCGTACGTGACCGGCCCGAAACCCGTTTCGACGGCTCCGGATGTGGCCAAGGCACCCGCCGCCATCGAGTACCAACCATTGCCGGAAACCGCATTGGGCGGTGGCTTGAAACCGGCGGCACCGGCGGCGCCCGCTGAACCGGCTGCCGCAGCGGCACCTGCGCAGGCCTCGATTGATTTCGACAAGGTGCACGGGGTGATTCAGGAACGCTGCGCGGTGTGCCATTCGGCCAAGCCGACCAGCCCGTTGTTCAGCACCGCACCGGCAGGCGTGATGTTCGACACCCCGACGCAGATCCAGCAGCAGGCGGCGCGTATTCAAGCGCAGGCCGTGGCCAGTCAGATCATGCCGCTGGGCAACATTACGCAGATGACCCAGCAGGAGCGGGATTTGATCGGCACCTGGATCAATCAGGGGGCGCGTACCAACTGACTGACTGATTCACACAGATCCAATGGGGGAGCTGGCTTGCCTGCTCCCACATTTAACCCTGTGCAAATTTGTAGAGTGCGCTCCACCCGGCAATTGAATGCCGAACAACACAACAATAAAAAGATCCGAGGTGTTGCATGACCGAGTTAGTCGAACCGCAGATTCCTGCCGCGCCCGCCATGGTGCGGCTGCCCCTCTTGCAACTGATTCTGGTAGGCCTGCAACACGTCTTGCTGATGTACGGCGGCGCCGTCGCCGTGCCCCTGATCATTGGCCAGGCCGCCGGCCTGAGCCGTGAAGAAATCGCTTTCCTGATTAATGCCGACCTGCTGGTCGCCGGCATTGCCACCATGGTGCAGTCGTTCGGCATCGGCCCGGTGGGCATTCGCATGCCGGTGATGATGGGCGCCAGTTTCGCCGCCGTCGGCAGCATGGTCGCCATGGCCGGCATGCCGGGTATCGGCTTGCAGGGCATCTTCGGCGCGACCATCGCTGCGGGCTTCTTCGGCATACTCATCGCCCCGTTCATGTCCAAGGTCGTGCGCTTTTTCCCACCGCTGGTGACTGGCACGGTGATCACCGCGATTGGCCTGTCACTGTTTCCGGTGGCCGTGAACTGGGCCGGTGGCGGCAGCGCTGCCGCGACGTTCGGCTCCCCGGTTTACCTGGCGATTGCCGCGCTGGTACTGGGTACGATCTTGCTGATCAACCGCTTTATGCGCGGCTTCTGGGTAAACATCTCGGTGCTGATCGGCATGGCGCTCGGCTATGGCCTGTGCGGCGTGCTCGGCATGGTCGACCTCGGCGGCCTGGCCCAGGCGCCGTGGGTGCAGGTGGTCACGCCGCTGCATTTCGGCATGCCGAAATTCGAATTGGCGCCGATTTTGTCGATGTGCCTGGTGGTGGTGATCATCTTCGTCGAGTCCACCGGCATGTTCCTCGCCCTGGGCAAGATCACCGGCCAAGAGGTCACGCCGAAAATGCTGCGGCGCGGTTTACTGTGTGATGCCGGCGCGTCGTTCTTCGCCGGTTTTTTCAACACCTTTACCCACTCCTCGTTCGCGCAGAATATCGGCCTGGTGCAGATGACCGGCGTGCGCTGCCGCTCGGTGACGATCATGGCCGGCGCGTTTCTGATTGTGCTCAGCCTGCTGCCCAAGGCCGCCTTCCTGGTGGCCTCGATCCCGCCCGCAGTATTGGGCGGCGCGGCGATCGCCATGTTCGGCATGGTCGCAGCCACCGGTATCAAGATCCTGCAAGAAGCCGACATCGCCGACCGCCGCAACCAGTTGCTGGTGGCGGTGAGCATCGGCATGGGCTTGATCCCGGTGGTGCGTCCTGAGTTCTTCGCGCAACTGCCACTGTGGATGAGCCCGATTACCCACAGCGGGATTGCCATGGCCACCCTCAGTGCATTGTCGCTGAACATACTGTTCAACATCCTCGGCGGCGCTGAACGACCCGCCGTTGCCCACACGCATTGATTCCGCCTGTTAGTAAAAAACAACAAGAATAATACCCAACAGGAAGTACCCACATGCACGCCATTCACCTGGGGCCGGCCACAAGCCGCGCCCCATTCTCGCCCCACGCGCGCTCTAACAGCGCACTTGAGCCAAGGCCTGGGAGCCAGTATTCTCCGCGCCCGCTCGAATCGACTCAAAAAAAAACAGCGAATGTAAAAGCTGACTGCAGGGCCAACTTATCCTGGCCCACTGTCTGCGGCCAACGTGTACAAAAAACCCTCTGGACTCGACTGCACCCTGTGCAGCCGAAGGCGTTTTATTGGCTTTTTGAACACCTTGGCGCAGCTCTTGCTAAAAGCATTAAAGCTGACCAAACAGACGATTTTTGCAGCGAACCAAAAGGCGCCACACCAGAGCGCCTGCGTAGAAAAAAACAACCCTAAAACTTTGACTCGGGAGCAACCGAATGAAACCTATGTTGAAAGGCCTGATGGTGGCAGGATCCCTGCTGGCCGGTGGCCAGGCCGTAGCCGGTGACTTGTTGCAGTGGCAGAACAACAGCCTGACTTACCTGTGGGGCAAGAACTTCACCGTCAACCCGCAGATCCAGCAAACCGTCACCTTCGAACATGCTGACGCCTGGAAGTACGGCGACAACTTCCTGTTCGTCGACCGCATCTTTTACAACGGCAAGGAAGACGGCAACGTCGGCCCAAGCACCTACTACGGCGAGTTCAGCCCGCGTTTGTCGTTCGGTAAAATCTTTGACAAAGACTTGTCATTCGGCCCGATCAAAGACGTATTGCTGGCCCTCACTTATGAGTTCGGCGAAGGCGATAGCGAGTCGTACTTGTTTGGCCCTGGCTTTGACTTGAACATCCCCGGTTTCGACTACTTCCAGCTGAACTTCTACCAGCGCCAGACCGAGGGCAATCGTCCGGGTGACAACATTTGGCAAATCACGCCGGTATGGTCGTACACCATTCCCGTGGGTGATTCCAATGTATTGATCGACGGGTACATCGACTGGGTAGTCGATAACGACAAGACTTCACGCGGCACTTACCACGCCAACATGCACATTAACCCACAGGTTAAATACGACTTGGGCAAGGCGCTGCACTGGGGCGAGAAGCAGTTGTATGTCGGTTTCGAATACGACTACTGGAAGAACAAGTACGGGATTGAAGACTCCGGCGCGTTCAAGACCAACCAGGACACCGCGAGCTTTTTGGTCAAGTATCAC
>NZ_JBARTQ010000274.1:0-9286 GCF_049645325.1 Pseudomonas sp. | reverse complement strand
GCTTGAGCGCCGGCTACGGTTTTGGTGGCGATGGTGACGTCAATACCAAGGGCCAGGCCGCACCGAACATCGCCAACATCAACGGCGGCGCACGCCCGGGCCGCGTAGACCTGGACCGCAATGGCCTGCTCGGCGGCGCGCAAATCGGCTACAACTACCAGTTCGGTCAGTGGGTCGCGGGTGTCGAAGCGGATATCTCCCACACCGACCTGCAAGACAGCCGCACTATCGGCACGTCGCAACTCAACACCCATCTGGCGCTGAACAACAAATTCGAGTCGAAGATCAAATACCTCGGCACCCTGCGTGGGCGTTTCGGTTATGCCTTCGACCATACCCTGATCTACGGCACGGCCGGCCTGGCCTACGGTGAAACCAGCCAGAGCATCGACATGTTCGGCCCAACCGGCAATACCCAATTCAGCGGCGATCAAAGCCACTTCAAGATGGGCTACACGGTGGGTGCCGGTATCGAGCAGTCGATCACCAAGAACCTGTCGTTCAAGACCGAATATTTGTACTACGACCTGGGCGAAGACAAACTCAACGTGGCGGTGATTCCGGGCAGCGGCGGGGCGGGTACCGGGTATGACTCCAAGTTCAAGAACGATGGGCAGATGTTGCGCGTGGGGTTGAACTGGAAATTTGATTGACGCTGGCGTTGAGCCTCATGCGCAGGCGCGTGGGGCTCCCAAAGGGCGCGCAGGGCGGTGGTAAAACTGCCCTTGTCGCGCCTTGCGGTTTTTGCGCGACTGGAAAGTGTTCCAGGCGGTGAAGTCAAAGCGCGTGGCGCAGATGACGTTTTCCTGGATCAGCAGAATGGGGAGCGGCTGTTCTGTGTGCGCGTAGTGAGTGTTGAAGGTGACCTCCAGCGTGTCCTTGTCGCGATAGCCGCTGAGTATGGGGAGCAAGCTGAACGCATGGTCGACACCTTCGGATTCCGTCGGTGTTCCGGCGAATAAGACAATCCCGACATAGACCTTGCGATCACTTAAGCTGAACATGCACGGCGCGAATTGCACGATGGATTCTTTCAGTAAAATTCTGAATGGGTTGCCCTCCAGAAGACCCAGGCAAAGCAAGGAATAGAGTTGTGCATCCGTTTCCAGTGCCAGTATTTTTTTCCTCACGCGGCCATAGAGCCTTGCCCAGAAGAAAGGGATAACCAAAGCAGTCAGCCCTGCCTGGATCAGAAAGACCCACAGCGTGCAGTTTCTCTCATTGGCTATATCGAGGTGCACCAACAGGTTGCCCAGGTAGGTGCTGTAGTCCGAAGCAATCTCGTATCCTGCGATATGGATCTTCTGCTTTGACAGCACCCAAATAGCTGCACTCAGGAACGTTGCAACGATCAGGCAAACCATGCCCAGCCTCGCGACTTGCAAGTAGAGCAGTTGCCCTTGAAAACGGTGCAGGCGCACGTAATAAAACGGGTGCCTGGTGCAGACAACGTAACCGCTGACCAGTAATGGCGGGATGATCAGCAGGCCCATGAATCGTCGGCCTCCATTTTGCGCACCTGGCGTACAGCTAATCTGTACTGCTCTGACGCCAGCACTTCGGCGGCGTCCAGGCCAATGCCTCCGGGCACGACTTTCCACGTTTTACGGGACTTGACGTCTCTTGCTCGATCCCAATCAGCCTGCGTCGGTCTCCCAAACATCAAATGCATTAAAAGCATGGCGACAGCCTCGAAAAGAAGTAGCCATTTTTATAGCAAGCGCATTCGCCACTCACCACTGATGGCGCGCCGCGCCACCGTCGCCAGTTCCCGTAGGAAACGTCTCCATTAGCGCCAGCGGCTAAAGTGCCGTCGGTGCAGTCACCCGGATCACTTGCGCCGCCACCTCGCCCGGCTACCGCGACTGATGTAGAGTCGTGCTGCCGACTCAACCGCAGGAAATCGCCACATGACCCAGGAATCCCGTTTTTCCCGGATGGAGCCGGAGTTACGCAAGGCCAATCTGGTCCAGGCGACGCTCACGTGCCTCAAGCGTGACGGCTTCCAGGGCGCGTCGATCCGCAAGATCAGCGCCGAGGCGGGCGTGTCGGTGGGGCTGATCAGTCACCACTACTCGGGCAAGGATGAGCTGGTGGCTGAGGCTTATCGCACGATCACAAGCCAGGTCATGGGCCTGCTGCGCGCGACCATGGCCAAGGCGCCGCCCAACCCGCGCGAGCGTTTGTCGGCGTTGTTTCGTGGCTCGTTTTCCGCCGAATTGCTCGACCCGCATCTGCTCGATGCCTGGCTGGTGTTCTGGGGCGCCGTCAAGACCGCGCCCGCGATCAACCTGGCCCATGAACATTCCTACGGCGAGTACCGCACCATCATGCGTTCGGCGCTGACGGATATGGCGAAGGAGGAGGGCTGGGAGCAGTTCGATGCCGACCTCGCCGCCATCGGCTTGAGCGCCTTGCTTGACGGCCTGTGGCTGGAGTCCGGGCTCAACCCCGGCACCTTCACGCCAGAGCAGGGCATCCAGATCTGCGAGGCCTGGGTCGACGGCTTGCAGAACGGCGGCCGCCAGCGTTACCAGCTCAAACCCTGAGCCCATCTCGCCGCCTGAGCGCGCTGTTCGGGCCGTTATTTCCCCACTGAAAATATTTGCAGTTTGCCGATTGCCACGTTACTGAACACTCGTTTAGTATCTCGCCATGTCGCACCCCTCACGCCAACTAAAATAATTCGAGGACGCCATGACCACCGATTCGCCTGTGCTCACTCACGTGCAAGCAGGCGTTGCCTGGATCACCCTCAACCGTGGCCCGCAACGCAATGCACTGGACATCCCGGCCCTCAAGCATCTGCATGCCCTGCTCGACGCTTTCAACACGGACCCCGCTGTGCGCGTGGTGGTGTTGACCGCCAGCGGTCGCAGTTTCTGCGCTGGTGCCGACCTGGCTGAATGGGCCGACGCCGAAGCGCGTGGCGCCCTCGAAACCTACGGCTGGACCGAAACCGCCCATGCCCTGATGACCCGCCTGCACACCCTCGACAAACCCACGATTGCCGCAATCAACGGCACCGCTGTCGGCGCCGGCATGGACCTGACGCTGTGCTGCGACCTGCGCATCGCCGCGCAGTCGGCGCGCTTCAAGGCTGGCTACACCAGCATGGCTTACTCGCCGGACGCCGGTGCCAGTTGGCACTTGCCGCGCCTGATCGGCAGCGAACAGGCCAAGCGCCTGTTGTTCCTCGACGAGTTGTGGAGCGCCGACCGCGCCCTCGCGACCGGGCTGGTGGGTGAAGTGGTCGCCGATGATCAACTGCACGCCCACACCGCCGAATTGGCCGCGCGCCTGGCCAAAGGCCCAACCTTCGCCTTCGCCCAGACCAAGACCCTGATTCGCGAAGGCGCCGCGCGCACCCTGCCGGAGCAACTGCACGCGGAACTCGCTGCAGGCCTGCTGTGCGGGCGCAGTGCCGACGGCGCCGAAGCGCTGCGTGCGTCTGTGGAAAAACGCCTCCCGAGCTTCTCCGGCGAATAAACACGACACCTCTTTTTCCACACGACGGGTAGCGCCATGAATTTCCAGCTCAGCCAAGAACAAGACATGTTGGTGGACGCGGTACGCAGCTTTGTTGCCAGGGAATTGTTGCCCCACGAGGAAGCGGTAGACCGTGCCGATGAGGTGTCGCCGCAGCTTGCCGCGCAGATCCGCGACAAGGCGATCGCCGCTGGTTTCTATGCCTTCAACATGCCGGAAGCGGTCGGCGGCGGTGGGCTCGATTACCTGTCCCAGGCGCTGATCGAGCGCGAGCTGTCCAAGGTCTCCTGGGCGCTGCATGTGTTTGTCGCACGGCCTTCGAAGATTCTGATGGCGTGCACCGGTGCGCAAATCGAGGACTACTTGTTGCCCTGTGTCCAGGGCCGGAAAATTGACTGCTTTGCCCTGACCGAACCGGGTGCCGGCTCCGATGCCAACGCGATCAAGACCCGTGCCGTGCGCAGCGGTGATGACTTCGTGATCAACGGCAGCAAGCACTTCATCAGCCATGCCGGGCACGCCGACTTCGCCATCGTCTTCGCCGTCACCGACACCTATGAACACAACGGCCGCCA
The DNA here is from genome assembly GCF_049645325.1 of Pseudomonas sp. Lineage (GTDB taxonomy): Bacteria > Pseudomonadota > Gammaproteobacteria > Pseudomonadales > Pseudomonadaceae > Aquipseudomonas. Next base: position 5,222 of record NZ_JBARTQ010000274.1, on the reverse strand, counting down.
GCGCAACGCGGTGACCTCGTTTCTGGTGGATCGCGGCACGCCCGGCATGACCATCCGCCGTGGGCCAAAGTGCGTGAGCAACCGCGGTTATCACACCTACGAAATGTTCTTCGACGACTGCCGTGTGCCGGCGTCCAAGGTCCTTGGCGACGTGGGCAAAGGCTGGGAAGTCGCCAACGCCTGGCTCACCGCCGGCCGTGTGATGGTCGCCGCCAACTGCGTCGGGCAGGCCCAGCGTGCGCTGGATGTGTCGTTGCAATGGGCGGCGGACCGCAAGCAGTTCGGCCAGCCCATCGGCACCTATCAAGGCGTGAGCTTCAAGCTGGCCGACATGGCCACGCAGATTCGCGCCGCCGAACTCTTGACCCTGCACACCGCCTGGAAAATGGACCAGGGCAGCATGACCGATGGCGAAGCCGGCATGGCCAAGCTGTTTGCCAGTGAAACCCTGGGCAAGGTCGCCGACGAAGCCGTGCAGATTTTCGGCGGCATGGGCTTGATGGATGAAGGCCCGGTCGAGCGCATCTGGCGCAACGCGCGGATCGAGCGGATCTGGGAAGGCACCTCGGAAATCCAGCGCCATATCATCGCCCGCGAACTGCTGCGGCCGCTGTTGCGCTGATCGCGCGGAGAACGTTTATGTCCCAGGCTATTCGCGACAACCTCAAGCGCCTGCTGGCGCCCCGGCACCTGGCCTTCGTTGGCGGGCGCAGCATGGCCCGCGCCTTCAAGCGCTGCGCCGAGGGCGGTTTTGACGGGCCGATGTGGCTGGTCAACCCGCAGCATGACAGCCTTGACGGCATTCCCTGTGTGCGCCGCGTGGCCGATTTGCCCTGCGGCCCGGACGCAGTGTTTATCGCCACCAACCGTGAGCTGACGTTGACGTGTGTGGCTGAACTCGCAGCCATCGGCACCGGCGGCGCCATCTGTTACGCCTCAGGTTTTGCCGAGACCGGCGCCGACGGTGCCGCGTTGCAACAGCAACTGCTGCTGGCCGCCGGGCAGATGGCCTTGCTCGGCCCCAACTGCTACGGCCTGCTCGACTACCTGCACAGCTCGGCGCTGTGGCCGGTGGCCCATGGCGGCAAGTCGGTAGAAAAGGGCGTGGCCGTGCTGACCCAGAGCGGCAACTTCGCCTACAACCTGTCGATGAGTGACCGCTCGTTACCCGTGGCTTACATGGCCTCGGTCGGCAACCAGGCGCAGTTGGGCGTGGCCGAGTTGATGGACGTGTTGCTCGACGAGCCGCGCGTCACCGCCATCGGCTTGCACCTGGAAGGCTTGAAGAATGTGCCGGGGTTTGCCCGTGCAGCGCACAAGGCGTTGGAAAAGGGCATTCCGATCATCGCGCTGAAAACCGGCGTTTCGCAGCTCGGTGCCGAGCTGGCCTTGAGTCATACCAGCTCGCTGTCTGGCTCCGACGCGCTGTACGACAGCCTGTTTGCCCGCTTGGGCGTGATTCGCGTCAGCGGGCCGGTGGGTTTTGTCGAAACCCTCAAGGCCGCTGCATGTGGCAACCTTCCGGCGGGCAACCGCCTGATGGCACTGGCCTGTTCCGGCGGCGATGCCGGGCTGATTGCCGACTACGCCGAACGCAACCACCTGGCCTTGCCCGCACTTGACGAAGGCCAGCGCGGCGAACTTGCGCAGGTGCTGCCCAGCTACGCCAACCTGGTCAACCCGCTGGATTTCACCACGGCCATCTGGGGCGACCGCGAAGCGCTCCACAGCATGCTCGACACGGCCCTGCGCACCGACGCCGACGCCGTCATGCTGGTGCTCGATTACCCGGCGGAATTTACCGGCGAGCGCAAAGAGTGCGACCTGCTGCTCGACCTGTTTTGCAGCGCGCTCAGCCGCCATGGCAAGACCGGTTTCGTCACCTCGGCCTTCCCCGAATTACTCCCGGTGCACGCCCGCGAGCGTCTGCATGCTCACGGCATTGCCGCGCTGCAAGGCGTGGAGGACGCGCTCGCCGCCTGGGGCCGCATTGCCAATTATCAAAACAACCGGCGTGTGCTGCTCGAACGGGGTGAGTCGATACTTGCACCGCTCTGCCCGCAGCCCCTTGCAGGGCAGGGCCTGGCCCTGGATGAATGGGCCTCCAAGCAAGCCCTGCGCGCTTTCGGCCTGAGCACGCCGGCCGCGATGTTAAGTACGCCAGGGCGGGCAATCGCGGACGCGACGTTATTGGGCTACCCCTTGGTACTCAAGGCGGTCAGCGCCGACTTGCCGCACAAAACCGAAGCGGGGGCCGTGGCGCTGAACCTGCAAGACGGCGTTGCGCTGTCGGCAGCGCTCGAACACATGCGCGGGCAAATCGCAGCGTATGCGCCGGGTGTCGTTTTCGATCAATTGTTGCTGGAAGCCATGGCCGCGCCGCCGCTCGCCGAGTTGATCGTGGGCATCAAGCGCGAAAACGATTTCGGCCTGGCCCTGGTCATCGGCACTGGCGGCATTCTGGTTGAACTGCTCAAAGACAGTTGCAGCCTGCTGTTGCCGACCACCGACGGCGCCATCCGCCACGCCTTGCTCAACCTGCGCAGCGCTGCCTTGTTGCAAGGCTTTCGCGGGCGTGAAGTGGCGGACCTGGACGCGCTGGTGGCGGCCATTCGCGCGGTGGCCGATTACGGCTGCGCCAACGCCGCGCAGTTGCTGGAGCTGGATGTGAACCCATTGTTGGTCAGTGCCCGAGGCGCCACGGCGGTCGATGCATTGATTCGTCTAGGAGATGAGCATGCACGATAAAACCATGACCGGCGGCCAGGCCCTGGTGCGTTTGCTGGCCAACTATGGCGTCGACACGGTGTTCGGTATTCCCGGGGTGCACACCCTGGAGCTGTACCGCGGCTTGCCGGGCAGCGGCATTCGCCATGTGCTCACGCGCCACGAACAGGGCGCCGGGTTCATGGCCGACGGCTATGCGCGGGTCAGCGGCAAGCCGGGGGTGTGCTTTGTGATCACCGGCCCCGGCGTGACCAATGCCGCCACGGCCATCGGCCAGGCGTATGCCGACTCGATTCCGATGCTGGTGATCTCCAGCGTCAACCACACCGCCAGCCTCGGCAAAGGCTGGGGCAGCCTGCATGAAACCCAGGATCAGCGTGCGATTACCGCACCGATCACGGCATTTTCGGCAGTGGCGCTCAGCGCTGAAGACTTGCCCGAGTTGATCGCCCGTGCCTACGCGGTGTTCAACAGCGAGCGGCCACGGCCGGTGCACATCTCGGTGCCGCTGGATGTATTGGCCGCGCCGATAAAACGCGACTGGAGCAATGACGTGGTGCGCCGTCCCGGGCGTGGCCTGCCCTCAGCCGAGGTGTTGGATCAGGCCGCCACCCGACTCGCTGCGGCCAAGCGCCCGATGATCATTGCCGGAGGCGGTGCGCTGGACGCGGGCGAGGCGTTGCAGCGCTTGAGCGCGTTGCTGGCGGCGCCGTTTTTCACCAGCGTGGCGGGCAAGGGGTTGTTGCCGATAGGTGACCCGCTGAACGCCGGCGCCACCCTGTGCGTGGAGCCTGGCTGGCAGCTGATCAGCGAGGCGGATGTGGTGCTGGCCGTCGGCACGGAAATGGCCGACACCGATTACTGGCGCGAGCGTTTGCCGCTCAAGGGCGAACTGCTGCGGGCGGACATCGACCCGCGCAAATTCAACGATTTCTACCCCTGCGACGTGGCGCTGCAGGGTGATGCCCATCAGACGGTCGTGGCCTTGCTGGAGCGTTTGCCGACCACGGCGCGTGACCCGCACGCGGCGATTGCACAGGTTGCGGCCTTGCGCCAGGCCGTGGAGCTGGGGCACGGCCCGCTACAGACTCTCCATCAGGCGATTCTCGACCGCATCGAGGCGGAGCTGCCGGCCGATGCGTTTATCAGCAGCGACATGACCCAATTGGCCTACACCGGCAACTACGCCTACCCCAGCCGCGCACCGCGCAGCTGGTTGCACCCCACCGGTTACGGCACCTTGGGCTACGGCTTGCCGGCGGGCATCGGGGCCAAATTCGGCGCGCCCCTGCGGCCGGGATTAGTGCTGGTGGGCGATGGCGGTTTTCTCTACACCGCGCAGGAGTTGGCGACCGCCGTCGAAGAACTGGACAGCCCGCTGGTGGTGCTGCTGTGGAACAACGACGCCCTTGGCCAGATCCGCGACGACATGCTCAGCCTGGACATCGAGCCGATCGGCGTGCTGCCACGCAACCCAGATTTCGCGCTGTTCGCCCAGGCGTTCGGCTGCACGGTGAACCAGCCCAAAAACCTGGATGAATTGCAGACGGACTTGCGCAACGGTTTCAAACGCAACGGCGTGACCTTGATCGAGCTGAAACACGCCCATGCATGCTAAGAGTTGATCCTCAGCGACACGCCCTGGAAGGACATTCCAATGAAAGTTTTGATCGTTCACGCCCACCCTGAACCGCAGTCGTTTACCGCCGCGCTGCGCGACCAGGCCGTTGCCACGCTGGAAGGGCAGGGCCATGTGGTGCAGGTGAGTGATTTGTACGCCATGCAGTGGAATCCGGTGGCGTCGTCGGCGGACTTTTCAACGCGGGAGAACCCCGACTACCTGGTGTATGCCCTGGAGCAGCGTCTGGGCGTGAAAAAGCAGTCCATTGCGGCGGATATCCAGGGCGAGCTGGACAAGGTGCTCTGGGCCGATGTGCTGATTCTCAACTTCCCGATCTTCTGGTTTTCGGCCCCGGCGATGCTCAAGGGCTGGATTGACCGGGTGCTGGTCTCGGGCGTGTGTTACGGCGGCAAGCGTTTTTACGATCAGGGCGGGTTGGCGGGCAAGCGCGCGCTGGTCACCGTGACCTTGGGCGGGCGCGAGCATATGTTCGGTGAGGGCTCGATTCACGGGCCGCTGGAGGACATGTTGCGGCCGATTTTGCGCGGCACGCTGGCGTATGTCGGGTATGAGGTGTTGGCGCCTTTTGTGGCGTGGCATGTGCCGTATATCAGCGCCGAGGCGCGCGAGGGTTTCTTGCGCGGGTATCAGCAGCGGCTGCAAGGGCTGGCGGATGAGCAGCCCTTGGTGTTTCCGAAGCTGGAGCAGTTTGATGATGCGCTGTATCCACTGCCTTGAATCCAACGACCTTCAACTGTGGGAGCCGGGCTTGCCCGCGATAGCGGTCCATCTGTCAGCCTATCAGGTGACTGATACACCGCTATCGCAGCATAAGTATCTACACATCGCTGTAGTGAGCGGGCTTGCCCCGCGC
>NZ_JBARTQ010000273.1:0-3082 GCF_049645325.1 Pseudomonas sp. | reverse complement strand
CATCAGATACAAATGTGTCAACTGACACACCGCATTCGCGAGCAAGCCCGCTCCCACATTTGAACCGCGTTCCTCCAATCGCACAGTTATTTACCGCCACTCCCCGCCACGCTTTCACCGCCGCGGGTCAGGTAATAGGCACCCAGAATCGGGAACATCGTCACCAGCATCACCAGCATCGCCACCACGTTGGTCACCGGCACATCCCGTGGGCGGCTCAACTGGTTGAGCAGCCACAGCGGCAAGGTGCGCTCGTGGCCGGCGGTGAAGGTGGTGACGATGATTTCGTCAAACGACAGCGCGAACGCGAGCATGCCGCCCGCCAGCAGCGCCGAGCCGAGGTTGGGCATGATGATGTAGCGAAAGGTCTGCCAGCCGTCGGCGCCCAGGTCCATCGAGGCTTCGATCAGGCTGTGGGAAGTGCGGCGCAGGCGCGCGATCACGTTGTTGTAGACGATCACCACGCAGAAGGTCGCGTGGCCGACGATGATGGTGAACATCCCCGGCTCAATGCCCAGCGTCTTGAAGGTTGCCAGCAGCGCGATACCGGTGATGATCCCCGGCAACGCAATCGGCAGAATCAACATCAGCGACACGCCTTGTTTGCCGAAGAACTCACGGCGATACAACGCGGCCGAAGCCAATGTGCCGAGCACCATGGCAATCAAGGTGGCAATAGCTGCGATCTGCAGCGACAGCTTGATCGCTTCCAGCACGTCCGGCCGGGCGAAGGCCACGCTGAACCACTTCAGGGTGAAACCCTGCGGCGGAAAGCTGAACGCGGCTTCTTCGGTGTTGAAGGCATAGAGGAAGATGATCAGGATCGGGAAGTGCAAAAACACCAACCCGCCCCAGGCTGCGATCTTCAAGCCTATAGACGATTTCTCAGAGTGCATCGAAGGCCCCCAGGCGTTTGACGATGGAGAGGTAAACCGCGATCAGCACGATCGGCACCAGGGTGAACGCTGCGGCCATGGGCATGTTGCCGATGGCGCCTTGCTGGGCGTACACCATGCCGCCGACGAAATAACCCGGCGGGCCCACCAGTTGCGGCACGATGAAATCGCCCAGGGTCAGCGAAAACGTGAAGATCGAACCGGCCGCGATCCCCGGAATCGACAGCGGCAGAATCACCTGCATGAAGGTCTGGCGCGGTTTGGCACCGAGGTCGGCCGAGGCTTGCAGCAGCGACGGCGGCAAACGCTCAAGCGAGGCCTGGATCGGCAAAATCATGAACGGCAGCCAGATATAGACGAACACCATGAACCGCCCCAGGTGCGAGGTGCTCAAGGTGCTGCCGCCCACGCCGGGAATGCCCAGCACCCACTGCAACACCGGCTCCAGGCCCAAGTGCTGCACGAACCACTGCGCCACGCCGCCCTTGGCCAGCAGCAAGGTCCAGGCATACGCCTTGACGATATAGCTGGCCCACATCGGCATCATCACCGCGATGTAGAAAAACGCCTTGGTCTTGCCCGTGGTGTAGCGCGCCATGTAGTAGGCGATGGGAAAGGCCACCACGGCACTGGCGATAGACACCACGATGGCCATGCTCAAGGTGCGCACGATGATGTCGAAGTTCGACGGCTGGAACAGCGCGGCGAAGTTGGCCAGGGTCAGGTCCGGCGTGACCGCCATGGTGAAGTCGTCGAAGGTGTAGAAACCTTGCCATAACAGGGTCAGCAGCGAGCCGAGGTAAATCGCGCCGAACCAGATCAGCGGCGGTATCAACAGCATCGCCAGGTACAGGTTGGGCTTGCGGTACAGCAGGTTGGAAAACCTGCGCATCGGCGGTTGGGAAAGGGCCAGGCTCATGTCACACCTCGCCTGCGCTGTCGGTCAGCGCCGTCATGGCTTCCCGCGCCCAGCGGGCGGTGATCGACTGGCCGACCTGATGGCCGCTGCTGATGTCCAGCCACTGGTTGTTCGCCTGGCTGATGTTCAGCGCCTGGCCGTTTTCCAGTTTCAGTTCATAGCGGGTGGCGCTGCCCTGGTACTGGATGTCGTGCAGCAAGCCGCTGATTTCGACTTCACCGGCGCCCAGCGGGCCGTCGGCAAAACGCACGTGTTCCGGGCGGATCGAGAATGGCTGCGCACTGCCGCTGAGGCGTTGGGCCAACTCGCCGCGAATCACGTTGGAGGTGCCGACGAATTCAGCCACGAACGAGGTGGCGGGCTTCATGTACAGGTTGCGCGGGGTGTCGACCTGTTCGATGCGGCCCTTGTTGAACACGGCCACACGGTCGGACATCGACAGCGCTTCGGTCTGGTCATGGGTGACGAAAATGAAGGTGATGCCGAGCTGGCGTTGCAGCTTTTTCAGCTCGCTCTGCATCTGCTCGCGCAGCTTCAGATCCAGCGCGCCCAGGGGCTCGTCGAGCAGCAACACGCGCGGACGATTGACCAGCGCGCGGGCCAACGCCACCCGTTGGCGCTGGCCACCGGAAAGCTGCACCGGCTTGCGTTCGCCATAACCGCCGAGGGCGACCATGCCCAAGGCTTCTTCGGCGCGGTTCAGGCGTTCAGCCTTGCCGACGCCTTTGACCTTGAGGCCATAGGCGACGTTGTCGCGCACATTCATATGCGGGAACAGCGCGTAATCCTGAAACACAGTGTTTACATCGCGCTGGTACGGCGGCAAGCCGGCGGCTTCCTCGCCATGAATCCGGATCGAGCCTGCGCTCGGCTGCTCGAACCCGGCAATCAGGCGCAGGCACGTGGTTTTGCCCGAGCCGGAAGGGCCGAGCATGGAAAAGAACTCACCGTCCTGGATATCGATGGAAACCCGGTCAACGGCTTTCACTTCGCCGAACTGACGGGAAACGTGGGTGAATTGGACTGCAAGCGTCATGGTGCGGTGCTCCAAAAAGGCGCGGGTCGTCGCAGCGGCCCGGCCTGGACTTCTGAAAAAAACAATGCGGTGCTGAATTCGACTCGGTCCAACTGTGAGAAGGGCTTTTGTGTGGGAGCTGGCTTGCCTGCGATGGCATCAACTGGGTGTACCTGAAAGATCGAGGTGCCTGCATCGCAGGCAAGCCAGATCCCACAGAAAGGCAAATTTTTGAAACCATTAGGCCGAACT
>NZ_JBARTQ010000272.1:0-4463 GCF_049645325.1 Pseudomonas sp. | reverse complement strand
GTCGTCACCTGCTCCCCGCCTTTGCGAAGGTGCAGGCGCGCCCCTGCGAAAACCCCCTGTTCAACATCATCCTGGCCTTCTGGGCGCTGTGGCATTGCCGTCATGCGCGTCCGCCCGACGCACACTTCTGATCCCGTCGACTGTGCCTGACCGGCATTCATCCATCAGAAGGAACACGTCCATGACCGCAGCCATGCGTACCGCCCAGCGCAGCGCTTCCTATTACACCGCCAGCCTCAACGACCCCACTCAGTACCCGACCTTGCAAGGCCAGGTCAGCGTTGACGTGGTGATTATCGGCGGCGGCTTTACCGGCGTCGCCAGCGCTGTCGAGCTGGCCGAGCGCGGGCTCAAGGTGGCGATTGTTGAAACAAACCGCATCGGCTGGGGGGCCAGCGGGCGCAACGGCGGGCAGGTCACCGGCAGTTTGTCGGGCGACGAAGCCATGCGCCAGCAGATGCGCACTCGCCTGGGCGATGAGGTCGACGATTTTATCTGGCACCTGCGCTGGCGTGGTCACGAAATCATCGAGCAGCGCGTCGCCAAATACGCGATTGACTGCGACCTCAAGCACGGCCACTTGCACGCGGCGATGAAACCGTCGCACCTCACCGAGTTGCGCGCCTTTCACGATGAGGCCCAGCGACGCGGCATGGGCGCGCAGGTCAGCCTGCTCGATCAGGCCGGCATGCGCGAGCATCTGGACAGCGAGCTGTACCTGGGCGCGCTGAAAAACACGCGCAACCTGCACCTGCACCCGCTCAACCTCTGCCTGGGCGAAGCGCGCGCGGCGCACAGCCTGGGCGCGTTGATCTTCGAACACACCGAGGTGCTGGAGATCGTCCACGGCGACCGGCCCGCGGTGATCACCGCCCAGGGCCGCATCGATGCGCGCCAGGTATTACTGGCCGGTGACGTCTACCACAGGCTGGAACCCAAACAGCTCAAGGGCAAGATCTTCCCGGCCATGGGCGGCATTGTCACCACCGCACCTTTGGGCGAGCTGGCACGCCAGATCAACCCCCGCGACCTGGCGGTCTACGACTGCCGGTTTGTGCTCGACTACTACCGCCTGACTGGCGACGGCCGCTTGCTGTTCGGTGGCGGCGCCAACTATTCGGGGCGTGACTCACGGGACATCGCCGCTGAACTGCGCCCGTGCATCGAGCGCACCTTCCCGGCGCTAAAAGGCGTGGACATCGAGTTCCAGTGGAGCTGTGCGATGGGCATTGTGATGAACCGCGTGCCGCAACTCGGCAAGCTCTCGGACAACGTCTGGTACTGCCAGGGCTATTCGGGGCATGGCATCGCCACCAGCCATATCATGGGCGAAATCATGGCCGAAGCGCTGACCGGCACGCTCGGCAGGTTCGACACCTTCGCCGGGTGCAAACACATCAAAGTGCCGCTCGGCGATGTGTTTGGCAACCCGATGCTGGCGGTGGGCATGTGGTACTACCAGATGCTGGAAAAGCTGCGCTGAGCGGCGGCGAAAACGGTGTCACGTTTTCAAAAAAAACCGCTGTTTGAACCTTGGCGATGGCTGCTATGTTTTGCAGCTGAAAATGGAGGGGTAGACCATGGAACCGCTGGACACCAACGCCGCGCTGCTGATCATCGACATGCAACAGGGCATGAACCGCCCAACACTTGGGCGGCGCAACAACCCCGAGGCCGAGTTGAAGATGCAGGCCTTGCTCGGCGCATGGCGACAGGCTCAGCGCCCCGTTGTCCACGTTCGGCATATCTCTCGCACGCCGGGGTCGGTGTTCTGGCCAGGTCAGCCCGGCTGCGAGTTTCAAGCTGCGCTGCAGCCGCTCCAACATGAGCACGTGGTGGAAAAAAACGTCCCGGACGCCTTTATCGCCTCCGGCCTGGAACGTTGGCTGCATGCGCGCGCGATCAAGCAGTTGGTGGTCGTGGGCGTGATCACCAACAACTCCGTAGAGTCTACGGCGCGTTCGGCCGGCAATTTGGGCTTTGACGTGATCGTCGTCGCGGATGGTTGCTATACGTTTGATCAAACCGATTTGTCTGGCCGCCTCTGGACCGCCGAGGACGTGCATGCGCTGTCGCTGAGCAACCTCGCCATGGACTACGCCAGAGTGCTTGAGAGCGCCGAAATCCTCGCTTAAGCGGCGGGCACAACAATGCCCGCTTGCGCCAGCATTTCAATCAACGCTTCGGGGAAAACCGTGTCCCTGGTCGCGCGCAATTCCTCAACGGTCCACCAGTGATGATCGGCCATCACCTGAGCCTCTTGCTCAGTCCAGTCGGCCTTGGAAAGCGCTTCGCTCTGGGCGTGAACGACAAAATACTGCTCAACCGCCAACACGGTTTCGCCACTGGGCAGCCTCAGCGCAAAACTGCGCTGCGCCAGGGAATCAGCAACCCTCGCCACGACGATTCCGGTTTCTTCGCGCAGTTCACGAATCGCCGCCGCGTGAAAGGTCTCGCCCTCTTCGACGCCGCCACCGGGCGTGGCCCAATAGTTGTCGCCTGCCAGCGCACCTTGGGTGTGCACGAACCGGAACAGGAGTACCGCGTTAGCGGGGCTGATTACCAGGAGTCGTGCTGCTTTTCGCTCGCGCATGTGGACGTTGCCTTCCTTGAGAGTGGGTTATATCTGGACGTTCGCGCTTAAGCGGTCACTCGATGGGCTTGCAGGTACGCGCTCAATAGCAGCGTGGTCTGTTGTTCGATACCCGCTTCAAACGCCGGTGACGCGTTGCCTTCGAGCAGCGTGCGCACAGGGCCAACAATGGCGCTCAGCGCAATCGCGGCGGTCAGGGACGGGGCTTCGAATTGAGCGTCGGTTGCCGTCGCCAACATGCCGGCAATGGCGCCGACCATACGCGTGTTGATGCGCGCCACCAGTTGCGCCCCGCCCCGCTCGGCCGCAATTGCGTACAAGGCCTTGGACACCGCAGGGTCCTGCAGTTTGACCGCGAGTAACGCTGATACCAGCCCACTGGCCATTTCCCCGACCGGCTGGCCCTGATGCCGATCACACGCCCATTCAACTGTCTCGGCCACGGTCGTCAGGTGTTTTTCCAGGATGGCAGCCAGCAACGCATCACGATTGGGGTAGTACTGATACAGGCTGCCGACCGACATGCCCGCGCGTTCAGCCACGCGCGTGGTGGTGCAGCGAATCAACCCTTGCTGGGTCAAAACCTGAAGGGTTGCCGTGTGCAGCGCCTCCACGGTCGCAGCGGAACGCGCTTGAACCGCCGATTTTCTTGGCTTCAGGGACGTTTTAAGTGTGCTCATGGAATGCGAATTCCCAAATCTGAAGGATCCTTCATATTAGAGCCTTACTCAGGTGATGCAAGGTGACAGACATGACCCGCTTGGCAAACAGCCACACATTTACCCTCGGCGACCGCACCGTGCACCGCATTGGCTACGGTGCGATGCAACTGGCGGGCCCCGGTGTGTTTGGCCCGCCCAAAGACCGTGAAGCGGCAATTGCAGTACTGCGCGAGGCCGTCGCAGCCGGCGTGAACCATATCGACACCAGCGACTTCTACGGGCCGCATGTCACCAATCAGCTTATTCGAGAAGCCCTGCACCCCTACCGCGATGACTTGACCATCGTCACCAAAATCGGCGCACGCCGCGATGATCAAGGCGGATGGCATGCCGCGTCATCCAGGGAAGAACTGACCCAGGCGGTGCATGACAACTTGCGCAACCTGGGGCTGGACGTGCTGGACGTGGTCAACTTCCGCTCAACCCACAACCTGATGGGCCCGGGTGAAGGCTCGATCGAAGCCTCATTGACCGCGCTGGCGGAACTGCAACAGCAAGGCCTGGTGCGCCACATCGGCATCAGCAATGTGACACCGACGCAGGTGGCCGAGGCGCGCGCACTGGTCAACTTCGTCTGTGTGCAGAACCTCTACAACATCGCCCATCAGCACGATAACGCCTTGATCGACGAGTTGGCTCGGGACGGCATTGCCTATGTACCGTTCTTCCCGCTGGGTGGATTTACCCCGGTTCAATCTTCAACGCTGTCCAGCCTTGCGCAGCGGCTCGGCGTAACCCCCAAGCAATTGGCGCTGGCATGGCTGCTGCGCCGGTCACCGAATATTCTGCTGATTCCTGGCACGTCGTCGGTGGACCACCTGCGCGAAAACCTCGCTGTCGGCGAGCTGGTTTTGACCGACGAGGTGTTCGCGGAGCTGAACGCCATCGCGGGCTGAACAGGTTAAGGGGCAGATGCGGGTCTGCCCTGCCATCCAGGCGTCATGCCCGCGCGGCTCGTTCTCCGAGCCGCTCAACCAGCCGCACCAGGTAACCGTCCGGGTCCTGTACCAAAACCTCACGCTGCCCGACGTCTACGTCGCCCGCCCGGTACCACACGTCCGTGCACGCTTTAAACAGCGGGTACGCTGCGGCATCCAGGCGTGCAAGCACCGTTTGCACCGCCGCCACGTCAATCTGCAGGTTCATAC
>NZ_JBARTQ010000271.1:0-4832 GCF_049645325.1 Pseudomonas sp. | reverse complement strand
ACTCAGGTGGCCGCCGCCACGTCGCCGGAATCGGCCGCGAGTAACCCGGTATTGCCGACTGCGGTGGCCGGGGCGGCCCCCATTGCGCTGTATCGCCTGGAAGTCCCGGTGTACTCCGTCGTTCTGCCGGCCGCACAACTGATGACGTTGCAAGCCCTGGGCACCTTTCATGATCGCCAAGGCGAACAGAGCCTGTTGACCGAGACCGGCGCGGTGCCAGCGGGTTGGGGCCGTGCCTTTGGGAGTGATTTCAATAAGAGCTGGTCGGGCACCGTCTCGCCGAGTTTCGACGGCACGGTCAAGGGATATCAGGTCGGCCATGACCTCTATGCGTCCGAAACCAGCGCGGGTCACATCCAGCGCTTTGGGCTGTTCGTCGGCCAGAGCCGCCTGCAGGGCGACGTAAAAGGCTTTGCCGAAGGCTTCCAGGACCGCCGCGCCGGCCGCGTCAAACTCGACGGCGACAACCTTGGCGCCTACTGGACCCTGACTGACACAGCCGGCTGGTACGTTGACCTCGTGGCCATGGGCACCCGGCTGGATGGCAATAATAAATCCGACCGCGGCGTGAAACTCGACACCCGGGGTCACGCCCTGGCGCTCTCTGCCGAAGCCGGCTACCCGGTGGCCGTTTCCGAGCATTGGGTGGTGGAGCCGCAGGTGCAGGTGATCCGCCAGACGATCAACCTGGATAACCAGAACGATGGTATTTCCAAGGTTTCATTCGACGCCCAGGACTACTGGACCGGGCGCCTCGGCGCACGCTTGAAAGGTCGTTACCTGGTCGGCAACACGCCTGTGGAACCGTACGTGCGGGCCAATGCCTGGCGCACATTCGGCGGCAGTGACACGGTGACCTACGATGATGTCGACCGAATCAAAAGCGATCACAAATCCTCCACGGCGGATGTGGGTGTAGGGGTCGTCGCCAGGTTGTCCGCATCGGTGAGCGTCTACTTGGCGACGGACTACAACACCCACCTGGACGGCAACACGCTGAATGGCGTCAGCGGCAATGCCGGGGTGCGAATGAGCTGGTAAAGATGAAGGTTTTGTCAGCCTGGGCGAAATTAATCCACGGTTAATCCCCCAAGCCGACTGTGAAGGTGATCGCACTCACCGCCCCCCGGGCCCGTGCGGCCGCCGGCACATCATGTTGATGCGCCCGCGAACGACTTGCGGAGAACCACCATGAAACTGCGTACCTTAATGTTTACCGGCACATTGGCCCTGGCGGCGTTATCGGGCATGGCCCAGGCCGACACCCAGCAACCGGCAACCAAACCGGTGCCGTACCAATACGGCATGCCCTTGAACATCGACAAGGTCATTGCCATGAACGAAACCCAAACCAATGACTGCAAAGTCATCAACGCCGACATCAAGTTCCTCGACAAGGCGGGCAAAGTGGAAGACGTCGGTTACCGGAAAATGTCCGAAGCCTGCGACTTCCAGAATTGATCGGATGCACCCGGTACGAAGCCTGCGTGCTTCGCACCTGAACGGGTGATGACAAAGGGCAGCGTAATTGCTGATATCCTTGCGCGCTTCTCAAGCCGCCGAAAGGATTCGTCATGCAGCTTCGCTTTGATACGCTTGCCCTCTTTACCGCTCTGCTGTGCTTCGCGCTCGCCTTGATCTGGGGGTTACGCCCCGACCTGCTGCTGTGGCTGTGGAGCGTCGAATATTCCAGCGCTACCGGACTGGTTTCGCGCCGTAACGCCGCGCTGTTCCTGGCCATCGGCATCATGTTTTACCGCGCCCGCCATGCTCCGCCCTCCGACACACGCCGCGCCCTGACCACCGGGTTTATCACCGGGTGCCTGGTGCTGGCCGTGCTGGGGTTTGGTGAGTGGATCAATGGCAATGCCGGGCCGGCCATCCTGCTGGCGGTGGCAACAGAGACCGTACTGGGCCTGGCGTTTATCCAGGCCCACAGGTCGTCGGTGATTCAACCTCAGGCCTCGGCCTAGTAATAGGCGCGCCCACCCGCTCTTTGCAGCGCGGGGGCATGGGTGTGCTTGAGGTCTTCGCGTAACCCGGTAATCAGGTTGCAAATGGCTCGACTGCTGTCGAGTTTGTCGGCATTGATGCCTTTGACTTCCAAATCCACTCGGTCACGGTCACGGTCGTCATAGACCTTGATCGTCAGCGACGCGTCTTCGGCTTTGGTGCATTCGCACCGTTTGGGTAGGAAACTTCCTTCAATAATGCTGCGAAGTTCTAATTCCGAAAGCATGGCCAACCTCTCCTTTTTATGAGACTGCCAACAGATGTTTGTGTGTCCGGCAGGCGTCTGCCTGCCACGTCTTACCGGCCTTGGAAGACGCTTTCCTGTACCAGCCTACTCGGCAAAATCCACCCTCGTTGTAACCTTTCCTCATAAGCACCTGCCTCGGTTATATAACTTCCACCCCGTTATACTAGCAGTGCTTCAATTGTCGTCTAATTGCATCGATTAAACGTTTAACTCGGTCACATGAAGTGAACTGCGCTTTGTGCAGCTGCTCTTTCAGCAACATGTCGCAAACTATCGAAGTTGATATTCGCTCCCGAATTGATCGCCACCAGGGTCTGATCGCGCACGCCGGTACCGGCCACATATTTGCAGATACCCGCCACCGCCAACGCGCCGGAAGGCTCGGTGATGGAGCGCGTATCGTCGTAGATCAGCTTGATCGCCGTGCACAGTTCGTCGTTGCTGACGGTGATGACTTCATCCACCCACTGCCGGCAGATTTCAAAACCATAGGCGCCGACCTGCGCCACTGCGGTGCCATCGGCAAACCCGTCGACACTCGGCAACACCACGCGCTCACCAGCGCGCAGGGCTGCCAGCAAGCAACTGGAGCCTTCGGGTTCGACGCCGACAATCCGCACGTGCGGTCGCAGGTATTTGACGTAAGCGGCGATTCCCGCGATCAAGCCGCCCCCGCCCACCGGCACAAAGATC
Organism: Pseudomonas sp.; assembly: GCF_049645325.1. Classification (GTDB taxonomy): domain Bacteria; phylum Pseudomonadota; class Gammaproteobacteria; order Pseudomonadales; family Pseudomonadaceae; genus Aquipseudomonas. The sequence continues at coordinate 1,879 of NZ_JBARTQ010000271.1, read as the reverse complement.
GCATCCAGCGGGCCTTGCTGCTGGCGCAACACTTCCATGGCCACGGTGCCCTGGCCTGCAATCACGTCGGGGTCATCAAAAGGCGACACAAAGGTGCAACCCGACGTCTCGGCCAACTGCAGCGCATGGGCCAGGGCAAACGGAAAGCTCTCGCCCTGCAGCACCGCTTCGGCGCCTCGCGAACGTACGCCGAGCACCTTTAATTGCGGGGTACTGCACGGCATGACGATCTGCGCCTTGATCCCCAATTCCCGCGCCGCCAATGCCACGCCCTGAGCATGGTTACCCGCCGACGCCGTGACCACGCCCCGGGCCCTCTGCTCTGCCGTGAGCTGCACCAGCTTGTTGTAGGCACCGCGAATCTTGAAGGAAAAGGTCGGTTGCAGGTCTTCACGCTTGAGCAATACCGCGTTGCCGAGCATCGCCGACAACGCCGGTGCCGCCTGCAACGGCGTGCGCACGGCCACGTCATAGACCGGGGCGGCGAGGATCTTCTTCACGTAGTGCTCAAGCAATCCCGAGTCGCTGGTAGGGGGAACGGGGCAGGTGCTCATCGGTGTCTCCTGGCTTTTATCAAAGGCCCTGGAGACGGAAAAACAAAACCCGCCTCTAGGGCGGGTTGGGGTGCAGCCGTGTGCTATCCCGCCAAATAAGGAATGGCGGTAATAATCATGCTCAGCGGGCTGCGGAAGGCTTGAAATGTCATGTGACGAAATTAACCGGCGGTTGCCCGGCAAGTCAATGCTCGGCCGCCATTTAGCCGGAGGGGGTTTACGATCAGCATACGAAACATATACGCTTTGTATATCCATTTAGCACAGTGAACCTCATGGGCATCGTCAAGATCACCGACCAACTGCACGAACAGCTTCGCCTGGCCAGCGCCGCCATGGACCGCTCCATCAACGCCCAGGCCGAGTTCTGGATCAAGATCGGCTTGCTCGCCGAACTGAACCCCAACCTGCCGTACAACGAGCTGATCAACAAGCTGCTGCTGGACAAACCTGACCTCATTCGGGGGCGCGGCTGATGATCAAGACCGCCGCACAACTGGCTGTGATGCGTGAGTCCGGGCGCTTGCTGGCCCAGGTGTTCACGATGCTCGACGGCTTCGTCGCCGCCGGCCGCTCCACCCTGGAACTGGACAGCGCCGTCGAAGCCTTCATCCGCAACGACCTGAAGGCCCGCCCCGCCAGCCTTGGGCAATACGACTACCCCTTCTGCATCAATACGTCGATTAACGAAGTGGTGTGCCATGGCATGCCCAGCGCGAAGGAAATCCTCAAGGACGGCGACATTATCAACATCGACATCACCCTGGAAAAAGGCGGTTTTATCGCCGATTCCAGCAAGATGTACATGATCGGCAACGTGGCGCCCAAAGCGCAGCGCCTGGTCGAAAAAACCTTTGAGGCGATGTGGGCCGGTATTCGCACGGTCAAACCCGGCGCACGCCTGGGGGATATTGGCCATGCGATCCAGAGCCATGCGCAGGCCAACGGCTACAGCGTGGTGCGCGAGTACTGTGGCCATGGCATTGGGCGGGAGATGCATGAAGAACCGCAGATCCTGCACGTTGGCCGGCCTGGCACCGGGATGGAATTGCGCGAGGGGATGGTGTTTACCATTGAGCCGATGCTTAACCAGGGCAGCTCCAAGGTGCGCAGTTTGAAGGATGGCTGGACGGTGGTGACCAAGGACAACGGGTTGTCGGCGCAGTGGGAGCATACGGTGGCGGTGACGGCGGAGGGGTTTGAGGTGTTGACGTTGCAATAGGGGGTGTGGGTGTGGTGTGGTGTGGTGTGGGTGTATATCCGTTATTTGGGTTGTGGCGGGTATGGGTTCCGCTCTTACAGCGGCTCACTTTTGGTGGAGCGCA
>NZ_JBARTQ010000270.1:0-17032 GCF_049645325.1 Pseudomonas sp. | reverse complement strand
CTACCGACCTGCTGGCCGAGTCGTTCGAGCGCGACGATGCGCTGAAACTCTCCGACGTGGTCATCAGCGCCAACCGTCAGGTGCAGGCGCGCAACGACAGCAGCGCCGCCAACAGCGTGTTCACCCGCGACGACATCGACCGACTGCAACCCACCAGCGTGACCGACCTGCTCAGCCGCGTGCCCGGCGTACAGGTGGCGCCCACCGGTGGCCGTGGCAGCCTGCCGGGGATCTTCATTCGCGGCACCAAAGCGGCGCAAAGCCTGGTGCTGGTGGACGGCCAGCGCATTGCCAACACCACCTCAGGCGACAGCGGGCTGCAGTACCTGAACGTCGACCAGATTGAGCGCGTGGAAGTGCTGCGCGGCTCACGCTCGGTGATCTACGGCAGCGATGCGATTGGCGGGGTGATCCAGATATTTACCCGGCGTAATGCCGAACAGGGCCTGCAGCCACGCTTGAAACTGGGGTTTGGCAGCAACCAGACTTGGGAACGCAGCCTTGGCCTTTCCGGCGGCGATGAACACACGCGTTTCAACCTGGGGGCGAGCCTGGATGACACGGCCGGCATCAATTCCACGCATGAGTCGTTCCCCAGCGATGGCGACCATGATGCTTATCGCAATCAATCCCTGAGCCTGAACCTCAGCCATGCCTTCAGCGACGCGCTGGAAGTGGGTTTCAATCTTTTGGATAACCGTGGCAAGTCGGAATACGACAACAGCTTTGGCCGCTACGACTTTGCGACCGGGCAAAGTGTCGGGCAAAAACCCTACACCGACTACACCGTGAGCAGCGCCAGCGGTTATGTCGACGCCACCCTCAACGAGCGCTGGCAAACGCGCCTGGAACTGGGCCATAGCGAGAACCGCGACACCAAGCGCGACACGCTCAGTGATGATTTCAGCGTGTTCAACACCTACCGCGACTCGGTCAACTGGCAGAACGACCTGACGCTGGATGACCAGAACAGCCTGATCCTGGGCGGCGACTGGTACGAGGACCGCTTCCACGGCAGCACAACCTTTACCGAAAACAGCCGCTGGAACCGCGCAGCCTTTGTGCAGCATCGCTTCCACAGCGAGTGGTTTTCCACCGAACTCGGCGTGCGGCGCGACCAGAACCAGCAGTTCGGCAGCCAGAACAGCTGGAGCGGCACCCTGACCTTGCCGGTCAACCCCGACAATGACCTGCTGCTGAGCTACAGCGAAGGTTTCCGCGCGCCGACGTTCAACGACCTTTATTACCCCGACACGCAGTACAGCAACCCAAACCTGCAGCCCGAGACCTCAAAGAGCTACGAGCTGCAATGGCGCAGCCAACTGAGTGACAGCACGCGCCTGGAGACTTCGCTGTACCGCACGGACTTGAGCGACGCGATCATCCTCGACAACACCAGCAAGCCGCAGAACGTGGCGTCGGCGCGTATCAACGGCTTTGAGGCGGCGCTCAAGCAGGAAGTGTTCGGCTGGCAAGGCAACCTGGGTGTCGCGTTCATCGACCCACGTGACCGCGACACCGGCCACACCCTCGCCCGCCGCGCGCGGCGCACGTTGAGCCTGGACCTGGACCGGCAGTTCGACACGCTGGGCGTGGGCGCCAGCTGGCAAGCCATCAGCAGCAGCTACGACGCTGAAGACAACCGCCATCGCCTGGGCGGTTATGGGTTGCTGGGCCTGCGCAGCAGTTGGGCGGTGAGTCGGGAAGTGTTGTTGTCGATGAAGGTCGATAACCTGCTGGACAAGGCTTATGCGCGGGCGATGTACAGCTACCAAGACCCGAACTTCCAGAACAATCAGCATTATCGTGAAGAGGCCCGGGTGTGGATGTTTGGGGTGACCTGGACGCCGCAGCTCTGACTTAAGGCTGCGTTGCCTGTCAGGGCCTCATCGCCGGCAAGCCAGCTCCCACCTTTGGAATGCATTCAGCCGTCGAAGGGGCGCTGGCCCCCACAGGGGAATACATTCCAAGGTGGGAGCTGGCTTGCCTGCGATCGCGGTCTCAACGGCCCGGTGCAATCACCTGACACAATCGCGCCACCGCCTCCAACATCTGCCCACTGGGCCGTTCCAGGCCCTTATCCGGCACCAACAGCAATCGCCCCTGCATCACGGCGGCGACTTGGGGCCAGGCCTTCCAGGCGTCCAGCTGCGGCTGATCCCCCGCCAGAATCACCTCCGGATTGCGCTGCAGCACTGACTCGACGCTGACCTGCGGCGCCGGCAGCTTGAGGTCATCAAACACATTGCGCGCCCCGCACACCGTCAGTGCATCGCTGATGATCTGACCACCGCCCACGGTATACAGCGGCTGGTTCCACACCTGATAAAACACGCGCAGCGGCTCGGCACGCTGATAGCGTTGGCGCAGTTCGCTCAGGCGCTGACGCAATTGTGTGGCCAACTGGCGGCCAGCCTCATCGCGCCCCAACTGCTGGGCAATGGCCTGGACTTGGGTGGTCAGCTGTTCAAGGCTATGGGGTTCGGCCACGTACACCGGGATATTCAGACGCTGCAACTGCTCACGCTGCGCCGGGCCGACGCTGCCGGGCCAGAGCAGGATCAAATCGGGCTTAAGGCTGAGCAGGCGTTCCATGTCCAACTGGCCGTAATGCCCGACCGAAGGGACTTTCGCCAAGGCCAAGGGACGATCACCGCCATCGAGCACGCCAACCAGCAAGTCGGCAGCGCCCAGTTCAACCACGATTTCAGAGAGTGACGGCGCCAGGCTGACAACGCGTTCGACCGCCAGCGACTGGGCACTGAATGCGAGCAGCAAAGCCGCCAGCCAAAGGCGTCTCATCCTAACTGACGGGGGATACGGTAGAGGTAAAACAGCACCAGCGTCGACAGTGCCAGCAGAAACAGCGGCACGGCTTCCAGGCCGACGAACACCGCCAGCGCGCCGATCCACGCCGGCAGGGCCGCAACCAGTAACGCCGTGCGCCGACGGGCCGCGAGGGTGATCCAGGCGGCCGGTTCTTCGGGGGTGTCGAGGGCTTTTGCAGTGGCGATCAGTGCGTGTTTATAGCCGTGGAAATAACGCAGGCTCAGAAACATCGAGGCCACGCCGGCGATAAAGAACGGCATGGCCAGCACAGGAAGCAGGGTTTGGGCCTGGCCGAACACCAGGTTGAGCACGAACAACGGGAGCAGCGCCAGGGCCAGGTACTGCCACCAATTGAAGGACAGTCGCCGTTTCACCTGGCCACGGGTCACGCGCGGTCGACCTCGCCTTGATGTTCGTTGCCCATCATGTGGTCGAGCTTGCTGGCTTTGGTCGCGAGGTAGAGCTTGTTGTGCGGGTTGTGCCCGGTGTGCAGCGGCACGCGCTCGGCGACGGTGATGCCCATCTCGGTCAAGGCTTTGACCTTGCGCGGGTTGTTGGTCATCAGGCGCAGGGACTTGACCCCCAAATGCTCAAGCATCGGCAGGCAGATGCCGTAATCACGCTGGTCAGCGGCAAAGCCCAGGCGCTCGTTGGCTTCCACGGTGTCGGCGCCGCCGTCTTGCAGTTCGTAGGCGCGGATCTTGTTCATCAGCCCAATGCCACGGCCTTCCTGACGCAAGTACAGCAACACACCACGGCCTTCACGGGCGATGGCGCGCAGCGCAGCTTCCAGTTGCGAACCGCAGTCACAGCGCTGGCTGAACAGCGCATCACCGGTCAGGCACTCGGAGTGCACACGGCCAAGCACCGGCGCGCCGTCGGCGATCTCGCCGAGGCTGAGCACAACATGCTCACGGCCGGTGGCTTCTTCGAGAAAGCCATTCATGGTGAACGTGGCAAAAGGGGTAGGCAGCTTGGAAGCGGCGACGAAAACGACGGGCACCGTGTGCTCCTGATTTCAGATTTCACAGAGGGCGTCATTGTAACAGCAGGTTCCTACAGACGCTTAAGCTGAATTATCGCTGATAAAGATCAATAGGTTCGATTGGCCTTCGTCCCGGTTCTATGCAGGTCAGAACGGATACGGCTGTTTCCAGCGCTCGAAAATCGGCTTCAGCTGGCCATTTTTGACCAGTGCGGCCATGCGTTGATCATAGACCGCCATCAAGGCGCGCCCTCGCTCGGTGTCGGCAAAGCCTACGTACAACGGCAGTTCGGCGATGTGGGTGAGTTTGAATAGCGCCGGGTCATCCGACTGGCCCAGGACGTATTTGGCCTCTGAGTGCGCATCGATATAGAAGTCTACGCGGCCGTGCTGAAGCATCGCCAAGATGCCGTCGCGGCGTTCGATCGGGTTGAAGCGGTGGATGTTGGGCAAATACTCTTCATATTTGTAGCCGCGCACCCAGGCCAGGCGATAGTTACCCAGCGTGGCCGCACTCGGTGTCGGTGCAGTCGCAAGCCCCAGCGCGTAGATGTGGTCGGAGTCAAAATTCCAGTGCGGGTACAGTACGTCGCGGGCTTCATCGCGGTAGGCACCGACCCAGCCATCCACTTCGCCGCGCTGGGCCAGACCGATCGAGCGGGTATACGGCACGCTGCGGGTTTGCAGGGTAATGCCCGCGGGCTCGAACACTTGGCGCAGTATGTCCCAGGCCAGGCCGCTGCCGTCTTTGTTGGTGTAGTCGTTCCATTCCTCACTGGCCAGCATGACCTTGCCGGGCACCCGGGTTTCCTCCGCTTGCACCAGCGTTGCAGCGACACACAACACCATGAACAGCCAGCGGCGCACATCCATAGCGACGACCTCCTACAGCGTAAGCACCTATAGAGGGTAGCGCAGCACGCGGACTCAGGGGGTCTGGCGGAAATGCTGATAGCCGCGCACGGCCGGGGTGATGTCATCCCCGTCGGCGTCGAGCAGTGTCACGCCCTGCCCGGCTTCGACCCGGCCGATCACGTGGACCGGCCAACCGCTCGCCAGCAACGGCGCCAGTTCAGCGGGTGGCAGGGTGAACGCCAACACATAGTCGTCGCCCCCACTCAACGCAGCCACACGGGCCGCGTCAGCGCCCACAAACGCCAGCAATGCTGTGGACAGCGGCAAGCGCTGGCGCTCGACCAGCAGGCTGACAGCCGACGCCTTGGCGATATGCCCGCAATCGGCCAGAAGCCCATCGGAAATATCCATGGCGGACGTAGCCTTGCCCCGCAACGCAAGGCCCAGGGCCAACTGCGGTTGCGGCGACCAGTAATGGGCCAGCAACGGCTCGGCGATGGCGGCATCAGCGCTGCGTTCGCCGAGCACCAGCGGCAAGGCGCCGGCGGCATTGCCCAGTTCGCCACCCACACACAGCAAGTCACCCGGCCGTGCGCCGCTGCGCGTCAACGCCTGCCCGGCCGGCACTCGGCCAAACACGGTCAGGGTCAGGCTCAGCGGCCCGCGCGTGGTGTCGCCACCAACCAGGCCCACGCCACAGCTTTGCGCCATGGCGTTCAAACCCTGGGCATAGCGTTGCAGCCAATCGGCATCGACCGTCGGGGTGGTCAGGGCAAGGGTAAAGGCAAGGGGGTTGGCGCCCATGGCAGCCAGGTCGCTCACCGCCACGGCCAGCGAGCGCTGGCCGAGCAGGAACGGGTCACAGGGGTCGGCAAAATGCACGCCGGCCACCAGCGTATCGGTGGAGATCGCCAGTTGCTCCCCGGCGGGGAGCGCCAGCAAGGCACAGTCGTCGCCGATCCCCAGGGCAATGCCTTCGCCGCCTTGCGCACAGGGCGCGGCGGCGAAGTATTTGCGGATCAGCTCGAACTCGCCCATTGCGTCGGCAAGCGCAGGTTAGCGCTTGTACGCCTTCACTTCGGCTTCACGCAGGCGCGGGGCCAGCTTGTCGAGCACGCCGTTGACGAACTTGTGGCCGTCGGTCGAACCGTAGACTTTCGCCAGCTCGATACCTTCGTTGATCACCACGCGGTAAGGCACGTCGACGCGCTTGAGCAATTCCCAGGTCGACAGGCGCATTACGCACAGCTCAACCGGGTCGAGTTCCTCGATGGTCAGGTCCAGGCAAGGTGTCAGTGCCGCGTCGATCTCGGTCAGGTGCGCATACACACCGTGCAAAATCTCGTGGAAGTACGGCAGGTCGGCGAAGGTGAAATCGTTATCGACGCGAAATTGCGCCTCGATTTCGTTCAGCGAGGCGCCAGCCATCTGACGCTGGTACAGCGCCTGGGTAGCCAATTGGCGAGCAGCGCGACGCTTCTCGTTCTTGGACGGCTTGCCAGCATCCGCAGGGCGCGGGTCCTGAGGGTTGAACTGATCGCTCTCGTCGGAAATCATTTGGCCTCCAATTGCGACAGCAGGCTGACCATTTCCAGGGCGGACAAGGCAGCTTCAGCGCCTTTGTTGCCGGCCTTGGTGCCGGAACGTTCGATGGCTTGCTCGATGGAATCCACGGTCAGTACGCCGAATGCGACTGGCACGCCGAACTCCATGGACACCTGGGCCAAGCCCTTGGTGCATTCACCGGCCACGTATTCGAAGTGCGGAGTGCCGCCACGAATGACCGCGCCCAGGGCGATGATCGCCGCGTACTCACCCTGTTGTGCAACTTTTTGCGCAACCAGTGGAATTTCGAAGGCGCCAGGGGCACGGATGATCGTGATATCGCTCTCGCTCACACCGTGGCGAACCAGGGCGTCCACAGCACCGCTTACCAGGCTTTCAACCACGAAGCTGTTGAAGCGGCCAACCACCAGGGCATAGCGGCCTTTGGGGGCGATGAAGGTACCTTCGATGGTCTTCAGGGTCATTCGACAAATCTCTTAAAGAGCAGGGACGCGAAAAGTGCGTCCCTCAGTGATGTGTTAACCGCGAACAAGGGGCAAAAAACGCCGGCCTTTATTCGGAGGGCACGTATTCTACAACTTCCAGGTCGAAACCGGATATCGCATTAAATTTCATCGGTGCGCTCATCAGGCGCATTTTGCGCACGCCGAGGTCGCGCAGGATCTGCGAACCGGCACCGACGATGCTGTAGGTCGTCGGCGTCTTGACCTGTGTGTGCTCGGCGGTTTCACGAATATGCGCGAGCAACACGTCGCCATCCACCGGGTTACCGAGCAGCAACACCACACCGCTGCCAGCCTCGGAGACCGCAGCCATGGCGGCCCGCAGGCTCCAGCGGCCGGGTTGCTTGACCATCAGCAGGTCGCGCAGCGGGTCCATATTGTGCACGCGCACCAGGGTCGGTTCGTCGGCGCAAATGCTGCCCAGGGTCAGGGCCATGTGCACGTCGCCTTCGACTGAATCACGATAGGTCACCAAATTGAATTGGCCCAGTTCGCTGTCCAGCGGCTGCTCGGCAATCCGCTGAACGGTACGTTCGTGAATCATGCGGTAGTGGATCAGGTCGGCAATGGTGCCGATCTTGATGCCGTGTTCGGCGGCAAACGCTTCGAGTTCGGCGCGACGGGCCATGGTGCCGTCGTCGTTCATCACTTCGCAGATCACGCCGCTCGGCTCGAAACCGGCCATGCGCGCCAGGTCGCAGGCGGCTTCGGTGTGGCCGGCACGCGCGAGGGTGCCGCCCGGCTGGGCCATCAGCGGGAAGATGTGACCGGGGCTGACGATGTCTTCGGCCTTGGCATCTTTCGCGGCAGCGGCCTGCACGGTGCGTGCGCGGTCGGCGGCGGAGATACCCGTGGTGACGCCGGTGGTCGCTTCAATGGACACGGTGAACTTGGTACCAAAACCCGAGCCGTTGCGCGGCGCCATCAACGGCAGCTTGAGCAACTCGCAGCGCTCGCGGCTCATGGGCATGCAGATCAGCCCGCGGGCGTGCTTGGCCATGAAGTTGATGTGCTCGGGCTTGCACGCCTCGGCGGCCATGATGATGTCGCCTTCGTTCTCGCGATCTTCGTCATCCATGAGGATGACCATCTTGCCTTGGCGGATGTCTTCAACCAGTTCTTCGATGCTATTGAGCGCCACGCGGCACCCCCTTGGTCAGGATTTCAGGTAGCCGTTAGCGGCCAGAAAGCTTTCAGTGATGTTACCTGCGGTTGGCTCTGCGGCCTTTTCGCCCAGCAACAGGCGCTCCAGGTAACGGGCAAGCAAGTCGACTTCCAGATTCACCCGGCGACCTGGCTGGTACGAGGCCATGATGGTTTCGCTGAGGGTGTGGGGAATGATGGTCAGCTCGAACTCGGCGCCATTCACGGCGTTCACGGTCAGGCTGGTGCCGTCGACGGTGATCGAGCCTTTGTGGGCGATGTACTTGGCCAGCTCTTTCGGTGCGCGAATGCGGAATTCCACGGCACGCGCGTTTTCGCTACGTGCCACCACTTCGCCGACGCCGTCGACGTGGCCGCTGACCAGGTGGCCGCCCAAGCGGGTGGTCGGGGTCAGGGCTTTTTCCAGGTTGACCGGGCTGCCGCTCTTGAGGTCGTTCATCGCGGTGCAGTCCAGGGTTTCCCGGCTGACGTCGGCGGCAAAGCCGTTGCCCGGCAGTTCGATGACGGTCAGGCACACGCCGCTGACGGCGATGCTGTCGCCCAGCTTGACGTCGCCGAGGTCGAGCTTGCCGGTTTCAACCAGCAGGCGCACGTCGCCGCCTTTTGGGGTCATTGCCTTGATACTGCCAATAGATTCGATAATGCCGGTAAACATGGAAGGCTCCTGGGGGCTTGGCGCAGGCCGGGAATTATACGCCGACTGATGGCACGGGAATGGCAGTGACTCGCCAGTCGTCGCCTACAGCGCGCATTTCAATGATCTTGAGTTGGGGGGCGTCGGCCAGTTTCTCAAGCGGCCAGTCCAGCAATGGCCGGGCGGCGGAGCCGAGGAACTTGCCGGCGACGAAAATCACGTATTCGTCCACCAGGCCCTGCTGGGCAAACGCGCCCGCCAAGCTTGGGCCCGCTTCCACCAACACCTCGTTGACGCCCCGGGCGGCCAGCGCCACCAAGGCCGAGCGCAGGTCGACCTGACCTTCCACGCCCGGCACTACCAGGCACTCGGGGCCACGCGGGAACTGGTTTTCCGGGGTCACGCAGGTGATGACCAGCGCCGGGCCCGCCTTGAAAAACGGGGCATTGAGCGGCACGCGCAGGCGCCCGTCGATCAACACGCGCAAGGGCGGACGCGACATGGCGAGCGCCGTGGTGGCTGCATCCAGGCCAAGTTCGGCGGCGCGCACGGTCAGGCGTGCGCCGTCAGCCAGCACCGTGTCGGCGCCGGTCAGCACCACGCTGGCCTCGGCGCGCAGGCGCTGCACAGCGGCGCGGGCATCGGGCCCGGTGATCCATTGGCTTTCGCCGCTGGCCATCGCGGTGCGGCCGTCCAGGCTCATCGCCAGCTTGACCCGCACAAACGGCAGGCCGTGTTCCATACGTTTGAGAAAACCCGGGTTCAGCGCGCGCGCTTCTTTTTCCAGCACGCCGCTGCGAATCTCGATGCCGGCCTGGGCCAGGCGCTGCATGCCGCGCCCGGCCACTTCCGGGTTGGGGTCCTGCATGCCGGCCACGACACGCGCGACACCGGCAGTCACCAACGCATCGGCGCACGGCGGCGTGCGGCCGTGGTGGCTGCAGGGTTCGAGGGTCACGTACACCGTGGCGCCACGCGCCTTGTCGCCCGCGTCGCGCAGGGCATTGGGTTCGGCATGTGGCTCGCCGGTGCGCTCATGCCAGCCTTCGCCGACAATCTGCCCGTCCCGCACGATCACGCAGCCCACCCGCGGGTTGGGATGGGTGGTGTACAGGCCTTTGCGCGCCAGTTCGAGGGCGCGGGCCATGTAATGGGCGTCGAGGACCGCTTGCTCTGCAGAAGGTGGGTTCATTTCTTGACCGGCTCACGGGCCAGGCGGTCGATTTCTTCACGGAACTCATTGAGGTCCTGGAAGCGTCGATACACCGAGGCGAAACGGATATAGGCGACTTCGTCGAGCTTTTGCAGCTCGCCCATCACCAGCTCTCCAACCACCAGGCTCTTGACCTCGCGCTCGCCGGTCGCACGCAGCTTGTGCTTGATATGCACCAGCGCCGCCTCCAGCCGCTCGACACTCACCGGGCGTTTTTCCAGCGCGCGCTGCATACCGGCGCGCAATTTGTCTTCGTCGAAAGGCTGGCGGCTGCCGTCGGACTTGATCAGACGGGGCAACACCAGTTCGGCGGTTTCAAAGGTGGTGAAACGTTCACCGCAGCCAGAGGCCAGGCATTCGCGCCGGCGACGTACTTGATCGCCCTCGGCGACCAGACGGGAGTCAATGACCTTGGTGTCGTTGGCACCGCAGAAGGGACAGTGCATGGTGGCAGGCAACAAAAAAAGGGAGGGCCATGGTAGCGCATCCCCGTGGCAAGACAAGCCATAGCCTTTACGGTATATAGGCAGGCTTATATGTTTCATATTTTTAAAGCCACGGATTTTGTCCTTTCTGGAGCCGTACATGCAGTTACGACCACTTGTTTTACTCGCCCTGTTCAGTTTTATGGTCGCCTGCAGCAGCCAAGCCCCCAAGCCTGCCGCCCCGCAGCCGACACCGGCGCAAGAGAAAAAAGTGCCCGGCATTGAAGACCAGGGCCCCCTGCCGCCTTACCAGCGTGAAATCAGCGGCATCCTCAACGGCGTGCCTGCCGGTGCCGAAGTCGAACTGGCGTTGCTGGTCATCGACGACCGCTCGCGCCCGCAACAACTGCTCGCCAGCAGCGTGCTGACCGGCAACGCCAAGCCCCTCGCCTTCCGCCTGCGCTTCAACCCAGAAGCGTTCCCGGCCGGTGCGCGGGTTGAACTGCGCGGCCGCGCCAGCCAGTCCGGCCAGTTGATCCTGCACCTGCCACCCGTGCGTATCACTCAGGCGATCACCCAGACCACCGGCCCTCTGCAACTCGTCACGGCACCATGACGCCACCGCTGGACCTGCAACGCGCCCTCAGCGACCTGATCGGCGACGCGCAACTGGTGCCCTGCCCGCTGCCGGGCACCACGTTGTCGTTATGGCTGCTGGACGCCGACAACATGGACCGCGCCTTCAGCCCCGAAGAAACCCGGCGCATCCTGCATGAACCGCCCTACTGGAGTTTTTGCTGGGCCAGCGGCCTGGCGCTGGCGCGCTACCTGGCGGCGAACCCCGAGTGGGTGGCGGGCAAGCGCGTGCTGGATTTCGGTGCTGGCTCCGGCGTCGCGGGGATTGCCGCCGTCAAGGCGGGCGCATTGGAAGTGGTGGCCTGCGACCTCGACCCGCTGGCGCTTGCGTCCTGCCGGGCCAATGCCGAGCTCAACGGTGTTGAGTTGGGCTACTCCGCGGATTTTTTCGCCGAAGCCGACCGCTTCGACCTGATCCTGGTCGCCGACGTGCTCTACGACCGCGCCAACCTGCCGCTGCTCGACCACTTCCTCACCCGCGGTCGCGAGGCGCTGGTGGCGGATTCACGTGTCAGGGACTTCCAGCACCCGGATTATCAACGCCTGGACATCCTCGATGCGCTGACGCTGCCCGACCTGGCCGAGCCGTGGGAGTTTCGCAAGGTGAGCCTGTACCATTCGCGGCGCCCTTGAGGCCATCGCGGGCAAGCCCGCTCCCGCATTTGACCGCGTTTCCCTGTGGAAGCGGGCTTACCCGCGATAACGATGTTGGATTCACCACGCTTTCGGTAGTCCGCGCCAGCCCTTATAGTTGCCCCATTCCCGCTTTATTCGAGACGCCCCATGAGTGAGCCTACGCCGTACATTTTCGACGCCACCACCGCCACGTTCGACCAGGCTGTGATTCAGAACTCATTCGAAAAACCCGTGCTGGTGGATTTCTGGGCCGAATGGTGTGCGCCGTGCAAGGCGCTGATGCCGATGCTGGCGAAAATTGCCGAGAGTTATCAGGGTGAGTTGCTGCTGGCCAAGGTCGATTGCGAGGCCGAGCAGGATATCGTCGCGCGTTTTGGCATTCAGAGCCTGCCGACCGTGGTGCTGTTCAAAGACGGCCAGCCGGTGGACGGGTTTGCCGGGGCGCAGCCGGAGTCGGCCGTGCGGGCGATGCTGGAGCCGCACGTGAAGATGCCGCCACCTGCCGCCGCAGACCCGCTGGAGCAGGCTCAGGCATTGTTTGCCGAAGGTCGCATCAGCGATGCCGAAGCGGTGCTGGTGGCGCTGCTGGGCGAGGACAACACCAACGCCGCTGCGCTGATCCTGTACGCACGCTGCCTGGCCGAGCGCGGTGAGTTGGGCGAAGCCCAGGCCGTGCTCGACGCGGTGAAAAGCGACGACCACAAAGCCGCCCTTGCCGGCGCCAAGGCGCAAATCACCTTCCTGCGCCAGGCTGCCGACTTGCCGGATGCCGCCGACCTGAAGAGCCGCCTGGCGCAAAACCCGCAGGATGATGAAGCAGCCTACCAACTGGCAATCCAGCAACTGGCGCGCCAGCAGTACGACGCGGCACTGGAAGGCTTGCTCAAGTTGTTTATCCGCAACCGCAGCTACAGCGAAGGCCTGCCGCACAAGACCTTGCTGCAAGTGTTCGAACTGTTGGGCAACGACCACCCGCTGGTGACCGTGTACCGTCGCAAACTGTTTGCCGCGCTGTACTAACCGCCGACCCAGCTGTACAGCGGCGTATCCCCGCCGCTGGCCACTTTCACGTTCGCACTGTGGCGCAGGCGCACCAGCAGGCGTTTGCCGGACGCGGCATCTCCCGCCAACCCTTCCAACCGATCAAGCAATTCCAACCCGCTGAGCTGACCGGCGTTGCGCAACAGGTCTTGTGCGTTTTGCCACAGATCATCGTTCTGTTTGACCGGCATGGCGGCCGGCGCGCTTGGCGCTGGGGCGGCCTGCAACTGCGCGCCCAGCCGTGCCCAATCGCCGTCGTCCAGCTCCAGGGTCAAGTCCACCGGCAAGTCGCCGACGGTTCCACGAATTCGTAACATCGTCCTTCCTCCTGCACTTTTCTGACGGGCATGCTCCCACGCGGCTTGCGCAACGCCAAGCAGGCGGTCAAACTCTGGCACTATTGTTATAAGATCACATAACAAAACTTTCATGTTCTGGAGCCTTCTCATGCGCCGTCTGCTGCTCGCTTTGCCGTTTGCCCTGCTGCCACTCGCTATCGCTCACGCCGCCGACGAGCACGACCATGAACATGAACACGGCAGCCTTGGTGCCCACGAGCACGGTGTCGGCCGCCTCAACGCAGTGCTTGACGGCCAGGCGCTGGAGCTGGAATTCGACAGCCCCGCCATGAACCTTGTAGGTTTTGAACACCAGGCCACCACCGCGGCCGACAAAGCCAAGGTCGCCGCCGCACGCAAACAGCTGGAAAGCCCGTTGGCGCTGTTCAACCTGCCCAAGGCCGCCGGTTGCGTGATCAGCACCCAGGAGCTCAACAGCCCGCTGTTCGGCGACAAGCCTGAAGCCGAGCATGACGACGACGATGATGACCACGCCACCGACGGCAAAGGCGCGGCCGCCCACGAACATCATCACGACCACAGTGAAATCCACGCCCACTACCAGTTCACGTGCGCCACGCCGACGGCACTGAGCAACCTCGACCTGACCCAGGTGTTCAAGACCTTCCCTGCCACTCAGAAAATTCAGGTACAACTGATCGGCCCAAGCGGCCAGCAAGGTGTTGAAGCAACGGCCAGCGCAGCCACCCTGAAATTCTGATTTGAAAACCCAATCACTGTGGGAACTGGCTTGCCTGCGATGGCATCGCCGCGGTGTTACCTGACGCACCGCGCCGCCTGCATCGCAGGCAAGCCAGCTCCCACAGGGTTTTGCGCCATTTTTTGAGACCTGTGATTTCCAATGACTCAAGCGTTAATCGAATTGTCTGACATGGGCTTCAGCTGGCCCGGTCACCCGCAGTTGCTGGACATCCCCGCGTTTCGCCTGGAAGCGGGTAAAACCCTGTTTCTCAAAGGCCCGAGCGGCAGTGGCAAAACCACCTTGCTCGGCCTGCTCGGCGGCGTGCAGAAACCCAGCCGGGGCAGCATTCGCCTGCTCGGCCAGGAACTGACCGAACTCCCGGCCGGCGCCCGCGACCGTTTTCGCGTCGACCACACCGGCTATATCTTCCAGCAGTTCAACTTGCTGCCGTTTCTGTCAGTGCGTGAAAACGTCGAGCTGCCGTGCCATTTCTCCAAGCTGCGCGCGCAACGGGCAAAGCAGCGCCATGGCAGTGTCGACCAGGCTGCAGCCACCTTGCTGGCGCATCTGGGCCTGAAAGACAAAGAGCTGCTGGAACGCCGCGCTGATTCACTGTCCATCGGCCAGCAACAACGCGTGGCCGCTGCCCGTGCGCTGATCGGCCAGCCTGAGCTGGTGATCGCCGACGAGCCGACCTCGGCCCTGGACTACGACGCCCGCGAAGCCTTCATCCGGTTGCTGTTCGCCGAATGCCGCGAGGCCGGCGCCAGCCTGTTGTTTGTCAGCCATGACCAGAGCCTCGCGCCGCTGTTCGATCGCCATTTGTCGTTGGCCGAACTCAATCGCGCCGCCACGCCCGCAGAGGTTTGAGATGTATCTGTTCCGTCTAGCCATGGCCAGCCTGGCTAACCGCCGCTTTACCGCGATACTCACCGCCTTCGCCATCGCCCTGTCGGTGTGCCTGCTGTTGGCGGTGGAACGCGTGCGCGTTGAGGCGCGCAACAGTTTCGCCAGCACCATCAGCGGCACCGACCTGATCGTCGGCGCGCGCTCGGGCTCGGTCAACCTGCTGCTGTACTCGGTGTTTCGCATCGGCAACGCCACCAACAACATCCGCTGGGACAGCTTCGAGCACTTCGCCGCGAGCCCCCAGGTGAAGTGGGCAATCCCGATTTCCCTCGGCGACTCCCACCGTGGCTACCGCGTGATGGGCACCAACGAATCCTACTTCGAACACTACCAATACGGGCGCAGGCAAAACCTCGAACTGGCCAGCGGCCGTGCCTTCGCCACCGACCCGTTTGAAGTGGTGCTCGGTGCCGAAGTCGCCGACGCCCTGCATTACAAACTCGGCGACAAGCTGGTGCTCGCACACGGCGTGGCGGTGGTCAGCCTGGTGAAACACGATGACAAACCGTTCACCGTGGTCGGTATTCTCAAGCGCACCGGCACGCCGGTGGACCGCACGCTGCACATCAGCCTTGGCGGCATGGAAGCGATCCATATCGACTGGCACAACGGCGTGCCGGCCCAGGGCAAGGGCCGCATCAGCGCTGATCAGGCGCGCAACATGGACCTCACCCCGCAGGCGATCACTGCGTTCATGCTCGGCCTGAACAACAAGATCTCCACCTTCGCCCTGCAACGGGAAATCAACGAATTCCGTGGCGAGCCGATGTTGGCAATTTTGCCCGGCGTGGCGTTGCAAGAGCTGTGGAGCATGATGGGCACCGCTGAAAAAGCGCTGTTTGTGATCTCACTGTTCGTGGTGCTGACCGGCTTGATCGGCATGCTCACGGCGATCCTCACCAGCCTCAACGAGCGCCGCCGCGAAATGGCGATTTTGCGTTCGGTGGGCGCACGGCCCTGGCACATCGCGACGCTGCTGATCTTCGAAGCCTTCGCCCTGGCACTCTCGGGCGTGGTGGCGGGCGTGGGGCTGTTGTATGTGTGCATTGCCGCTTCGCGCGGGTATCTGCAGGCCAACTATGGCCTGGACCTGCCAATGTCGTGGCCGAGTGAATATGAATGGACGCTGCTCGCCGGTATTCTCGCCGCTGCCTTGCTGATGGGCGTCGTGCCCGCGTGGCGTGCCTACCGGCAATCATTGGCCGACGGCCTGTCCATTCGTTTATGAGGAAGGTGCTGATGCGTCGTGCCCTGTTTGCCGTGTTGTTGTTGCTGGCCGTGCCCGCCTGGGCCGAGGAGCAACCCAAGGATTTGTCCTGGCAGGAGATGATCCCGCCGGACGCGCCGCCGGAAATCCCCAACATGAAGCCGCTGCACGACCTGTCGAACATGGCCGATGCCTTGTCCGTCGAGGCGGCGCCAGCGGCCAAACAGGACTTGCCCAACGCGCCGGTGGTGCAGAGCCTTGACGGCCAGCACATCCGTTTGCCGGGTTATATCGTGCCGTTGGAAGTCAGCGAAGAAGGCCGCACCACCGAGTTTTTGCTGGTGCCGTATTTCGGCGCGTGCATCCATGTGCCGCCGCCGCCGTCGAACCAGATCGTGCACGTGAAGAGCGAAGTCGGCGTGAAGCTCGACGAGCTGTATCAACCGTACTGGATCGAAGGCGCGATGCAGGTCAAGCCGTCGTCCAGTGAGTTGGCGGATGCCGGTTACCAGATGGATGCCGATAAAATTTACGTCTACGAATTGCAGGAGTAATCCCCGCCCAGAAACATCGCCGCTCCCACAGTTTTCGCTGCGTGGTTGCCCTTTCATTGAGCTGAGTCAAAAGATCGAACGGAACGATCTTTACCATTGGACGTACAACTTTTAACGTCCTTTTGGAGCTCCCATGAACAAGTCTCTGCTCGGCGCGTCCCTCTTCGCGCTCGCCCTCGCCGCCCCTGTCGCCCACGCTCACGAAGCGGGCGATATTCTGATTCGTGCCGGTGCTATCACCGTGAATCCGAAGGCCGACAGCAGCAGCGTCAAGGTTGACCAGGGCCCGTTGGCCGGTACCAACCTGGGCGGCAAGGCGACCATGAGCAGCGACACCCAACTGGGCCTCAACTTCGCCTACATGTTCACCAGCCACTGGGGTATCGAACTGCTGGCGGCCACACCGTTCGAGCATGATGTGAAGATCAAGAACACCGCGCTCGGCGCCGCCAACGGCAAGCTCGGCACCCTGAAACACCTGCCGCCGACCCTGAGCGTCGTGTACTACCCGCTGGACAGCAAGTCCGCGTTCCAGCCGTACGTGGGCGCCGGCATCAACTACACCTGGATCTACGACGAGCACGTCGGCAGCCGCGCCGAACAAGCCGGTTTCAGCAACTTCAAGGCTGAGAACTCGTGGGGCTGGGCCGCACAGATCGGCGCCGACTACATGCTCAACGACAAGTGGATGATCAACGCCCAGGCGCGCTACATCGACATCAGCACCAAGGCCACTGTGGACAACAACGCCTTGGGCCAAGGCACACGCGCCAAGGTCAATGTGGACGTCGACCCGATGGTTTACATGGTGGGTATCGGTTACAAGTTCTAGGC
>NZ_JBARTQ010000269.1:0-8972 GCF_049645325.1 Pseudomonas sp. | reverse complement strand
TGACTGACCCACCGCATTCGCGAGCAAGCCCGCTCCCACATTTTTGACCGAGTATATTGTTCGGAATCCACGCCATGCCTGCGCTCACGACTTACACCACAAACATCCAGCCCGACTGGGTGGACTACAACGGCCACCTGCGCGATGCGTTCTACCTGCTGATCTTCAGCTACGCCACCGACGCGCTGATGGACACCCTTGGCCTGGACAGTGAAAACCGCGAAGCCAGCGGCCACTCGCTGTTCACCCTGGAGCTGCACCTGAACTACCTGCACGAGGTCAAACTCGGCGCCGAAGTGGAGGTGCACACCCAACTGATCGCTCACGATGCCAAGCGCCTGCACCTCTACCACAGCCTGCACCTGGTGGGCGATGAGAAGGAACTGGCCGGCAACGAACAGATGCTGCTGCACGTCGACCTCGCCGGCCCGCAGTCGGCGCCGTTCACCGTGGCGACGCTGGAAAAACTGGCGGCCATCAGCGCTGCACAGGCTGACCTGGCACGCCCTGCCCTGCTCGGCCGAGTGATTGGATTGCCGCCCAAAAAGCACTAAGGAGCTCAC
The DNA here is from genome assembly GCF_049645325.1 of Pseudomonas sp. Taxonomy (GTDB): domain Bacteria; phylum Pseudomonadota; class Gammaproteobacteria; order Pseudomonadales; family Pseudomonadaceae; genus Aquipseudomonas. Next base: position 8,409 of record NZ_JBARTQ010000269.1, on the reverse strand, counting down.
ATGCAAACCGCCGCCGCTGTTGCCGATTTCCGTACCTACCCGAAGATCTGCGACCTCGCCAAGGCGCAGGTGCTGACGGATCAGATTCGTGTGCAATGGGCCGATGGCCGGGTCAGCCCGTTTCATCATCAGTGGCTGCGCGACAACTGCCCGTGCGCGGAATGCGTGTACAGCGTCACGCGCGAACAGGTGCTGGAAATCGTCGACGTGGATGAGCACCTCGGTGCGGTCAGTGCATGGATCGACGAGGGGTTTCTCAGTGTGGAATGGCGCGGCGGCCATCGTAGCCACTACGATCCGGGCTGGCTGCGGGCCCATGCCTATGACGATGAATCACGCGCAGAGCGTCGCGCGGCAAAGCCTGAATCCCGGCGGTGGGACCACAGTTTTACGCTGCCGGTGTTCGACTATGCCGCCGTGATGGAAGACCCCAAAACCCTGCTGCAATGGCTGCTCGCGCTGCGCGACAGCGGCCTCACACAAATCCGTGGTGTGCCCACCGAACCCGGCTCGCTGGCGCTGGTTGCCAAACGTATTTCGTTCATCCGCGAAAGCAACTTTGGCGTGCTGTTCAACGTGCAATCCAAGGCCGACGCCGACAGCAATGCCTACACCGCTTTCAACCTGCCGCTGCACAGTGATTTGCCGACCCGGGAGCTGCAACCGGGGCTGCAATTCCTGCACTGCCTGGTGAACGATGCCGACGGCGGCGAAAGTATCTTTGTCGACGGGTTTGCCATCGCCCACGCGCTGCGCACTGAAGACCCCGAGGCGTTTCGCGCGCTGTGTGAGATCCCGGTGGAGTTTCGCAATAAAGACCGTCACAGCGACTATCGGCGCCTGGCGCCGATCATTGCCCTGGATGCGTTGGGGGACGTGGCGGAGATTCGCATGGCCAACTTTTTGCGTGGGCCATTCGATGCGCCGGTGGCGTTGATGCCGTTGTTGTACCGCGCGTATCGGCGCTTTATTGCGATGACGCGCGAAGAGCGTTTTCGTCTGGTCAAGCGCCTGAACCCGGGCGAGTTGTGGTGCTTTGACAACCGCCGCACGTTGCATGCGCGCAATGCGTTTGATCCGGCTTCGGGGGCAAGGCATTTTCAGGGGTGTTACATCGACCGGGATGAGTTGCTGTCCCGGATATTGGTGTTGCAGCGGTAGACCGCCATCGCAGGCAAGCCAGCTCCCACATTTGACTGTATTCACAACTCTAACTGTGGGAGCTGGCTTGCCTGCGATGAGGCCGGCACATCCACCACAAAAACCAGGCAAAAAAAGCCCCGATCCAGCCGTGACTGGATCGGGGCAGAGTGCTTTGTGTGAGCGTGACATCCCGAGGGTGACCAAACCTTCAAGCTGCTTGCCTGGCCTTCAGTGTGCCTATTACTGCTGTCGGTAAATGACCCGAAAACGACATGCTCATAGCCATCTGAGCCATTCGTTGATTCTGCCCTTGCCGACCGGCCGAGGGCCTACCAGAATCCAGATCAATCCCCGCTCCCTCCACCAGGATAAACACCATGATGCACGCGGATTTGATTGACCAGGATGACCTGCTGGGCCAACTGCGCTCGCTGGGTTTTGAAGTGTCCAGCGGTGCCACCGCCGAGCAGGCCTGTGAGTGTGCGGTGCGTGGTTTGAGCCCGGCACGGGCCAAGGCGCTCAAGGGCATGGTGGAACAGATGTACACCGGCAGCGCGACGATCTTGCCGGCGGTGAGGCAGGCGATCGACAAGCAGCTGTTGCCGGCGTTGGTGCAGTTCAAACAGAGTTCGGGCGCCTGATAGAGTGCTATCGCAGGCAAGCCAGCTCCCACCTGTTGATGTGTGAACACAGTCAAATGTGGGAGCTGGCTTGTCGGGTCGCCGCATCGCTGCGATGAAGTCCCCTCGGTCTAGAGCCTTACGCTGGCAAACGTCGACTCATTGCGCGCCTGGCTCAATGCCGACAGCGGCCCCGACAACGGTGACAGCACCAGCGCCTGCGGAATCGGCATCATCGCCACTTGCTGGGTGGTGTTGGACCCTACACGCTCATCCCGTGGCGGAATGCCGAAGTATTCGCGGTAGCACTTGGAGAAATGCGGCGTGGACACAAACCCGCACACCGACGCCACTTCGATGATCGACATCGGGGTTTGCTTGAGCAACTGCCTTGCACGGATCAAACGCAGCTTCAGGTAGTAACGCGACGGCGAGCAGTGCAGGTATTTCTGGAACAGGCGCTCCAGTTGACGGCGCGAGACGGCGACGTACACCGCCAGCTCATCGAGGTCGATCGGCTCTTCCAGGTTGGCTTCCATCAGCGCGACGATTTCCTGCAGCTTCGGCTGGTTGGTGCCGAGCATGTGCTTGAGCGGCACACGCTGGTGATCCTGTTCGTTGCGGATGCGTTCGTACACGAACATTTCGGAAATGGCGGCCGACAGTTCACGGCCGTGGTCGCGGCTGATCAGGTGCAGCATCATGTCCAGCGGCGCGGTGCCGCCCGAACTGGTGAACCGGTTGCGGTCGAGGGTGAACAGGCGTGTGCTCATGGCCACGCGCGGGAAGGCTTCCTGCATCGACGCCAGGCATTCCCAGTGCACGCTGCAATCAAACCCGTCGAGCAAACCGGCGCAGGCCAGGGCCCAACTGCCGGTGCATACGGCGCCGAGGCGACGCGACTGGCGCGCCTGGCTTTGCAGCCACGACACATGTTCACGGGTGACGGTGCGCTGGATACCCACGCCGCCGCACACAATCACAGTGTCGAGGGCCGGGGCTTTGTGCATGGAGGCATCGGGCGTGATTTGCAGACCGTCGCTGGCCCACACCTGGTTGCCGTCGACACTCAGGGTTGTCCAGCGATACAGCTCGCGGCCGGACAGCTGGTTGGCCATGCGCAGCGGTTCCACGGCCGACGCCAGGGAAATCAGCGTGAAATTGTCCAGCAGCAAAAAGCCGATGGATTGAGGCGCACGGTTCTGGGGTTGGGCCCCTGAGTTGAACGACGTCATCGCGGTATCTCCTCACACAAAGCGGGTGATGGCCTCAGGCGAGGCTCTTGTTATTGCGCTCGTCTCCAGCGAGGAGAGAGGCTTTGAATAGACAGAGCAAATGCCATGCCTAAAATTGAATGGCCATTCAATAACTCCTGAAAACGACCTGATGACGCGTCTATATAAGCCCGTGCAAGGAGTGCGGGATAGGGCTCGAAATGGACGTCAGACCAGCCCGGCTCATGGGCCGTGAGCAGATCGGTAGCACTTGTGGGAAGGCGCTTTGAGGGCGTGGGAGAAGTCTGTCACCGCAAGCACGGGTGACGGGTGGTCAGGCGGGAAATCGTTCGGAAGCTACTTATCTGTTTGCGACGCGCTAAAAGGTGGCGCTTTTGGATCCGGGTGTTCACTTTATGAGCAGTCGTACCTGAACCACCGCTATCGCAGGCAAGCCAGCTCCCACACTCGACCGCCTACATCCTGAGGAAACACGGTCGAATGTGGGAGCTGGCTTGCCTGCGATGGCGGTATCACTGAATCAACACTCCACCGCACTCACCGCCAACCCGCCTCGCGAGGTTTCCTTGTACTTGTCGTGCATGTCCGCGCCGGTATCGCGCATGGTGCGGATCACCCGATCGAGGGAGATAAAGTGCTGGCCATCGCCGCGCAGCGCCATTTGCGCGGCGTTGATCGCCTTCACCGCCGCGATCGCATTGCGCTCAATGCACGGCACCTGCACCAGCCCGCCCACCGGATCGCAGGTCAGGCCGAGGTTGTGTTCCAAGCCAATTTCAGCGGCGTTGCACAGCTGCTCCGGCGTGGCACCAAGGATCTCGGCCAACCCGGCGGCGGCCATGGCGCAGGCTGAACCCACCTCGCCTTGGCAGCCGACTTCAGCACCCGAGATCGACGCGTTCTTCTTGCACAGAATCCCGACCGCCGCCGCGCCCAGCAGGTAATCGACGACGTTGGCTTCCGTCACCTCCTCGCTGAACTTCATAAAGTAGTGCAGCACGGCCGGGATAATCCCCGCCGCGCCATTGGTGGGCGCGGTGACCATGCGCCCGCCCGCTGCGTTTTCCTCATTCACCGCCAGGGCGAACAGGTTGACCCACTCCATGGCGCTCAAGGTCGAGCCAATCACGTTCGGTTTGCCCAGCTCCAGCAGGCTGCGATGCAACTTGGCTGCACGGCGACGCACATTCAAACCACCGGGCAAGATACCTTCGTGCTTGAGCCCCTGCTCCACGCAGTCCTGCATGGCGCGCCAGAGTTTCATCAGGCCGCTGCGGATTTCGTCTTCCGAGCGCCAGGTCTTTTCATTCGCCAGCATCAACTCGGCCACGCGCAGGTTGTGGGTCTTGCACAGCTGCAACAATTGCGCCGCGCTGGAAAAGTCATACGGCAGCTCGGTGCGGTCCATGTCGGCCACGCCGCTTTGCGCCTGGGCTTCGTCCACCACAAACCCGCCGCCGACCGAATAGTAGGTATCGCGGTGCAGCTCGCCGTCATCACCCCACACCACCAGGGTCATGGCGTTGGGATGGAACGGCAGGTTTTCGTCGAGCAAACGCATGTCGCGCGCCCATATGAACGGCACCGGCAAACGCCCGTCGAGCAAGAGTGTGTCGGTTTCGCGCAGGGTGTGAATACGCACGCCGATCTGCGATGGGTCGATTGCGTCCGGCCACTCGCCCATCAGGCCCATGATGGTCGCGGTGTCGCTGCCGTGGCCGATGCCGGTGGCCGACAGCGAGCCATACAGCTGAACTTCGACGCGCCGCACTTGTTCCAACAGTTCACGTTCACGCAGTGTTTGAGCGAACAACGCCGCGGCGCGCATGGGCCCGACGGTGTGAGAACTGGAAGGCCCGATGCCGATCTTGAACAGGTCGAAAACGCTGATAGCCATTGCCGTGAAACTCCGCAGGTGAACAGGCCTGGCACCAAGGAGCTGCTACGCTCAGATCGCCCAGATGGCGGCATCATCAGCCTTTTGTTGCCCCTCACGGCGTCTCACACCGACGTAACCATGCTCACCAACGCCGCCCTTGTGCGATCAGGCGTTTTGGCCGTTTTTAGCGGTGCAGATCGGCAAAAACTGCAGTTTTGCCTTTGGAAAAATCTGTAAGCGACGTCACCGACACTGGATACGACCATCCCTGTACTGGATACGACGCCCCCTGTAGGCGTCAGATTTTCACTGGTACATGATCAGTCTCGACTCGTTTGCAAGGCACCGTGCCGCCGCTATGTCGCACGCCCCAACCGCAACACTTATAAAGCGCGGCGAATGCCGCCAGAAAAAACACAGGAGTCTAGCCCCATGAAAGGTTCACCCTCGTTGTTGTTGGCCGCCATGCTGAGTCTGCCAGTCCTGGCGCACGCTGCAGAACCGGCACAATGTCAGACCGTCAACTTCTCCGACGTCGGCTGGACCGACATCACCGTCACGACCGCCACCACCAGCGAAGTCCTCAAGGGCCTGGGCTACAAGCCGCGCACCACGATGATTTCGGTACCGGTGACTTACAAGTCGCTGGCTGACGGCAAGAACATGGACATCTTCCTCGGCAACTGGATGCCGACCATGGAGAACGACATCAAGCAGTACCGTGATGCCGGCACCGTGGAGACCGTGCGCGCCAACCTGGAAAACGCCAAGTACACCCTGGCGGTGCCCGAGGCGCTGTACAACAAAGGCCTGAAAGATTTCGCCGACATCGTCAAATTCAAGGATGAACTGGGCGGCAAGATCTACGGGATCGAGCCGGGTAACGACGGCAACCGCACCATCCAGACCCTCATCGACAAAGACGCCTTCGGCCTGAAAACCGCCGGTTTCAAAGTGGTCGAGTCCAGCGAAGCCGGGATGCTCTCGCAGGTGGAACGCGCCTCCAAGCGTGACCAGGCCATCGTGTTCCTCGGCTGGGAACCGCACCCGATGAACACCCGCTTCAAGATGAAGTACCTGACCGGGGGTGACGACTCGTTCGGCCCCAACTACGGCCAGGCCACCATCTACACCAACGTGCGCAAGGGCTACACCCAGGAATGCAGCAACGTCGGCCAGTTGCTGAAAAACCTGTCGTTCACCTTGAACATGGAAAGCACCCTGATGGGTAAAGTCCTGGACGACAAACAAAAGCCGGACGCCGCCGCCAAAGCCTGGCTGAAAGCTAACCCGCAAGTGCTCGACACCTGGCTCGCCGGTGTGACCACGGTTGATGGCAAACCAGGTCTGGAGGCCGTCAAAGCTTACCTCGACAAGTAATCGCTGACCCCGGGCCGGTGCGCTGGCCCGGGATGTTTTCCCCTTCGCATGTGGACATTCACTACCATGCTGACTGAACATAAAATCCCACTAGGCCAGTACATCGCTGCCTTCGTTGAATGGTTGACCCAGCACGGTGCCAACTACTTCGACGCAATCGCATCGACCCTGGAAACGATGATCCACGGCGTGACGTTCGCGCTGACCTGGTTCAATCCGCTGGCATTGATCGGTCTGATTGCGCTGCTGGCTCACTTTATTCAACGCAAATGGGGCCTGACGGTTTTTGTCATCGCCTCCTTCCTGCTGATCCTGAACCTGGGGTACTGGCAGGAAACCATGGAAACCCTCGCGCAGGTGTTGTTCGCCACCCTGGTCTGCGTGGTCATCGGTGTGCCGCTGGGCATTGTTGCCGCGCACAAACCGCTGTTCTACACCATGATGCGGCCGGTGCTCGATCTGATGCAGACCGTGCCGACCTTCGTCTACCTCATCCCTACCCTGACCCTCTTCGGGCTGGGTGTGGTGCCCGGGCTGATCTCCACGGTGGTGTTCGCGATTGCCGCGCCTATCCGCCTGACCTACTTGGGTATCCGCGACGTTCCACAAGAGTTGATGGACGCCGGCAAGGCCTTTGGCTGCTCGCGCCGTCAGTTGCTCTCACGCATTGAACTGCCCCACGCCATGCCGAGCATTGCCGCCGGCATTACCCAATGCATCATGCTGTCGTTGTCGATGGTGGTGATCGCCGCGCTGGTAGGCGCCGACGGCCTCGGCAAGCCGGTGGTCAACGCACTGAACACCGCCGACATCGCCCTGGGCTTTGAAGCTGGCCTGGCCATCGTGTTGCTGGCCATCATGCTCGACCGCATCTGCAAACAACCCGACGCCAAAGTAGGGGGTGATGCATGAGCATTATCCGATTCGACAATGTCGATGTGATCTTCTCCAAAGACCCGCGCGAAGCACTCAAGCTGCTGGACCAGGGGATGCACCGCAACGAGATCCTGAAAAAGACCGGGCAGATTGTCGGCGTTGAAAAAGCCAGCCTGGACATCGAGAAAGGCGAGATCTGCGTGCTGATGGGCCTGTCCGGCTCCGGCAAATCGAGCTTGCTGCGCTGCATCAACGGCCTTAACACGGTCAGCCGCGGCAAGTTGTTTGTCGAGCATGAAGGTCGTCAGATCGACATCGCGTCGTGCACACCGGCCGAGCTGAAAATGATGCGCACCAAGCGCATCGCCATGGTGTTCCAGAAATTCGCCCTGATGCCCTGGCTGACGGTGCGCGAGAACATCAGCTTTGGCCTGGAAATGCAGGGCCGCCCCGAGAAGGAGCGGCGCAAACTGGTGGACGACAAACTGGAACTGGTCGGCCTGGCCCAATGGCGCAACAAGAAGCCGGACGAGCTCTCGGGCGGCATGCAGCAGCGCGTCGGCCTGGCCCGCGCGTTGGCGATGGATGCCGATATCTTGCTGATGGACGAACCCTTCTCCGCCCTCGACCCGTTGATCCGCCAAGGCTTGCAAGATGAACTGCTGGAGCTGCAACGCAAGCTGAGCAAGACCATCGTGTTCGTGAGCCATGACCTGGATGAGGCGCTGAAACTGGGCAGCCGCATCGCGATCATGAAAGACGGCAAGATCATTCAGTACAGCGTGCCGGAAGAGATCGTGCTGAACCCGGCGGACGACTATGTGCGCACCTTCGTCGCGCATACCAACCCGCTGAACGTGCTGTGCGGCCGCAGCCTGATGCGCACCCTGGATAACTGCACCCGTGTGAACGGCTCTGTGTGCCTCGATCCGGGCGGCGATTCATGGCTGGACCTGGCCGAAGGCAACACCATCCAGGGCGCCCGTCAGAATGGCGCGGTGATGAACCTGCAGAACTGGGCACCGGGGCAACCGGTGGAAGGTTTGGGCCGGGTGCCGACGCTGGTGGACTCCAATATCGGCATGCGTGACGCGCTGCAGATCCGTTATCACACCGGGAACAAGCTGGTGCTGCATAACAACAACCAGGTGGTGGGGATTCTGGGGGACAGCGAGCTGTACCACGCCCTCTTAGGCAAGAACCTCGGCTAAGGCAGCACTGCAAAACCCACGGGAGAAACTGGGTCAATGTGGGAGCTGGCTTGCCTGCGATAGCA
>NZ_JBARTQ010000268.1:0-1729 GCF_049645325.1 Pseudomonas sp. | reverse complement strand
AACCACCGCCTTCGCGAGCAAGCCCGCTCCCACATTGGTTTTGCAGCGTGCCTGGAAAGCACATTCCAGGCCCCGCCCGGCAGCGGGCACTAGGCAAGCGCCCCGTCAGCCGCTACATTGGCCGACTTGCGCCTGCCTTTCAGGCCCTTCTGTCACCCCTTATTGAACACACGGAACCTGCAAAACCCCATCATGGACCCTTCCCCTGGTATCACCCTCGCGACACTCTTCGCCGACTTCGGCATGATTCTTTTTGCACTGATCCTGGTACTGCTCAACGGTTTCTTCGTTGCGGCGGAATTTGCCATGGTCAAACTGCGCGCCACCCGGGTCGAGTCCATCGCCCACAAAAACGGCTGGCGCGGGCAGATCCTGCGCACCGTGCACAGCCAGCTCGACGCTTACCTGTCGGCCTGCCAGCTGGGTATCACCCTCGCCTCCCTGGGCCTGGGCTGGGTCGGTGAGCCGGCGTTCGCGCATATCCTGGAGCCGCTGCTTGGCGCCGTGGGCGTGCAGTCTCCGGAAGTGATCAAGGGCGTGTCGTTCTTTGCCGCCTTCTTCGTGATTTCCTATCTGCACATCGTGGTCGGCGAACTGGCGCCCAAGTCCTGGGCGATTCGCAAGCCTGAGCTGCTGTCGCTGTGGACCGCTGTGCCGCTGTACCTGTTCTACTGGGCCATGTACCCGGCGATCTACCTGCTCAACGCCAGCGCCAACGCCATCCTGCGCATCGCCGGCCAGGGCGAGCCCGGCCCGCACCATGAGCACCATTACAGCCGCGAAGAACTCAAGCTGATCCTGCACTCCAGCCGTGGCCAGGACCCGAGCGACCAAGGCATGCGCGTGTTGGCATCGGCCGTGGAGATGGGCGAGCTGGAAGTGGTCGACTGGGCCAACTCCCGCGAAGACCTGGTGACCCTGGACTTCAATGCCCCGCTCAAGGAAATCCTCGCCCTGTTCCGCCGCCACAAATTCAGCCGTTACCCGGTGTATGACGCGGTGCGCAACGAGTTCGTGGGCCTGCTGCACATCAAGGATTTGCTGCTGGAACTGGCGGCCCTGGACCACATTCCCGAGTCGTTCAACCTGGCCGAGCTGACCCGCCCGCTGGAGCGCGTCTCGCGGCACATGCCGCTGTCGCAGTTGCTGGAGCAGTTCCGCAAAGGCGGCGCGCACTTCGCCCTGGTGGAAGAAGCCGATGGCAAGATCATCGGCTACCTGACCATGGAAGACGTACTCGAAGTGCTGGTCGGCGATATCCAGGACGAACACCGCAAGGCCGAACGCGGCATCCTCGCCTACCAGCCGGGCAAACTGCTGGTGCGCGGCGACACGCCGTTGTTCAAGGTGGAACGCCTGCTGGGCGTGGACCTCGACCACATCGAAGCCGAAACCCTCGCCGGTTTAATCTACGACACCCTGAAACGGGTGCCGGAAGAGGAAGAAGTGCTGGAAGTCGAAGGCTTGCGCATCATCATCAAGAAGATGAAAGGGCCGAAGATCGTGCTGGCCAAGGTGTTGTTGCTGGATTGAGCAACAACACCTTCGGCCAAACAACGAAGATCCAAATGTGGGAGCGGGCTTGCTCGCGAAGGCGGTGGTTCAGTCAATATATCCAGTGACTGATAACCCGCATTCGCGAGCAAGCCCGCTCCCACATTTGGATCTTCGTTGTTTGGCCGAAGGTGTTGTTGCTCAATCCAGCAACAACACCTTGGCCAGCACGATC
>NZ_JBARTQ010000267.1:0-7729 GCF_049645325.1 Pseudomonas sp. | reverse complement strand
CGGCCCACGGATTCAAGCCGGAGTGAGGGCACACCGAGCCTAAGCGAGGTGCCGAGTGGAGGGGCAAGAGCGTTTTGCTTACTTTTGCGCTCCACCAAAAGTGAGCCGCTGTAAGAGCGGAACCCATACCAGCCATCACCCAAATAACGGATATACCCCCCCAGCAAAGCAACCCAACAACCCCTAACTCGCAGGCACCAAAAACGCCGCCTCCAACAACTGCCGCGTATAGACATGCTGCGGGTCAGCGAAGATCGCTTGCGCATCCCCCTGTTCCACCACCTGCCCATGCTTGACCACCATCAACTGGTGACTCAACGCCTTCACCACCGCCAAATCATGGCTGATAAACAGGTAGGTCAGGTTGTACTTGGCCTGCAAGCCGCGCAGCAATTCCACCACTTGGCGCTGTACCGTGCGGTCCAGGGCCGAGGTCGGCTCGTCCAGCAGAATCAGGCGAGGCTTGAGCACCAGGGCGCGGGCGATGGCGATGCGTTGGCGCTGGCCGCCAGAGAATTCGTGGGGGTAGCGGTGGCGTGAATCCGGGTCCAGCCCGACTTCCTTGAGCGCCGCAATAATCGCCGCTTCCTGCTCGGCAGGTGTGCCCATCTTATGAATGCGCAAGCCTTCGCCGACGATCTCGCTGACGCACATGCGCGGGCTCAGGCTGCCGAAGGGGTCCTGGAACACTACCTGCATCTCGCGGCGCAACGGGCGCACCTGTTGCTGAGTGAGGCGGTCAAGCTGCTGGCCTTCGAAGCGGATGCCGCCCTTGCTGCCGATCAAGCGCAAAATCGCCAGGCCCAGGGTGGATTTGCCCGAGCCACTTTCGCCGACGATGCCCAGTGTCTGCCCTTGGGGAAGGCTGAAATTGATGCCGTCCACCGCCTTGACGTAATCGACGGTGTTGCGCAAAAAGCCTTTCTTGATCGGGAACCAGACCTTCAAATCATCGACTTCCAGCAACGGCGGCCCGACTTCATTGGTGGCTGGCCCGCCGCTGGGTTCGGCGGCCAGCAGCTCTTGGGTGTAGGGGTGCTGCGGCGACTGGAACAGCGTCTCGCACTCGGCTTGCTCGACGATGCAGCCTTTCTGCATCACGCACACACGGTGGGCGATGCGTCGCACCAGGTTGAGGTCATGGCTGATCAGCAGCAACGCCATGCCCAGGCGCGCCTGCAGTTCCTTGAGCAGTTCGAGGATTTTCAATTGCACCGTCACGTCGAGGGCGGTGGTCGGCTCATCGGCGATCAGCAGCTCCGGCTCGTTCGCCAGGGCCATGGCGATCATCACCCGTTGGCGCTGGCCGCCGGACAGCTCGTGGGGCAGGGCCTTGAGACGCTTGTGCGGTTCGGGGATGCCCACCAGTTCCAGCAGTTCGAGGGTGCGCTTGGTGGCGACCTTGCCGGTCAGGCCCTTGTGCAGCCCGAGCACTTCGTTGATCTGCTTCTCGATGGAATGCAGTGGGTTCAGCGAGGTCATCGGCTCCTGGAAGATCATCGCAATGCGGTTGCCGCGAATGTGCCGGATGGTTTTTTCTTTGAGCGTCAGCAGGTCCTGGCCGGAGTAGTTGATGGTGCCTGCCGGGTGGCGCGCCAGGGGGTAGGGCAGCAGGCGCAGGATCGAGTGCGCGGTCACCGATTTGCCCGAGCCGCTTTCTCCGACCAGGGCCAGGGTTTCGCCGCGCTTGATGTCGAAGCTGACATTGTTCACCACGCGGTGGTGGTTATCGCCGGTGACGAACTCGACGCAGAGGTCGCGGACTTCGATCAGATTGTCCTGATTCATCTCATTTCCTCGGGTCGAAGGCATCGCGAGCGGACTCGCCGATAAACACCAGCAAACTCAACATGATTGCCAGCACGGCAAAGGCACTCATGCCCAGCCACGGCGCTTGCAGGTTGGATTTGCCCTGGGCGACCAGTTCACCCAGCGACGGCGAGCCCGCCGGCAGGCCGAAGCCGAGGAAGTCCAGGGCGGTCAACGTGCCGATGGCGCCGGTGAGAATGAACGGCATGAACGTCATGGTCGAGACCATGGCGTTGGGCAGGATGTGGCGGAACATGATCGCGCCGTTCTGCATACCCAAGGCCCGTGCGGCACGCACGTATTCGAGGTTGCGTCCGCGCAGGAACTCGGCGCGCACCACGTCCACCAGGCTCATCCAGGAAAACAGCAACATGATTCCCAGCAGCCACCAGAAGTTGGGCTGCACGAAGCTCGCGAGGATGATCAACAGGTACAGCACCGGCAACCCGGACCAGATTTCCAGGAAGCGCTGCCCGGCCAGGTCGACCCAGCCGCCGTAGAAACCCTGCAAGGCCCCGGCGATCACGCCGATGATCGAGCTGAGGATGGTGAGGGTCAGGGCAAACAAGACCGACACACGGAAGCCGTAGATCACCCGCGCCAGCATGTCGCGGCCCTGGTCGTCGGTGCCCAGCAGGTTGACGCTCGACGGCGGCGCCGGTGCGGGGACTTTCAGGTCGTAGTTGATGCTTTGGTAACTGAACGGGATCGGTGCCCATAACGTCCAGGCGTCTTTCGCCTTGAGCAGTTCCTGGATATACGGGCTCTTGTAGTTGGCTTCCAGCGGGAATTCGCCGCCGAAGGTGGTCTCCGGGTAGCGCTTGAGCGCCGGAAAGTACCAGCCGCCATCGAAGTGCACCGCCAGCGGTTTGTCGTTGGCGATCAACTCCGCGCCCAGGCTCAGCACGAACAGGATCAGGAACAGCCATAGCGACCACCAGCCACGCTTGTTGGCCTTGAACCGCTCGAACCGGCGGCGATTGAGGGGGGACAAGTTCATCTCAATGCTCCCGGCTGGCGAAGTCGATACGCGGATCGACCAGGGTGTAGGTGAGGTCGCCGATCAGCTTCACCACCAGCCCCAGCAGGGTGAAGATGAACAGGGTGCCGAACACCACCGGGTAATCGCGGTTGATCGCCGCTTCAAAGCTCATCAGGCCCAGGCCGTCGAGGGAGAAGATCACTTCCACCAGCAGCGAGCCGGTGAAGAAAATGCCGATGAAGGCCGACGGGAACCCGGCGATCACCAGCAGCATTGCGTTGCGGAACACGTGGCCGTAGAGCACGCGGTGGTTGGTCAGGCCTTTGGCCTTGGCGGTGACCACGTATTGCTTGTTGATTTCGTCTAGAAAGCTGTTCTTGGTCAGCAGCGTCATGGTCGCGAAGTTGCCGATCACCAGTGCGGTCACGGGCAAGGCCAAGTGCCAGAAGTAATCGAGGATCTTGCCGCCCCAACTCAGCTCTTCAAAGTTGTTGGAGGTCAGCCCGCGCAGGGGAAACCAGTCGAAATAACTGCCGCCGGCAAACACCACGATCAGCAGGATCGCAAACAGGAACGCCGGGATCGCATAGCCGACGATGATCGCCGAACTGGTCCATACGTCGAAGTGGCTGCCGTGTCGCGTGGCCTTGGCGATCCCCAGGGGGATCGACACCAGGTACATGATCAGCGTGCTCCATAACCCCAGGGAAATGGAGACCGACATCTTTTCCTTGATCAGGTCGATGACCTTGGCGTCACGGAAGAAGCTGTCGCCGAAGTCCAGCCTGGCGTAGTTCTTGACCATGATCCACAAACGTTCCGGCGCCGATTTATCGAAGCCGTACATCCTCTCGATTTCCTTGATCAGCGCCGGGTCCAGGCCCTGGGCGCCACGGTAGCTGGAGCCGGCGACCGAAACTTCGGCACCGCCACCGGCGATGCGGCTGGTGGCGCCTTCAAAGCCTTCGAGCTTGGCGATCATCTGCTCCACCGGGCCGCCGGGGGCGGCCTGGATGATGATGAAGTTGATCAGCAAAATCCCGAACAGCGTGGGGATGATCAGCAACAGGCGGCGAACAATATAGGCCAGCATTTAATCGCCTCCGCTCGCCGGATCGGTGCTCTGAGTGGTGTCCAGGGTGACTGCCGGCTTGACGTCGGGCTTGGCCCACCAGGTGGCAATGCCGACGTCGTAGCGCGGCGATTTTGCCGGGTGGCCCAAGTGGTCCCAGTAGGCCACGCGGAAGGTTTTGATGTGCCAGTTGGGAATCACGTAGTAGCCAAACTGCAACACACGGTCCAGGGCTTTGGCATGCGCCACCAGGCTTTTGCGCGAATCGGCGTCGATCAGCTCCTCCACCAGTTGGTCGATGGCCGGGTCTTTGAGGCCCATGTAGTTGCGGCTGCCGGACTTGTCGGCGCTTGACGATGACCAGAACTCGCGCTGTTCGTTACCCGGCGAAGTGGATTGCGGGAAGCTGCCCACCAGCATGTCGAAATCACGCGAGCGCAGGCGGTTGATGTACTGCGAAACGTCCACGCGGCGAATCACCAGGTCGATGCCCAGGTCTGCCAGGTTGCGCTTGAAAGGCAGCAGCACCCGTTCGAAATCGGTCTGGACCAGCAGGAACTCTATCGTCACCGGTTTGCCGGTGGTGTCGACCATCTTGTCATCGACAATCTTCCAGCCGGCCTGTTGCAACAGTTGGTACGCCTCGCGTTGCTGAGTGCGGATCATGCCGCTGCCGTCGGTTTTCGCCGGCTCGAACGCCTGGGTGAAGACCTCCGCCGGGATCTTGTCGCGCAGCGGTTCGAGGATCGCCTGTTCATCCGCGCCGGGCAGGCCGGTGGCGGCCATTTCCGAGTTTTCGAAGTAACTGCGGGTACGCGTGTAGGCGCCGTTGAACAGCTGTTTGTTACTCCATTCAAAGTCCAGCAGCAGGCTGATGGCTTTGCGAACCTTTACGTCCTGGAACATCGGCTTGCGCGTGTTGAACACAAAGCCTTGCATCCCCGTGGGGTTGCCGTTGGGGATTTCTTCCTTGATCAGGCGCCCCTGGGTCACCGCCGGAATGTTGTAGGCATTCGCCCAGTTCTTGGCGCTGAACTCCAGCCAGTAATCGAACTGCCCGGCCTTCAGGGCTTCGAGGGCCACGGTGTTGTCGCGGTAATAGTCAGTGATGCGGTTGTCGAAATTGTAGAAGCCTCGGGTGACCGGCAGGTCTTTGGCCCAGTAATCCTTGACCCGCTCATAGCGAACCATGCGCCCGGCCTTGACCTCGGCGACCTTGTACGGCCCGCTGCCGAGGGGGATTTCCAGGTTGCCCTTGGCAAAGTCGCGAGTGGCCCACCAGTGTTTGGGCAATACCGGCAATTGCCCGAGGATCAGCGGCAATTCGCGATTGTTGGTGCGTTTGAACTTGAACAGTACCCGCAGCGGGTCTTCGGCCACCACTTCGTCGACATCGGCGTAATAGGTGCGATAGAGCGGCGAGCCGTCCTTGATCAGCGCATTGAAGGTGAACACCACGTCTTCG
Source organism: Pseudomonas sp. (assembly GCF_049645325.1). Taxonomy (GTDB): domain Bacteria; phylum Pseudomonadota; class Gammaproteobacteria; order Pseudomonadales; family Pseudomonadaceae; genus Aquipseudomonas. Next base: position 2,401 of record NZ_JBARTQ010000267.1, on the reverse strand, counting down.
GCGCGGATCGGGTGGCCGTCATGAAAGCGCGCTTCCGGACGCAGGTAAAAGCGTACCCAGCTGTTGTCCGGGGCCTTCTCGATCTTGCCGGCGACCAGGCCGTATTCGGTCACGGGCTCGTCCAGGCTTTGCATGGCCAGGGTGTCGTAGATCAGCGGGAGGTTGTCTGCCGGCACGCCCTTGCTGATATACGGGTTGAGGCTGTCGAAGCCGCCCATGCTCGACTCGCGGAACGTGCCACCCTTGGGCGCGTCGGGGTTCACGTAGTCGAAATGCTTGAAGTCGGCGGGGTACTTGGGGGGCTCGTTGTAGAGGGTCAGCGCGTGCTGTGGCGCGGCATTTGCCGCCGTACACAGCAGCAGGCTGCTCAGCAAAGCCGTACGCAAAGACATCATTGGGCTTTCTCCGAAGCTTTCAGCCACCATGCGCTCAGGCCCAGGCTGTAGGGCGGCGTGGTGACAAAGGCGAACCGGTTGCGGTACGCCAGGCGATGATAGTTGAGGTACCAGTTGGGAATACTGTAGTGCTGCCACAGCAGCACCCGGTCGAGTGCACGCCCGGCGGCCAGTTGTTCTTCGCGGGTCTGCGCGGCGAGCAATTGATCCAGCAGGTGATCGACCACCGGGTTGGTGATGCCGGCGTAGTTTTTGCTGCCCTTGATCGCCGCCTGGCTTGAGTGGAAGTACTGCCACTGCTCAAGGCCCGGGCTTAAGGTCTGGTTGAGGGTGACGAGGATCATGTCGTAGTCGAACTGATCCAGGCGCTGCTTGTATTGCGCCCGGTCAACGGTGCGCAGGCGCGCGTCGATGCCGATGCTGATCAGGTTCTCGACATACGGCTGCAGGATGCGCTCCAGGTTCGGGTTGACCAGCAGGATCTCGAAGCGCAAGGGCTGGCCGTCTCTATTGAGCAGGCGTTGCCCCGACAGCTTCCACCCGGCCTCGCCGAGCAGGGCCAGGGCGCGGCGCAGGGTTTCGCGCGGAATGCCGCGGCCGTCGGTCTGCGGCAGGCTGAAGGGCTGGGTAAACAGGTTGGCGGGCAACTGGTCGCGGTACGGCGAGAGCATCAGCCATTCATGGCCGACCGGCACACCGGTGGCCGAAAACTCGCTGTTGGGGTAGTAACTCAAGGTGCGTTTATAGGCGCTGCTGAACAGGGTGCGGTTGGTCCATTCGAAGTCGAACATCAACCCGAGGGCTTCGCGCACCTTGGTCTGGCTGAGCGCCGGCCGTCGGGTGTTCATGAACAGGCCCTGGCTCTGGGTCGGGATCTGGTGGGCGATCTGCGCCTTGATCACGTCGCCGCGGTTGACCGCCGGGAAGTTGTAGCCGGTGGCCCAGTTCTTGGCCTGGTGCTCGATATAGATATCAAATTCACCGGCCTTGAATGCTTCAAACGCCACGTCGCTGTCGCGGTAGAACTCCACCTCGACCTTGTCGTAGTTGTAGAAACCCTGGTTGACCGGCAAGTCTTTGCCCCAGTAATCCTTGACCCGCTCGAAGACCAATTGGCGTCCAGGGCTGACCTTGGTGATGCGATAAGGCCCGCTGCCCAGCGGCGGCTCGAAGGTGGTGGCCTTGAAGTCGCGGTTTTTCCAGTAATGCTGCGGCAGTACTGGCAACTCGCCCAGGCGCAGGATCAGCAAGGGGTTGCCGGCGCGTTTGAACACGAAGCGAATGCGGTGACGGTTGAGGATGTCGACCCGCGCCACTTCCTGCAGGTTGGTGCGGTACTGGGGGTGGCCTTCAGTCAGCAGGGTGCGGTAGGAAAACGCCACGTCATAGGCGGTGATGGGCTTGCCATCGTGAAAGCGCGCTTCCGGGCGCAGGTTGAACACCACCCAGCTGCGGTCTTCGCTGTACTCCACCGACTGTGCGATCAAGCCATAACTGGAGGTGGGTTCATCGCCGGAGGGCGCGTACTGGCCGGTGCCGACCATCAATGGCTCGTTCAGCTCATTGACGCCGTATTGCAGGAAGTTGGGGGTGGAAACCGGGCTTGAGCCCTTGAAGGTGTAGGGGTTGAGTGTGTCGAAGGTGCCAAATGCCATGACCCGCAATGTCCCGCCTTTTGGCGCTGCAGGGTTTACCCAATCGAAGTGGGTGAATTTGGCCGGGTACTTGAGTGTGCCGAACTGCGTGTAACCGTGGCTCTCGGTAATCGTCGCGTTCGCAGCAAAGCTCAAGGCCAGACTTATTAGTAGAAGGAGGGAACGCTTCAAGTCAGAGATCCGATCCAGGCGGCTTGGGCTTTATGATCGGTACAGTAACAGCTTGTTCCGGTTGGAAAAAGGTCGCTGAAACCACTGGAGATCCAATGTGGGAGCGGGCTTGCTCGCGAATGCAGTGTGTCAGTCAACAGAGATGTTGAATGTGCCACCGCTTTCGCGAGCAAGCCCGCT
>NZ_JBARTQ010000266.1:0-7164 GCF_049645325.1 Pseudomonas sp. | reverse complement strand
GTGACTGACACACCGCATTCGCGAGCAAGCCCGCTCCCACATTGGGACCCTGTTCCTTCAGTTAGCTATTCAGGAACCTTTGTTGCCCTTTTCATGCGTCGGGTCGTAGACCTTGGTCAAGTCGCCCCCGAGGCGGAACGTCTTGAACGGTTGCATCCCATGCTTGCGCTCAAGCACATCCGGCGCACAGGTGTAGAGGGTGCAGAAGGGCTCAAGCCAGGCAAATTTCATGTCTTCCTTGAGGTCCTTCATGTCCTGCTCTTTGCCGTTCTTCTTCTCGAAGATCTCCGGGTCTTTCACCCCGGCCAGCACCTTGTCGCCCAGGCGTTTCAACGCGCCGTTGTTTTCCTGGCGCAAATCAACACCGTTGACCAGCGCAAAACTGGCGATCATCGACAGCGGCGGCAGTGCGTAGTTGTGGTACGACAACGCCCGTTGCTGACGCTTCAATTCGTTGGGCAGGAAGCCTTGGTCATCGACCTGATTGGCGCCGACCTTGTATTCCTTCACCGCCCAATCAAACAGGTCGCGGCGGTTGGTGGCGACGGACGTCGCCATCACCGACCAGGCGGCCCAGTAGGAATGGTTGTTGGTTTTATCCAGCGGCAGGTTGTCCCAGTCGCTTACGACTTGATCGGCCAGTTTGTTGAACCAGGCTTCGATCAATTGCGATTCCTGCTGGTGGTTGGCCAGCGGGTGCGAGTCGGAGAACTTCAGGCGCACATAGGCCGAGGCCATGCTGCCCAGCGCCCATTTGCGCATGGACTTGCCGGTGTGGTTGAAGTCCTTGGACATCAATGCGTCGGCCTTGGCCCAGCTGGTAAGCCAGTTCAAGGTGCATTCCAGCTGCTCCGGACGGCCGTCGCGCATGAACTGCATCACGCGCTTGCTGGTGTCTTTTTCCAGCTTGGTGATGTCGGCGGTGCTGTCGCGAAAGGCTTTTTCCGACTGCGTGTTCAACGTGGCGCGAGCCTTGTCCGAACCCTCGTACTTGCTGCGAAATTGCAGCGAACCGGTGTACGGCGCGGGCATCGCATCGCAGTCATTCTTGAAGTCGCCGGTCTTGAAGGCTTCCACCGGCGCAAAGTAGCCCTGAGGCGGACGCAGTGGGGCGGCGGCATTGGCCGAGCCGGCAAAGATTGCCAGGCCCAGTAAGGAGGGGATCAATAACTTCTGCATAGGTAACCTCATTGCCCGGCCGATGCGGTCTGCTGACCACCGGCGGGGAATACGTTGCGTGTGCAAATTTTCGCTTCGACCTTCTGCGCAGCCTGGCCCGCCTCGGGGCCCTGGACTTCCACGGCCAGCAAGTTCTGCGAGGCCCAGTCTTCGTCGGTGCGCAGTTCAAAGGCGAAACGCCCGTCTGTATCGGATGTTTCGGGTTTTTCGATCTTGAGGTCCTCGTGGCGCCCGTTCATGTACCAGAGGGTGGCTTGCAAGGTTTTCACCGACGGGTCGGCGAAGCGGATGTCGACCTGGTGACTGCTGTTACGCAGGTCTTTGTTCGAACTGTTGACCAGCAATTCGTTCTTGCCGGGTTTTAACGTGGTGCTCGCGGTCATCTGCGCGGTCTTGCCTTCGCAGCCGTTGTCGAGCAGCGCCATCATCTGGCGGTAGATGGTTTCCTGGTCGAGGCGGTACAGCGGCGAGAATTCCCAGATGAGGATTTTCGGCGGGGTTTTCTGGAATTCATCGCTGCCCAGGTACTGGATCATCGAACCCTCCAGGCCACCGCCGGGGAAGGCGACGTTGAGGATGTCGGCACCGATTTCCTGTTCAAGGAAACCGGCGAAGTTGTAGTTTTTGCCGCTGTGGCTGGTGCCCACCAGCGTGATCTGCGGGTTGCCCGAATCGCCGAACAGGTCGCCGTCACCGGCCTCGCCCTTGGGCTCGGTGGTGAACTGGTCCATGTACTGGATCGCGTAGCTGGTGCCGCACAGTTGCCCGGCCATGTTGTGCAGGGTGCCGGTCTTGCCCATACGCCCGGAGCGCGTGGTTTCGAATTCACGCTTGGGAATGTCGGCAAATTCAGGCATCGCACGCACTTTGGCACCGACGATTTTTGCCGTGCGTTGGGCGCCGTATGGCGTCCAGTGCTGGTCACCGCGGAAGTAGAAATCGTGGGCCGGCAATTCGTCGGGAAGCTGCTCGTTGGTGAGCGGCGAGAGGTCCGGCACCACATAACCCATCTTGGCGAAACGGCCGAGCATGGTCTTGTAGTTGCCCAGCGCCTTGTCGAAATCGAATTTGGCTTTTTCTTCGGGGTTGAGCTTGTTGCGGTTCACCAGGCCACGGGTCGGCTGATAGACCACCACCAGTTCCACGCCCTTGGCCTTGAACGCATCGTGCAACTGCTGCATGCGTTTGTAGCCGGCGGGGCTGGTGTCGAATTCGGTGCGCAGGTCTTCCTGGGTCCGGAACAGCCAGTCGCCCTGGGCTTGCACCAGGGTGGTGAAGTTCTGCTGGTAGCGCGTGGTGTAGTTTTTCGCGTCATGCGCGGCCGGGCACAGGCTGCAGCACGGCTCGGCGCTGAAGGTTGGCGCTTTGACGTCGTCGGCGCGCACGCCCTGGCTGGCCGCGAGCAGGCCGAGGGTCAGACCCGAGAGGCTGAGCAATTTGATCATGTGTGGGTGCATAAGGGTCATCCTCAGTCCTGCATTTCGGTCTGGCGTTCGACAGGGTCGATCAGCACGGCTTTCTGCTGGCGCACCAGCAGGTCGAGAATCTCTTCCTGACGATCACCCAGCACGCCGTTGAAGCTGATGCCGCTGGATTTGGTCGGCGCCAGCATCGACACGCGGTACAGCTCAATGCTCAACGGCGAGTCGATGGACAGCGGCCCGCTGCCGTTACCCGCCAGTTCACCGCCGACCACAATCAGCGAGACCTTGGCGTCGAACGGGTCGAGGGCGATGTCGCGGTCGGTGTCGGTCAAGTCCTTGATGTGGCCGTAGACGCCGGTCAAGCCGTTGGCCATGGCGGTGTTTTCGTACAGGCGAATGTTCACGCTGTTACGGATGCGAATACCGTGGCGACGGTTGCTGATCACCTTGTTGCCCCACAGCAGGTTGTCGGCACTCTCGTAGAGGGTGATGCCGTCGGTGTGGTTGCGGTAGATCTCGTTGTCGGCGATCAGGTTGTTGACGCTGTTACGGTCGATCACCAGGCCCGACAGCTTGTTGTCGTAGCTGCGGTTGTTGAAGATGAAGCTGTCGTTCACTTCCCGGGAAATGATGATGCCGTGCTTTTTCTTGGTGCCGTACACGGTGTTGTCCGCGATGATCAGGCCGTGGGAACGGTCGTGCGGGTCAATGCCGTAGACGATGTTGTCTTTGTAGGTATTGCCCTTGAGCACAAAGCCGGTGGTCTCGTAGCAGTAGAAGCCGTACCACATGTCCGAGAACTCGGAATCGATGATCCAGCCGGTCGGTTCCGCGCGCTTGAGCACCTTGGCCATGTTCGGCGTGTACTGGGAAATACTCACCCCGTACGACTTACTGTTGGCGTAGCCAAAACTGGCCATCTTGCTGTTGGCGACGTAGGTCTCGGTGCCGCCCCAGGCCAGCAGGAACGGGCGAAATTCCTTGGGCGACTGGAACAACGCCGGGCCGTTGGTCTTCTCGTTCCAGCCGGTGATTTTGGTGTCACGCACAAACAGCTGGCCGTCGTTGATCAGGAACGAACCGGCTTGCTGGGACAGGCGCAGCTCCTGGGTCTTCTTGTCGATTTCGAGGATGCCTTTGCGCCCGACCACGATCGGCAACTTGGCCAGGAACACGCCCGGCGAGGTTTCGCTGAGGTACTGCTTGGGCACTTTGCCGAGCAAGTCCTTGAGGTTCATGTAGCCGTCGTCGACAAAGATCGCCTGGGGAATGCCGTGCTGGCGCACCACCCATTCGGCCATCTTGTTGTCGCCGCCGATAAAGTCCTTCAGCGCGTCTTCCTGCATCATGCGGCGGATGCTGATCTTGCCCGGCTTGCTGCGCACGATCTTCTTTTCCATTGCCGCGGCGGTGTAGCCCGACAGGTCGGGCAGGGCCGGCTTGGGCATTTCCAGCGGCGCGGTGGGCGGGCTGGAAATGGTGTAGGTCTTGGCCTGTTGCAGCTCTTTGGCGATGGTCGGCGCCTTCACCGCCGCGCCGTCGGCAAAGGCCGAAGTGCTGGCCAGCAGCATGGCTGCGACCAACAGGCTGACCGAGCCTTTGAGGGCTTGAGGGTTCATCGCGCAGGCTCCCATCAGAATTTCCAGATCACGTCGACGAAGGCGCGATGCATGTACGAGTCGACCTGGCTGCCGTAGGCGTCGCCCGGCTTGAACACGCCGGCACGGAAACGCACCAGGGCCGAGGGTTCGTCGATCGACTGGCTGAGTGCGGCGGGCAGCAGGCCCTTCTTGAAGTACTTGGTGACCACCAGGTCCATTTCCTGGCCCAGGTCTTTCTTGCCGTCTTCAAGCGGCAGGGAAGTGCTGGACAGGATCGCGCCGGTGACGTCATCGGTGTTGTTCTGCACGGCGTCGATGCCGTTGCTGCCGACTGGCTTGTTGCCGTCGACGCGCCAGAACTTGTGGTAGACCAGGCTGGCGTCGTAGTCCTCGCGCAACTGCCAGGAGCCGAACAGGCTCATGGACTGCATGTTGTTCATTTCGCCGCGAAACGCTTCGCCGAAGCGGTGCACGCGGGACTGCGTGCCGGTCCAGTTCGAACGGTTGCTTTGCAGGCCGTTCTGCTCGTAGTTGGCGCTGGCGCGCGAGTAAGCGGCGCCGACTTGCCACTGCGGGTCGAGACGCAGGCGTACGCCGAGGTCAGTGGCCCAGCCACTGACGTCATCGCTGCGCTTGGCCTGGGTGGGGCGGGTGCCGTCGGCGTTCAGGGCGTTGACCGTGTCGCGGTCGCCTTTCATGCCGGTGACGCTGGCCCAGTAGTTGACCGTGTTGGTGTTGCGCCAGTTATAGGCGTCGCTGTTGGCTTCGATGCCGAGCCAGGTCAGGTCGCCGTTCTCGCGTTTGTCCAACGGGTCGCTGGCCACGCCCGGTTCGGCGTAGTCGAGCTTGCCGTCGTCATGGGTGTGGTGACCGCGCAGGCCGATCCACTGCCCTGGCGTCCATTGGTAGGCGGCGTCGGCGTAGAAGTGCTGACGGTCCTTGTCTTTGGGCGACAGTTCCTTGAGGTCGGTGCGGTATTCGCTGAAGCGTTCGGCCGCGCCGACATTGGCCTTGAGCAAGGTGGTGTCGAAGGTCCAGTTCAGCGCTTCGATATTGGTGTCGCGCCATTGGCCGTCGTCGTTGCGCAGGCGTTGGCGACCGAACTTGAGGATCTCGCCGGGGTAGGGCGTGAAGCCGCTGTAGCCGACCCAGAACTCGCGCAGGGCCAGGTAATTTTTCTTGGCTTTGCGGTCGTCGTTGCTCGATTGTTCGGTGGTGTCATCGGCCGACTGTTGCAGCGTGTCGGTCTCGATGATGTCGCTCGACACCACCGCCTGACCCATCGCGTAGGCGCTCCACGCGCCGCTTTCGCCGTAGACCCACGGGCGCAGGTCGAGGCCGATGCCGTTGACGTCGCCGCCTTTCTGCGTGCCGAGGTCGCGGTCATCTTCGGACTGGGCGGTGGCTTTGACTTCCAGGCCGAAGTTCTTGGCTTCGGTCAGCGCGGCCAGGGTCGGGCAGGACCACAGCAGGGCGAAGGTCAGGCCGATACCGGCCTTGACGAATGGATTGAGCTTCATAGGGATTCCTCGCCGTCTTCTTCATCCAGGGCGTGCAGTTGCAACGTGCTCTGGGCCAGGGTGCCGCGGGCGGCCAGCTCCTGTTGCACCAGGCGTTGGCCTTCGGTGCGCTGCTCAGGCGTCAGCGGCGCTTCGAGCTGCGTGGCCAAGTCGTTGGCTTCTGGCGTGTCCTGGGCTTTAGCCAACTGGCTGAAGACATAGGCGTTCAATGGGTCGGGCTTGGTGCCCTTGCCTTGGGAAAACAGTTGGGCGATGGCGAAGTCGGCGCTGTTCTGGCCGTTGCGCGCAGCGGTCAGCAGGTGGTCCAGGGCTTTTTGCGGGTAGACCTTGCCCAAGTAGCCACGGCGGTAGATCTGGCCGAGGTAGTAATCGGCAGCCACTTCACGGCCCACGGCTTTTTCGAAGTGCGCTTCGGCGGCCTTGGCGTCTGCCGGTACCCACTTGCCTTCGTAGTAGAGCTTGCCCAGCAACAGTTCGGCGCGCGGCTGGTCGGCGGCGCGGCCATTGTCGAGGTACTTCATCATCTGGTCGACGTCGCCCAGTTCGGGGAAGTCGTACAGCAGTTGCGCCAGGCTGACCCAGGAAGCCGGGTAGCCGGGGGCGATTTTTTCCAGCAGGGCCTGGGCGGTTTTTTCGTCGGTCTTGCCGAGTGTGGCGTCGCCCAGTACGCGCGCCACACTGTCGACGCGTTGTGCGGTGACGGTGCCACGGCTGTAGCCGGCTTCCATCTGCTTGAGCAGTTCGGCCTGTTTTTCCGGTTCGGCTTTTTTCTGGTAAACCGTGGCCAGCTCGACGTAGCAGATGTCGGTGGTGTTCAGCGCGGCTTTGCAGATGCGTTCCACGTCATCCAGGTGCTGGTCGTAAGTGTCCTGGGTGCGATACAGCAGCACCTGGGCCAGGCCGGCTTCCGGGTAACCGGCTGCTTGCCACTTGCTGATCTGTTGCTGGGCGTTCACGTTGGGGAAGCTGTGCGGGTATTGCAGGTACAGCATCGCCAGCGGGATCAGGGTGTTGCCTTCGCCATTGGCAAAGGCTTTTTTCAGCAAGCCTTCGGCCTCGTGCTGCTCGGCCTCGGTGGCGCCGGGCTTGGCGACCAACAAGCGACCCAGGCGAGCCTGGGCGCGTGGCGAAGTCTCGGCGGCCGCGCGGTACGTGGCTTCGGCCTGGCGGATTTGCTCGGGGTCACGGGTGGTCACCTGGATGTCAGCCAGGCCGACTTGGGCCTCGCTGTAACCCAGGTCTGCCAGTTGCTGGTAATTCTGCTGGGCGGTGACCGTGTCGCCACGCTTGAGGGCTTCGTTGGCCAGGCGTTGGTCGGGCAGGCCGGCGCAACCGGCGAGGCTGACGGCTAGAGTCAGCAACGCCACTGAACCCATGTGGGAGCGGGCTTGCTCGCGAAGGGGGCGTGTCAGTTGATGCATGTGTTGGCTGACACACTGC
>NZ_JBARTQ010000265.1:0-9929 GCF_049645325.1 Pseudomonas sp. | reverse complement strand
CGGATATACCCCCATCCAACCCAGCACCCAGCTCACAGCTCACATTCCAAATCACCCAACAAGCGGCACCGCAATCAGCAAAATCACACTCCCATGCGCAACCATCGCTGCCAGCACCCCATAACGCAGGCGCACCAACGCACACGCCAACCCTTCAACCAACGTAAACAGCAACACCGGCCAACCCACCTGGGTCACACTCAACGCCAGAAACGCATGACAAGCGGCAAACGCCACCCCGCTGATCAACGCCGCCCGCAACGACGTAACCTGCTGCTCCAGATAGCCCTGCAAAAACCCGCGAAACAACACCTCTTCCAACGCATTGGCGCCATACGCCAACACCACCATGCCCGGCAGCCACACCCAGTAACCATGAATCGACGACGCCTCAATGCCTTGATAAAGCCGCAGCGGCAAACCGATCAAACACCCCACCGCCAGCCCCACCAGCAGGCCAACCATCGGGTTGCCGATCGTCCAGCGCATCAGCCGCCACAACTCCGGCGCCAAGCGTGAGAGCACCATGACCAGCAACGCTGAAAGCCCACCCAATACCGCCAACACAAAGGCATTGGCACTGAACGCAATCTGCGCGTCGCCATTCAGCGCCCACAAACCCAGCGGCGTCATCACGTCGCGCATCAGCACAAAGGCCGCCAGCAAAATCAGGATGCGCAGCGCCGTCAGCGCCTTGGGCGTGAGCGCAAACCACAGGCCAAACAGCAGCAAGCCCGGCGCCAAATGCACGCCGTAGTCAATCAATACCGTCATGCCTTGAGTGATCATAAGCCGCTCAACCGTGGGCTACGGCAATCATATCGATCTCGACCGCCGCCGATTTCGGCAACTGCATCACCCCCACCGACGTGCGCGTATGCACCCCGGCATCGCCGAGGATTTCGTGCAGCAAGTCCGACGCGCCATTTGCCACTTCACTCTGCTGATCAAAGTCTTCAGCACTGCGCACATACACGCTGATACGCGCGATCGCCTTGATCTGGTCCAGTGAACCCAGCGCCTGCTTGAGCAACCCCAGGCAGCGCAACGCGCTGATGCCCGCAGCCACTTGCGCCTGGGCCACGGTCAAGCTGTCACCGACTTTGCCCGGCAACACAATCGCGTCACCCACGCGAGGAATCTGGCCGCTGATATACAGGTGGTTGCCGTCGCGCACCAAGGGCGTGTAGTTGCCGCCAACCTTGAATGCTTCCAAGAGGTAGCCGATACGCACTTGGGCAGCCTGGTATTTTTCATCACGTGTCATGGACTGGACTCCTGGGTAACGAGGGCAACGCGGCGATAGCATAGCCATGTGCCAGTCGCTGAGGAAGCGAGCGCCTGAAAAGCAAGGCCGATAGCAATGTGTTGAGACGTCGTACAAGAACGGATTTCTGTTATAACGCCGCCATAGCGAATCTTTTCAAGATATTTCGAAATTTCACTTTCCTTCCCCACCTGAAATATTGCATGGTTGTACGACGACTTAAGCCGTCGTCTTCGCCCCCAACAAGAATAAGGAAACACCCATGCAAAAAGTCAAAGTGCTGATCGGTTTTCTGTGCCTGTTCACCGGTTACGTCGCAGCTGCGCCTGCCCCGGCCGAGAAGGATGTGGCCCAAGCGGTCGACCAACTGACCCAAGCCATGCTGCATCTGGACCTCAAACAGCTTCACGCCCTGACGTCCGAGAAGCTCACCTACGGCCACTCCAGCGGCAAGGTGCAGAACAAGGCGCAATTTATCGCCGACCTTGAAACCCACACCAGCGCGTTCAAAACCCTCGAAATGCAAAACCAGACCATCACCCTGGACGGCGACACCGCCCTGGTGCGCAACCACTTCCATGCACTGGCAGTGAACAGCGGCGTTGAAGTGCCAACCGATATCGACAACTTCCAGGTCTGGCAGAAGCAAAAAGGCCACTGGCTGCTGATCGGTCGTCAGGCTTACAAGTACTGAGGCTTGCCGGTGAGCCGCCGTCCTCGGCTCACCATTCCACGGCCTTGCGCACCTTCACCAGCGCCTCGCGCAATGTCTGCATGTCCACCGACCCCAACGCCAGCCGCAGCGCGTGGGGCACCTGTGCCGAGACGGCAAACGGTTCAGCGGTAGACACCGAAATATTCTCGCGCTGCAACGTCATCGCAATCTGATCCGCCCGGGCGTCCTGTGCCAGCGGCAACCACAGAAAGTACGACGACGGGTGGCTGATGTACGCCACGCCTTTGAACACCTGCGCCGCCAACACTTGCCGCGCCCGCGCATCCTGGCGCTTTTGCGCTTCCAGTTGCGCGACGGTGCCGTCTTCGATCCAGCCCACAGCAATGGCACTCATCGCGCCCGGTACGTTCCAGGTGGTGGCCATGATCGTGCGTTCCAACACCTTTACCCACGCGGTGGGCGCGGCAATAAAACCGACGCGCAAACCCGTCGCGACGCTCTTGGAAAACCCTCCGACATACACCGTGCACTCCGGCGCCAATGTGGCCAGCGGCGGCGGCGCATCGTCGGCGAGAAATGCATAGGCGGCGTCCTCGATGATCATCAAATGGTACTGGCGGGCGATCTCGACCAACTGTTCACGCTGCGCCAGGCTCATCACCCAGCCCAGCGGGTTGTGCAAAGTCGGAATGCTGTACACCGCGCGTACCGGGCGCTTGCGACACAGGTTGCGCAGAAACTCCAGGTCCGGGCCGCTGGGGGTGACAGGGATCGCGACGATTTCCAGGTGCAGGGTTTCAGCGAGTACCTTGAAGCCTGAATACGTCAGCGCATCGACGGCGATCACATCCCCGGGCTTGAGCAGCGCCATCATGCTCACCGCCAGACCGTGCTGGGCGCCGCTGACCAACAACACCTGTTCGGCCGCCACCGTCAGCCTTCGGTTCAACAGGTGCCGCGCCACCGCCGCCCGCTCATGCAAACGCCCCGCGTGGGGTTGATAACGCAGCAGGGCTTCGAGGTCCCCCGACAGCGCCAGTTGGCGCAAGGCTGTGCGCAACAGGTCGGCCTGACCGGGAAGCGAGGGGTAATTGAAATTGAGGTCGAGCATGCCCGTGGCGACGCTCATCTGCCCACTGCCCTGCCCCGGCGGCAATGAAATCTCACGCACGAAGGTGCCACGGCCGGTTTCACCGCTGACCAGGCCCATGGCTTCAAGCTCGGTGTACACGCGGCTGGCCGTCACCAACGCCAGGCCATGGTCGGCGGCCAATTGGCGGTGGGTCGGCAGCCGAGTACCCGGCGGCATTTCCCCGGAGCGAATGTCGCGGGCAAAAGCATCGACCAGCGATTTGTAACGGGCGCGTGGCATTACGGCTGTATCCATGACAATTTTTTGATTGTATTGATCTTCAACCCTAGGATGCCCGGCACGCAACGTGTCTTTTACAGGCCTCTCCTTATGCAACGTACCTCAGCGCTGAACACCCTGGACAGCGGCACTCAAGGCTGGATCAACGGCTTTATCGGCGTGGTGATTTTCAGCGGCTCATTGCCGGCTACGCGCCTGGCCGTGATGGAATTCGACCCGGTGTTCCTCACCATGGCCCGTGCCACCATTGCCGCCGTGTTAGCGCTGTGCTTGCTGCGGGTATTCAAACAGAAACGTCCCGCGCGCACTCAATGGACGCCCTTGGCGATTGTCGCCCTCGGCGTGGTGATCGGCTTTCCGTTGCTCACGGCTTTAGCGCTGCAATACGTGACCTCGGCGCACTCCATCGTGTTTATCGGCCTGCTGCCGCTGGCCACTGCCGTGTTTGGCGTGTTGCGCGGCGGCGAGCGTCCACGCCCGGTGTTCTGGCTGTTTTCGCTGCTGGGCAGTGCGCTGGTGATGGGCTACGCCGTCGCCCAAGGCCTGAGCGCCGCGCCCGCCGGTGATGTGCTGATGCTGCTGGCGGTGCTGGCGTGCGGCCTGGGGTACGCCGAAGGCGCCAAGCTGTCGCGCAGCCTCGGCGGCTGGCAGGTGATTTGCTGGGCGCTGGTGGTGTCGCTGCCGGTGGTGGCGCCGTTGAGCCTGATCCTCGCGCCGTCGAGTGTTGTAGGCATCAGCCTGCCAGCCTGGCTGAGCCTGGGTTATGTGTCCGTGTTCAGCATGTTGATCGGCTTCGTGTTCTGGTACCGCGGCCTGGCCCAGGGCGGGATCGCCGCCGTCGGCCAGTTGCAGTTGCTGCAACCCTTCTTCGGCCTGGCGCTGGCCGCGAGCCTGCTGCATGAACCGGTCAGCCTGGGCATGGTGCTGGTGACGGTCGCGGTGATCGGCTGCGTGGCCGGCGCGAAGAAGTTCGCCCGGTAGCCATGCCTCAGCGTTGCGGCGCGACCATCTTGAATTTGATGTTGATGTCATCCGACACCACGCTGTTGCCCGCCCACTCGCCCTCGCCGATCTTGAAGTCGCCGCGCTTGAGGATCAGCTCACCGTCAAACACGCCAATGCCGCTTTGCTCCTTGAGCACCACGTCCACGTCCACCGGGCGCGTGGTGCCCTTGATGGTCAGGTTGCCGCTGATCTTGAAGTGGTTATCGCCCAATGGCGTGACGCCGGTGGATTCGTACACGCCCACCGGGTAAGTCGCGGTGTCGAACCAGGATGCACGTTGCAGCTCGTCGTTCGCGTCCGGGCTGCCGGCATCGATGCTGGCGAGCTGGATTTTGAGCAACGCGTGCCCCGCCTCGGGCTTTTGCGTATCGAACGTCAACGCCCCTTCAAAGTCGCTGAAGGTGCCATACACGCGCTGCCCCAACTGCTTGTAGGTAAAGCTGATCTGGCTGGCCGTGCGGTTGACGTCGCGGTATTCCACGGCCTGCGCAGTGGAAAACCAGCCAAACACCAGAGCCAGCAAGACGACCGGGGACATTCGACGCTTCATGGAACACTCCGCAACAGAAAAGGGACAGTGCTGAGCTAACACCCCATCCCGGGGATTTATTCCCATCCGGCGCAGGCTCTGCTAAACAGAGTAGTTGCCCCAGCACAACAAGGACTTTGCATGCACAGCGCTTCCCTGCAAGACACCGCCGCGCCGGAAGGCATCTGCTACGGTTGCGGCGCCAGCAACCCGCACGGCCTGCACATCAAGAGCCGTTGGCACGCAGACGGCATCCACCTGATCGCCGATCACTTGCCCGACGCCCAGTACAGCGGCTGGCCCGACCTGGTCTATGGCGGCCTGATCGCCATGCTCGTGGACTGCCACTCAAACTGGACTGCCATGGCCTATCACTATCGCGCCGAACAGCGCGAACCTGGCAGCCTGCCACGCATCGACTGTGTCACTGGCAACCTCGGCGTCAAATTCATCAAGCCGACGCCCATGGGCGTAACACTGACCCTGCGCGCCCGCGTCGAAGGTGAGGTGGGACGCAAAAGCCGCGTGGTCTGCGAGGTATACGCCGGTGACGTGCTGACCGCGCTCGGTGACTCAGTATTCGTGCGCGTCGACACCGACCAATTGGCCGCAGCCGCCCATGGCCGCGAGGGTTGATCCTGGTCTACATTGACTGCCACCGCTAATCGAGGATTGCACCGATGACTCGTCTCACCGCGAAAGACTTTGCCCCCGAACTGCTGGAACTCTACGACGGCTACGCCCACGGCAAGATCAACCGCCGTGAGTTTCTCGACCGCGCCGCCCTGTTCACCTTTGGCGGCCTCACCGCCTCGGCGTTGCTCGCGGCCCTGAGCCCCAATTACGCTCTGGCCGAACAGGTCAAGTTCACCGACCCGGACATCGTCGCCGACTACATCACCTACCCGTCGCCCAAGGGCAACGGCACCGTGCGCGCCTACCTCGTACGCCCGGCCAAAGCCGCCGGCAAATTACCCGCCGTGGTGGTGGTGCACGAAAACCGTGGGCTGAACCCCTACATCGAAGACGTCGCACGGCGCCTGGCCAAGGCCGGGTTCATCGCCCTGGCACCGGACGGCTTGACGTCGGTGGGCGGCTACCCCGGCAACGATGAAAAAGGCGTGGAACTGCAACAGAAAGTCGACCCCGAAAAGCTGATGAACGACTTCTTCGCCGCCATCGAGTGGCTCATGCACCACGACGACAGCACCGGCAAGGTCGGCATTACCGGCTTCTGCTACGGCGGCGGCGTGACCAATGCGGCAGCGGTGGCCTATCCGGAACTGGGCGCAGCGGTGTCGTTCTACGGCCGCCAACCGGAAGCCAAGGACGTGCCGCGCATCAAGGCGCCGATCATGCTGCACTACGGCGAACTGGACACGCGAATCACCGAAGGCTGGCCAGCGTATGAAAAGGCGTTGAAGACGGCGGGCACGACGTACGAGGCGTTTATCTACAAGGGCGCCAACCACGGCTTCCACAACGATTCAACGCCACGCTACGACGAGGCAGCGGCTAACCTGGCATGGGAAAGAACCCTGGGCTGGTTCCGCAAATACCTCGCCTGACGGCGGCTTGAATGTGGGCGCTGGCTTGCCTGCTCCCACAGGGGTTTTTCAGGGCTTTTCTGGATCAGTGTTCCAGGGCATACCGCCGGCAATGGTTGAGGTAGCCCTGCTCATGGCTGCCCACCAACTGCACCACACTGGTCCATAGCCACGACGGCGCATCCAGTTGCCTGGAGCGGTTTTCCTGCAGCACCGCCATCCAGTCCTTGCGGGCCGCGCGGTCCATCTGCCGGGCGTGGGCGATGCCGACCACGCGCGCCAGGTAGCCGGCGGCGTGCATGGCGTCGGTTTCGCTCAGTTCATCCAGCTCCAGCTTCATGTCCTGAGGCAGCAGCTCACGGATGAAAAAGCCGTGATCCAGAAAGCGCGTGGCGACCATGCGTTCGCCCAGGCCCGGCGACAGCTGGCGTGCGCCCTCCACCACCCGACGGCCGTTGTCGCGTGGCATCTTCGCCCGGGCCGCGCGCGGTGCAGCGGCGCCGGCGGCTTCCTTGATATCGATCAGGCAATATTCCTGGTCATCCTTGTCGCCAACGCCCAACAAGGCGGCGTAGCGCTGCAACCCCAGGGAGCTGCAGCCCTTGACCCAATAGGCCGAGTCGAGCAATTCGACCTTGGCATCCTTGGGGCGGCCTTTGAGGGATGTGACCAACTGATGGATTTCGTCCGAGGCGCAGACGGTTTCAAGGGCGCTCTTTTCCGCCCGCGACAACGACCAGAAATGCTTACCGAGGGGAATGCTCGGGCGCGCATTCTCGATGCGTTCACGTGCGAGGTTTTTCCAGGTGCGTTCCACTGCGCTGCGCATGCTGGCCTTGACCTGCGACGGGCGTGGCGGCGCTTCGTCGGGCTTGTCCTTGAAGGCCTGTTCGTAGCCCACCATCATTTCTTCGAGCATGCGCGCCGTGGTCACCCCGGGCAAATCCGAACCGCGCGCGGCGGTGGCCAGCGACAGCGCCAGGCGCACCAGGTCGTGGGCCGGGTTGCCGATCACGGTTTGGTCAAGGTCGCGAATGTGCATGTCGATACGGCCCTTGTTGTCCCCCGTCGGGCCGAGGTTACCGGCGTGGCAATCGCCGCAGATCCAGATGGCCGGGCCATGGGGCAAACGGCGACCGGGCTGGCTGTGCAGCCACTCATAAAACTGCACCGTGCTGCCACGCACGTACGCGTGAGCGGAGCGGGCCATCTTCAAATTGCGCAGTTGCGTGAGGTGAGGCATGCGATCGGAGGGGCGCGGGGTTTTCATGGACACACTCAGTACGGGAGACACGGTAGAGCGTAGCCCGGCCACGAATGTTTCATTTTGTTTCAAGATAATAGCCATTGGACATGCCTGTTCTCACGCCGCCACCTCGCACAACCAACGTTTAAAGGCCGCCATCGCCGAGGTTTCCGTGCGCGACTGCAAACGCGTCAGCCAATAACTGCCGGTGGTGATGCCCACATCGAACGGCTGGCGAACCAGGTCACTTTCCAGTTGGCGCGAGAACATCATCGCTGGCGCCAGCGCCAGGCCGATGCCTTGCAGCGCCGCTTCCATCATCGCCAGCGACGAGTCGAACACGATGCTGCGCGGCACCGGGGTGTCGGCGGGCAAGCCGGCGGCCTGGAACCATTGGGTCCACTCATCGCTGCGGTACGAACGCAGCAAAGTGTGCTTCAACACATCATCCGGCGTGTGCAGTTGTTCCGCGAGTTGTGGAACGCAGAGCACGGTCAACGGGGCCTTGAGCAGTTCGCAGGCGTCCGTGCCGTGCCACGCGCCGGCGCCAAAACGCACCGCATAGTCCAGGCCCTCGGCGGCCACGTCGACCCGGTTGTTGTGGGTGGACAACCGCAGGTCGATAAACGGGTAACGTGCCTGAAAATCGGCAAGCCGAGGCAGCAGCCAACCCACGGCAAACGTACCCACCGCGCCGACCGTCAGCACTTCGCGGTAATGCCCGCCTTCGAACTGGCTGAGCGTCTGGGCTATGCGGTCGAATGACTCGCGCACCACCGGCAACAAGGTTTCGCCTTCGCTGGTCAGCATCAGGCCGCGCGGCAGGCGTTTGAACAGGGTGACATTGAGTTGCGCCTCCAGGCTCTTGACTTGGTGGCTGACCGCCGCCTGGGTCACGCACAACTCGATGGCCGCCCGCGTGAAGCTCAAGTGGCGGGCCGACGCTTCAAACGCGCGCAAGGCATTCAGGGGTAAATGGGAGCGCAACATGCTGAGCCCTTAATTTTTCTAATGGCAGGTGCGAGATATCATCGTTTGCCCCACTCAGGAAATCCACCTAGATTTGCCACGCCTGCGCAGGCCTTGATCATCAGTGCACCCTTTACATGGAAGCGAACCACCATGAAACGCAACGTACAAAAAATCCTGGCATCCGCATTTTTGCTGGGCTCCGGCACCTGCATGGCCGCCACCGACCTGCGCACGCTTGTGGACAGCCGCGTCGAACCGCTGATGCAGCAGCAAGGCATCCCCGGCCTGTCGGTTGCCGTGGTGAACAAAGGCCAGGTGCAATACTTTAATTACGGCGTGGCTGCCACCAACACCCGCAAGCCGGTAACTGAAGACACCCTGTTTGAAGTCGGCTCGGTGAGCAAGACCTTCACCGCCACACTCGGTGGCTACGCCCAGGCGACCGGCAAGCTCACGCTGTCAGACAAAGCCAGCGCGCACCTGCCTGCACTGGCCGGTAGTGCCTTTGACGGCATCAGCCTGTTGCAATTGGCGACCTACACCGCCGGCGGCCTGCCGCTGCAGTTCCCGAACGCCGCTGACAGCCCCGCGACCATGCTCGGCTACTTCCAGCACTGGAAACCCGCGTACGCCCCCGGCCTGCAGCGGCTCTATTCCAACCCAAGCATTGGCCTGTTCGGCTACCTGGCAGCACAAAGCCTTGGCCAGCCTTTCAACGTCGCCATGGAGCAAACCCTGCTGCCCAAGCTGGGTTTGAACAACACCCACGTCAGCGTGCCCGCGGAAAAATCCGGCCAATACGCCCAGGGCTACGACAAGAACCAACAGCCCGTGCGCGTCACCCCTGGCGCACTCGACAGCGAAGCCTATGGCATCAAGACCAGCACCCAGGACCTGGCCCGCTACGTGATCGCGAACATGCACCCGGACACCCTGGAAAAACCACTGCAACAGGCCATCGCGGCCACCCACACCGGCTATTACACGGTCAATGGCATGACCCAGGGCCTGGGCTGGGAGCGCTACCCCTACCCGATCAAGCTGCAAGCCTTGCTTGATGGCAACTCGACCGAGATGGCCATGCAGCCACACAAGGTCAACTGGCTGACACCCGCGCAGCCGCAGACGGCCGACATGCTGTTCAACAAAACCGGCTCAACCAGCGGCTTTGGTGCGTACGTGGCTTACGTGCCGAGCAAGGACATGGGTGTGGTGATTCTGGCGAACAAGAACTACCCCAACGCCGAACGGGTCAAGGTGGCTCATGCAATTCTGAGCGCGCTGGATCATTAGAGCCTGGCGCAGACCTAATGTG
>NZ_JBARTQ010000264.1:0-25909 GCF_049645325.1 Pseudomonas sp. | reverse complement strand
CGCGAAGGCGGTATGTCAGCCACTGAATCTGGTGACTGACCCACCGCCTTCGCGAGCAAGCCCGCTCCCACAGGGGTATGCATTTCAACTATGGAATGCATAGGCTCGCTCGACCTTGCACACCCGCGTGTGAAACGCCGAATACCAACTGGCGCGCCCTTGCGCGCGCACCTCGCTATGTTCGGCCTGCTGTTTCCAGGCCAGGATCGACGCTTCGCTGGCCCAGTACGACACGGTAATCCCCAAACCGTCTTCGCGTGCCGATTCCACCCCAAGAAACCCCGGTTGTTCGCGCGCCAGTTCGAGCATGCGCAGGGCCGCCTGCCCATAGCCTTGATCACCCTCGGTGCGCAGTGAACTGAAAATCACCGCGTAGTACGGCGGCACGGGCGTGCTGGCGATCATGCCGACGCCGCCTGGCAGGCCTTGAGCAGCGCGATCGCCAGCGGCGGCGTTATGCCTGTGAGGGCAGCGCGTTCCGGCTGGAAGAGCGTGGCGACGAAAAACGGGTGGTCCAGCAACTCTATGGCGCGCAGGTCGCCTGCCGAATCATGGCCGGCGGGAATCAGGTCGCCTTCGAGCAGCGCCTCGGCGAACGCGGGGTTGATGCCGTAGCGGCAGTGATAGCCTTCGTGAATATCCAGGCTGCCGTAGGCTTCGGCGATACGCGTGTAAGGCGCCAGGCGCACGGTGTCGGTCGCCTCTACCAGCGCGCAGCTCAGCGGCGTGATGACGGCGCGTTTGGCGTCGGGGGCCAGTTCACCGTGTTCGGCATCTGCCCAGCCCAGCACGTTGCGCGCATATTCCAGCACGGCGTGCTGAAAACCGCCGCAGGTGCCGAGGAAAGGGCGCCGTTGCTCGCGGGCAAAACGGATCGCGCGCAGTGCGCCGTCGGTATCGCGGTAGGGGCTGGAGGGCACGCACCAGAAGCCGTCGAAGGTGTGCAGCGCCGTGGTGGAGGTGAGCGAGTCTGTGTCGAGCCAGTGCACGTTGACGCTGAGGCCCAGGCCGTCCGCCGCCTGTTGCAGGGCCAGCGGGATGGCCTGGTGGGCTATCACGTCGGGGTTGTAGTCGCCGATCAAGGCGAGGTGCAAGGTGCTGGCGTTCATCGTGTACGTCCCATGGCTTGTGGTGTCCTGGTGCTCACTATAGATTGGCGCCCACGCAATCAATATTGGCGTTTGCCCATATGCTCAATGCAGCCACGCACTATCAAGTCGACTACCCCGACCTGTCGCTGATCCTCGCCCTGGTGCGCGGCGGCAGCCTGGCGCGGGCCGCAGCGCTGTTACGCGTGGACGTGTCGACGGTGTTTCGTGCGGTGCGGCGTTTGGAGGCGGCACTGGGCCAGACGCTGTTTGAAAAAAGCCGCACCGGCTACCTGCCCACCGGTTTGGCCAGCCACTTGGCGCAGCAGGCCGAGCGGGCGGAGCAAGCCTTGGAGGCGGCGCGGATTGGCGTGGAGCAGGGCGGGGAAGTGATCAGCGGCACCGTGCGCCTGACCTGCACCGACTCGGTGTTGCAAGGCTTGCTCTTGCCCGCGCTGGCGCAGTTCATGCCGGCTTACCCGGCACTGACCCTGGAGTTGAGCACCTCCAATGATTTCGCCAACCTCAGCCGCCGTGACGCAGACATCGCCCTGCGGCTGACCAAGGCACCGCCTGAGCACCTTGTAGGCCGTTGCCTCGGCACGGTGACGTATCAGGTATGCGCCAGTGCCGATTTCGCCCGTCGACACGCAGGCCGCGAACTGGCCGACCTGGCCTGGATCGCGCCGGATGATTTCCTGCCCGATCACCCCACCGTCGTGTGGCGCCGCGAACATTTACCCGGCGTGCGCCCCAGTTATCGCTGCAACAGCATGTTGTCGGTCACGGAACTGGTGCGCGCAGGGTTGGGCGTGGCGGCGTTGCCGGATTTTCTCTTGGCTGAAGGGCTGCAGCCGCTGGGCCCCGCATTGCCGGGGCGTGACACCGCGCTGTGGCTGCTGACGCGCCCGGATTGCCGGGCGCTGCGGTCGGTGGTCACGCTGTTTGATGAGTTGGGCCAGCATGTACGCTGGCCGCGGGGTTAGGTTTTTCGCACAAACTGCTCATGCATTTCGCACGTCAGGGTCTCGATACGCTCGGTCAGTGCCTTGGTCATTTCCGTCAGGCGGGTGTTCTGCTCCAGCAGTTCCAGCAGTTGTTTGGTGGTTTGCGCCGCCTGTGCCTGGCGCTCGGTGTTGGCCACGGCCAAGGCTTCGCGGTGTTGCGCGTCAGCATCGGACTGGGCTTTGTCGCGGGCTGCCTGGCGCGTCTGCGCGAGCAAGATCAACGGCGCGGCATACGCCGACTGCAGGCTGAACGCCAGGTTGAGCAGGATGAACGGGTACACGTCAAAGTGCACGACGCCGGTGACGTTCAGCACCACCCACAACACCACAATGGCGGTTTGCGCGCCGAGGAAGGTCGGTGTGCCAAAGAAGCGCGCGAAGGCTTCGGCCTTGAGGGCGAAGGTGTCGGTGCCGAAGGTCGGGCCCAGGTGGGCGTGGTTTCGGTGGAAACGCAGGTGGTCGACGGGGGCGGCGTCTGGCTTGTCTGGGGTCATGGCGGGCTCGAATCCTTAGCGTGAAGACAACCAGCACTATAGACCGAGCCCCCGGGCCGGACACATGAAGATCAGGTCAGCTGTTGCCGCGCTCATTGGCAAACGCGCTGACCGCCTGCACCGCCTCGCTGGTGCCTTCACGAATCTGCAGGATCACCGTACCGGCCTGGTTGGCCAGCTCGACGCCCTGGGCGGCACGGTCGCGGGTGCCGTCCATGCTGTCGATGGCCTGGCGGGTTTCTTCCTGGATCATCGCGATCATGCTGGAAATTTCCGCCGTGGAGCCGCTGGTGCGGGCCGCCAATTGGCGCACTTCGTCGGCCACCACGGCAAACCCACGGCCTTGCTCGCCGGCGCGCGCGGCTTCGATGGCCGCGTTGAGGGCCAGCAAGTTGGTCTGGTCGGCAATGCCGCGAATGGTGTTGACGATGGCGGTGATCTGCTGCGAACGCTCGCCCAGCTTGGCGATCAGCTGCGACGAGCCGTCAATGTCGGCGGCAATTTCGCGCATGCCGCTGGCGGTTTGCTGGATCACCTCGGCGCCTTTTTCGGCGATGTCGCGGGTGTTCAAGGAGATGTGATACGCCTGGGCGGCGCTCTGCGCGTCGGCGGCATGCTGCTGCACCCGCGCGGTGACATCAGAGGCGAACTTCACCACTTTGCACAGGCGCCCGCTGGCGTCGTACACGGGGTTGTAGTTGGCTTCGAGCCACAGCGTCTGGCCATGTTTGTCGACGCGTTCGAACTGGCCATTGAACAGTTCGCCCTGGTTCAAACGCTTCCAGAACTCGGCGTACGCCAAACTGTTGGCCAGCTCCGGCTTACAGAACAGGCGGTGATGCTTGCCCTGGATCTGCGCGAGGCTGTAACCCATGCGCTGCAGGAAATTGGCATTGGCGGTGATGATGGTGCCGTCGAGGTTGAATTCGATCACCGCCATGGCGCGGTCGATGGCACCCAGCTTGGCATTGGCTTCGCTTTCGGCTTGCAGGCGCGGCGTGACGTCCATGGCGTACTTCACCACCTTGATCACTTTGCCTGCGTCATCGCGCACCGGGTTGTAGCTCGCTTCCAGCCAGACCGACTCGCCATTGCCCGCCACCCGTTCGAAGGTGCCGGACTGGAATTGGCCGTTGCGCAGTTGCGTCCACAGCTGGTTGTAGTCGGCACTGCGCGCGAACGCAGGTGTGCAGAACATCCGATGAGGCTGGCCAACGATTTGTTCGGCGCGGTAGCCCATTGCCTTGAGGAAGTTGTCATTGGCGCGCAGCACGCTGCCCTGCATATCGAATTCGATCACCGCCATGGAGCGCTCGATGGCGTCCAGCAGGCTGGCTTGCAGGGCATTGGTGTGTTGCAAGGTGTTGATGGCTTTCTTGTGGGCGTTGAATAGCATGTTCGAGGGCTCGGGCAAGCACGCGTCTGGGGGTATCCATGTATGTACGCCTGCCCCCGTACGGCACCCGGCCGTACGGTTGACTTGCTCATTGTCAGCTTCCTGATGCTGACAGAGGGGAGTGGAACAACGGGTTCAGAGTCGCGCGTGATGCAAGAAGTTCGGCCCCGGCAGGGGCCTTTTTAAAGCAAGGCGACCAATGGCGGCATTATGCTATCTCTGCGCGTTTCAGTCGGGTAATTCAGACGAGGTGTCGTAGGACGACTCAGGCGGTATGCGCGACGGCGCAGTCGCTCACCTTGACGCGGTTGCGGCCGGTGTCCTTGGCGGCGTAGAGCGCACGGTCGGCGGCGTTGAGCCACATGGCGGCATCGCTGAAAAAGGGCTGGAAGTCGGCCAGGCCAATGCTCAGGCTCACGCGCAGTTCGGGGATTTGTGGGGTGCGATAGTTACTGAAGGTTTCGCGCATGTGTTCCATGACCCGCGCCGCCTCTTCCAGGGGCATTTGCGGAAGAATCACACAGAACTCGTCGCCGCCGTAGCGCCCGGCCAAGTCGTTTTCTCGCAGGTGCTGGCGCAACTCCTGAGCCAGCTGGCGCAGCACGGCATCGCCGACGATGTGCCCGTAGGTGTCGTTGATCTGCTTGAAGTGATCGATATCGATCAACGCAATCGTGGCCTGGCCGTTTTGCTGCTGGCATTTGTGGAACTTGAGGTTGAGCAGGTCTTTCCACGAACCGTGGTTGAGCAGGCCGGTCAGGCTGTCGATGCGGCTCAGGGCGCTGAGGGCGCGCTTGTGTTCCGAGAGCTTGATCGCCAGTTGATAACAGACCATGCCGATGGCCATCGGGTAGAGCGTCAGCATCGGCAGGCAGGTGTAGACCTGCGCCGGGCTGACAGTGGGGTTGAACTTGACCCCGAACAGCGCCCACGCCACGCCGATACCGGCGGCCTGCGCCAGCAGCCCGCGCAGGAACAGGCGTTTGCCGCCCGCCGCGACGTTGTTCATGGTCATCATCGAGAGGATGGTCACGGCCGTCAGCGGCGTGAACTGTGTGGCCGCCGCCCAGAAGCCGCCAAACAGCGAGTCGTAGAGCAGGTTGCGCTGTTCGGCCAGGTAGGGAAATTGTGCGCGGGTAGAGAGTTGGTAGGCCACATGGGCCCAGGCATAACCGTTGAACAACAGCAACGCCCAGACCCACGCCGGCATCGCCAGAGGGTACAGGGCGCCCACGACACTGATACAACCGATACCCAGGCCGATGATCCTTGGCTTGTAGATACGCCTGGCAAATGAAAGCCCTTTGCCTCGTCTGTTTTCCATAGTGTTCCGGGTCAGCATCTTTGTGCAGATGCAACAGCGTGCGTCAGCGGGTGGAACCGTTGATCGGATAAAAGAGGTGAATATTGTCAGTGATTCGCGCGGGAATAATCAGTGTCCTTCCAGGCCATTTGCGCAGCACAGCGTGCGAATACGCGAAAAGCGACCTGGAATGTCGCGGATGCAACAGGTTTTACTGCGGGCGGGGAGAGGCGACTTCGTAACCGGCCAGGAACAGGTCGATGGCGGACTCGATCACTTCGGCCTGGCCTGCGGCGTCGAGGGTGGGTTGGCCGAGGGTGATCTGTGGCCAGAACGCGAAGGCTTTAAGCAGGCTTTGTATCTGATGGGCCGCGAAGGCCGGGTCGGTGCACGACAACCGGCCATCTTCCTGGGCGGCGCGTACCCACTGGGTAAAGCCTTCTTCACGCATGCTCAGGCGATTGACCATGTCTTGCGCGCGTTCCGGCGAATGGATGGTGGCGGCAATCGCAACCCGGGCCAGGTCGAGGAAATTGGTGTCCGACATCATCTTCATCTTGGCCGCCAGCAACCCGCGCAATTGATCGCGCAGGGGGCGGTCGCTGGCGTAGCTCACGTCGAGCTGGGCGACACTGCTGTCCCACAGTTGATTGAGAATTTCTGCAAACAACTCTTCTTTGCTGGGGAAGTGGTTGTACACCGTGCGCTTGGACACGCCGGCGGTGGCGGCGATTTTGTCCATGCTGGTGACCTCGAACCCGTTTGCCCGAAACTCGGCGATGGCCGCAGCCACAATGGCTTCGCGTTTACGGTCGGTGAGGCGCAGTGGTGCAGTCATGTTCGTCTCTGGAAGGAAATTACACTCGGTAGTTTACTTGCTCCGGGTTTTGTTGCAATCTAGAAACTACACTGTGCAGTGTAATTTATGCGCGGACCCCAGGAGTCACTCTGCAATGGCCACGATCTCAACCCGTCTCGACCCAGCGCCTGCGGCACTCAAGCCTGCTGAACAGGAGCAAGGGCATTTCAGCAACGATGCCCCGGTGCAACACGGCGGCTTTGGCAAAACGCTGCGTATTTTCTGGAACATGCTCTTCAACAAACCGCGCACGACGCGGCCAGTGGGGCAGATCCCGGTGCAACCCTTGACCCGTGAGCAGCTGTTGGCCGCACCGGATCACAGCGTGTTCCGCCTGGGGCATTCCACCGTCCTGCTGAAAATGCGCGGCAAATTCTGGGTCACCGACCCGGTGTTCGCCGAGCGTGCCTCGCCATTCAGTTGGGCTGGCCCCAAGCGTTTCCACCAGCCGCCCATCAGCCTTGAAGAGCTGCCGCCCCTGGAGGCGGTGATTCTTTCCCACAACCATTACGACCATCTGGACCATAAGGCTGTGGTCCAACTGGCTGACAAAACCCGCTATTTCCTCGCGCCGCTGGGCGTGGGCGACACGTTGATCAAGTGGGGCGTGGACGCCAGCAAAGTGCGTCAGCTCGATTGGTGGCAGGGTACCGAGGTTGATGGCATTCGCTTTATCGCCACCCCGGCCCAGCACTTTTCCGGCCGTGGCCTGTTTGATGGCAACCAGACCCTGTGGTGTTCCTGGGTGATGATCGACGCGGGTCGACGGATTTTTTTCAGCGGCGACACCGGCTATTTCGATGGCTTCAAGCGCATTGGCGAGCAATACGGCCCGTTTGATCTGACGCTGATGGAAACAGGTGCTTACAACGTCGACTGGCCCCATGTGCACATGCAGCCCGAGCAAACCCTGCAAGCTCACATCGACCTCAAAGGCCGCTGGCTGCTGCCGATTCACAACGGCACGTTTGACCTCGCCTTCCATGCCTGGCATGAACCGTTCGACCGCATCATGGCCTTGGCCTGGGAGTGCAACGTGTCGATTACCACCCCGGCCATGGGGCAGGCGTTCAACTTGAACGTGCCTGAGCGCGGGCATGCGTGGTGGCTGGAGGTCGAAAACCAGGGCGCGAAAGAACACGTGGCAGGCTGAGGCCAGGGCATCCTGAAAAAAGGAGTTTTCAGGGTGTTTCAGCCCTGCGACAAACGTCAGACCAGAGTGCGATGATCCCGCGAATTGTATTTTCGAGGGGCCGGTTTTGATGGACAGCGATTGTAGGAAATATTGGCATCTGGGCCTGCCTTGTCCCCCGGGGCACTCGCTGCCGATAGCCGGGCAAGCGGCGGGCTTGGGGCTCGACTCAACCGAGACCCGCCTCAATGACACGAGCCCGCGCAGCATCGTCTTCGATGCTCAACGCCCTGAGCGCGCGGCACCCATTCCCGGTTACAACGCCTTGGCCCCGCAGATTAAAACTGCGCGCGCCCCGGCGTTATCCCTGATTGCCTTAAGTGGCATCGACCCTACAGACCCCGTGATGGTGGAAGTGCCGCTGGTGCTTAATAACACCCGCTTCAGCGATGGCCAGGTGCTTTCGGGGTGGCGCATCGGGTTCGCCGAGCGCTACGTGCACGCTGACCGTTTTGAGCCTCTCGAGCACACGGCGGCTTTTTGCCAGGCCTTGGACATCCTGCGCCAAGCCGGCGCGCAATTGGTGCCTGTAGAGGCGCAGCGCGGGGATGAAAGCCTTCAGTTCACCCTGCAGGGCCGCAATGAAATCGATGACCTGGTGACCCAGCACCGGCTTGATGCCTTGGTGTCTGACGGCCAGAGTGCTGCGTTTCATGGCGCGTGCAAAAGTGGCTATTCCTCAGTGTGTGAAACCCTGAAGGATGGAACGAGGCTCTGGATGTATGGGCCGCGGTGGTCGCGTGACGCGTTGCCCGTGTTGTTGCTCGCCTATCGACAAGTCAGCGCGTGCGCATCGGTTGCCAAGGAGCAACTACAAGGTGTGCTGAACCCTCCTGCGAGGTAACGGGCTGGGGCCCTAACGTCGAGAAGGATCGGGGTTCTTAGACTGGCGAATGGATCAACATTGATCCCTGACGTCAGGAGAGGCCCTATGGTTGGCATTGTTTATGGTGTGTATTCGATCATCCGTCATGCGACGCAGTTTATGGCAACCGACCCGCCGCCGCCGGCGAGACCTGTGCCCCTCGGCACTGAATACGCCGGTGTGCGCGAACTGGGTGAGCAAATGGCCAAGACGGGCGGCATGACGTCAGTCGATTTGGTCAGTTTTCTGCTGGCGCGTATTCACAGGTTGAACCCGCAGTTGAACGCGGTGATTGAAGTGAACCCCGAGGCGTTGAAAGCAGCGCGCAAACTGGACCAGGAGCGCGTCCGTGGCAACGTTCGTGGTCCCTTGCATGGCATTCCTGTGCTGCTCAAAGACACCATCGAAACCCAAGGCATGCAAACCAGTGGCGGCGCTTATGGCTTGGTGGGGGCGGCCGCGGGCAACGATGCGCGTATTGTGCAGCGCTTGATTGAGCAGGGCGCGGTCATCCTGGGTAAAACCAACCTGAGCGAGTTGGCCGGTTTTCGCGGTGGGGATCGCCCTGCCGGCTGGAGCAGTCGTGGCGGGCAAACCCGCAACCCTTATAAACACGATGCCGACGTTGGCGGTTCAAGTTCCGGTTCGGCGGTGGCGCTTGCGGCCGGTTTTGCGCCCTTGGCGGCAGGCACCGAAACCAGTGGCTCGATCGTCGTGCCAGCGGCGCTGAATGGCGTGGTGGGGCTTAAACCCAGTGTCGGCTTGTTGGACCGCAACGGGATTATTCCCGCCAGTCATCGACAGGATTCGCCAGGCCCGATGGCCCGCACGGTATTCGATGTGGCGTTGATGCTTAACGCCATCTCCGGCAGGGACCCGCACGATCCCGCAGGCAACTGTGCGCCCAGGGGAGTCGATTACACTCGGCTGCTGGTTCCGGGGGCGTTGAAGGCCAAGCGCATCGGTTACCCGGTGAGCTTCACCCACAACGGAGAAACCGAGTCAGTGGTCAGCAACGGGGTGTTCACCCGGGTTCTTGAGGTACTTGAAGAGCAGGGGGCGATCCTGGTGCCGGTCGACATGCGCATTGCTGACGCGTCACGGTATGTCGAGTTGCTGCTGGGCGAGGTGAATGACGAATTAAATGCCTACCTGGCCAAGCGCACGGGCTTGCCGGTCAAATCCCTGACCGAGCTGATCACGTTTAACCAGGCGCGGGACGGCGCTGACGCGGATCATCAGCCAATTCTCAAGGAGCTCAGCACCTCAACCCTGTCACGCGAAGAACGCTCGTCGCTGTGGGACACGCTCATCGAGGATTTCCGCGACACCGTGGACGCGCCGATCAAAGCGAATAACCTCGACGCCATGGTGGCGGATCTGGAAACAAACACGTACTTCGCGGTGGCGGCGGCGGGGTACCCCGGCATCTCGGTGCCTTGCGGAATGAGTGAGGACGACCTGCCTGCCAGCGCATACTTCTTCGGCACCCGCTGGGCTGAAGCCACATTGTTGGCGGTCGCCCATGGGTATGAGCAGGCAGCCCAGGCGATTCCCCGACCTGGGCTGTGACCGGGTCAGGCGGTTGTCACGCCATAACGTTGCGCCGGGCTGCGGTGGGACAGGTTGGGGCCCAGGGCCAGCCGCGCAGCCTCGTACGCCGCCCAATCCTGGCTGTCGGGCAACGACGGAATGGTGACTTTCTCACCCAACGCAAGGCCCGCGAGAGCGGCATCGACCAGGTGCTCGGCGGTCATGATCATGGCCTCCGGCAGGTTAGTCACCGCCAGCCCTGCCACGTCCCAGAACTCCGTGGCCGTCACCCCTGGCAGCACCACTTGCACGGTCACGCCTTTGTCTTTCAACTCATGCTCTAGGGATTCGCTGAAGGCCTGCACATAAGCTTTTGAACCGCCGTACACACCGTTCAGCAGTGTCGGGGCGAGCGCGACGATCGAGCCGATATTGATCAGGGTGCCGCGGCCCTGGGCGACGAAATTGGCGGCGGCGGCTTTGGCCAGGCGGGTCAGTGCCAGCACATTGAGCAGGATCATCGCGTCCATCTTGTCCGCGTCAGACTCCAGCAATGAGGCGGTCGCCCCCACGCCGGCATTGTTCACCAACAGGCTGATGCGGCTGTCGTCCTGCAAGAGCTGTTCGATACGCGCCAGGTCCGCCGCCAGGTTGAGGTCGGCAACCACCACTTCTACGTTCCGTTGGGTGTCGCTTTTCAGCCGCTTCGCCAGGTGTTCGAGGCGCTGCTGATTGCGTGCCACCAGGATCAGGTCGTAACCCTGTTGAGCCAGGCGGTTGGCATACACGGCACCAATGCCGGAGGAAGCACCGGTGATCAGGGCATAACCTTTGGGTTGAGTCATTGCAGTTGCTCCAATACGGCCGGGGAAGGTTGGCCTTGTTGGATTCAAGATTATGGGTGTAATGTCATGGCTGCAATGTCGTATATCCCTCGTTTAGAGACGTGAGTATTAACCATGGTGTCTGTCGGTATTCTGCTGTTTCCCGGGTTTCAGATGCTCAACCTGAGCATTTGCACGGTGTTTGAGTTTGCCAACCTTGAGGTGGAGCAACCGTTCTACCGTGTCGACCTGCTGTCGGAGTTCGGCGGCCCCACCCGAAGCTCCATGGGGTTTGCCATCGATACCGTGCCGTTTGGCAGCCAGCACTACGACACGTTACTGGTGGTGGGCGACAACGACGTGCTGGACGCCACCCCCGGAATGCTCACCTATTTGCAAGACGCCATGCGTTCCGCACGCCGCGTGACCTCCACCTGCACCGGCGCTTTTCACCTGGCAGCTGCGGGGTTGTTGGAGGGGCGCAAGGCAACCACCCACTGGTACCACGCTCGCGCCTTTCGCCAGGCGTACCCAAACGTGAAGCTTGAGGAAGACCGCATCTTCACTGTTGACGGCCCGCTTTGGACGTCCGCCGGTATGACGGCCTGCCTCGACCTCGCCCTGGCACTTGTCGAACACGACCTGGGTGTAGACGTGGCCCGCGAAGTGGCCCGCAAACTGGTGATCTACCATCGCCGCGCCGGCGGGCAGTCGCAGTTTTCCGCGTTGCTGGAGATCGACCCTAAATCTGACCGGGTGCAGAGCGCTCTGGTCTACGCGCGCCAGCATTTGCAGGAGGAACTGTCGGTGGAGCAACTGGCTGAAGTCGCTCACCTGAGCCCACGCCAGTTCAGCCGGTTGTTTCGCACCGAAACCGGCCAGACCCCCGCCAAGGCTATTGAGCGACTGCGCATTGAAGCGGCGCGCCTGATGCTTGAGTCCGGCGACCACCCCATCGACACCATCGCCCGCGAAACCGGCTTCGGAGACCCGGAACGCATGCGCCGCGCCTTCCTGCGCGCCTTCGGCCAACCACCACAAATGATGCGGCGCGCGCTGCAACTTCAAGCCTGACGCTCCACGGCTACACTCAGTCGCCAGGGAGGCCGCGATGACCTACAAGATTCATATCCTGGGCGCCGCCGGTGCCGGTACCACGACCTTGGGCAAGGCGTTGGCTGAACGCCTGAACGTTGCCTATTTCGACTCCGACTACTTTTACTGGCAGCAAACCCCAGACCCTTTCAGCGTCGCCCGGCCACGGGATGAACGCATCCGGCTGTTGCAGGAACAGAGCGCCGGCCTTGATGGCTGGGTGCTGTCTGGCTCACTGTGCGGCTGGGGCGATGCCATGATCGCGCAGTTCACCCATGTGGTGTTTCTGCGCCTGGACCCACAGGTTCGTCTGCATCGCCTGCGCCTGCGGGAAGTGCAACGCTATGGCGAGCATGTTCTGGAGGGCGGCAGCCGCCACGAAAACAGCGTTGCTTTCCTCGCCTGGACGGCCCGTTACGATGGCGGCAACCACAGCCTGCGCAGCTTGCGTCGGCATGAAAGCTGGTTGAAGCCGCTGACCTGCCCGGTGATCCGGCTGGACACTACGCACCATTCGGTTGAGGCGTTGGTGAATCAATTGCTGCCGCTGTTGAGCCCATAAGGCGCGAGAGCAGGCCTTGCGCAGCGGGTTCGGTTGGGGAGGCGTCAAACTTGCGCGCGCTCATCCCCCAGCCCGGCGCAAACCCCGGGAAGAACACCAGGCCTTCAGCCTCAAGCCGAAACGCCAGGGTCAACCGGGTGTGGTCGTCCACATCGTCCTGGTTTTCAAAGCGTTGAACCGCTTCCACCGCCACGCCAGCCTGGCGGGCCAGGTCTTCTCGGCCCCAACCCAGCATCGCGCGGGCCTGCACGCTGTGCTTGGCGGTGAATTGATGCAGGACGATCTGCTGTTCTACGAAAGAGCTCATTGCCAGGGAGGACATGGGGTTTCTCCAGGGTTCGACGGGGGAGGACAAACTATACTGTGTTTTTGTACAGTTGTTTGTACCGCTCATCAACTGGATTTTTTCATGTGGCGGGTGCCGCTCTGTCTCAGGTCTTCCAGGGGTGTGTAAGTAATGGGTCGTCACCGTGTTGATTTCGCTTGAAAATCATGGCCGTATATTCGGCAGAGACATTCCAGGATTCACCGACATGTTGACGTTCAATTGTTCTCAAGCTGCTGCCGATTTTTTCAGTCGAGTCCACAAGGGCAAAAAAATATCACCCGTCGAAAAACCTTCTCAACTGCAAGGCTCTTGTGATGATTTGCATACGGACCCTCATCAGTGGCTGGTGCATGCCGCGACTGTTCAACGCAAGCATGTCCTGCTGGCGATGCACTTGAAAACACGTTATTGCATGCTGTTTTTTGATATGAAAAAAGCTGATGACGAAGGCTTCGCCTATGCGTTTATCAATCGCTGGACGGCTGGTGTGCTGGACATTGCCTTGAAATGTGACGTACTCGATAGGGTTGACCCGCAAATTCCAGAGACGCTTCTTTACTCAGGGGCGCAAACCTACCCTTTGTTCCTGCGGGGCGATCGAAGCACCCAAACCCACGTCAATGAAGTCCTGCGGGGATTCAAGTGGGAGGCTGAAGACTTTGACTTTGTAAGGCAGCCCTGGAGTGCGCTGCACTATGACGCCCAAACCAATCGCATACTCAAGTCAATAAAAGGGCAGAGCAACTACGTGCGCCCGGCAGAAGAAATGCTGATTCATTGGATGATAACGGTGGGCGGAGTGGACCCATCCCTGACTGACGATATTCGTAAGAAATACAGGCAAACCCTGCGGGATGAAGCATGAAGTGATGAACTACTCTCGTTGCTCGATCCCCGGCGCCTCCCGAATAATCAAGTGATCCAGGTTCTCGATATTCGCGCTGAACACGCCGAACGTCTGCTCGGGATTCTTTTTACTGGGCACCTGTTTCAGCTCCGGCGTCACCCCGTAGAAGAAGCAATACAACGCCTTTTCACTGTCTACCGCGGCCTTGATCTGTTCCAGGAAGGCCGTGCGCTTGCGGTAGGTGTCGATGAGTTTTTTGCTCAAGTAGACGTTGACCGAATAGGGCTTCTTGTCGAGCCACACCTTCTTTTCGAAATCGATGCGAAAGCTGCTGGTGTAATCCTTGATCGCCTTGATCTTGCCCCAGTAGATCAGGCCCTTGTTGTCTTGCAGGTATTCGATTTTCTTGAAGAACGTCCAGTAGGTGGCCGTGTGATCGCCGATCTTCAGGGGCATGCCCTTGAGCGTGTCCTTGTCGTCGATGTTGGACACGTAGCATTCCACCGGGTGGGCAAACACGCTGGTTTTGTCCGGCGTGGTTTCGTTGGCGCTGTGGGAGGAGGCAGCTCGGTTTGAAGGCAGCTTCGCAGGATCTTGTGGGACGCTTGCCTCGCCCGCCAGCACCGCTGTTTTGCGCGGGTACTGACGCCGCGCCAGTAAAAATTCCGATGGGAAATTGTCCTCGCGGTCGTCGTCACTTTCGCCGCTCGCCGTCTTGTGCGTGCTGGCGTAGCGGCAGCCGTCGATATGCTGGGTGCTGGTCTTGTTCTTGAAGTGCGGCGTGCGCTGGTAGTTGACGTTTTTGGCGTTGAAGGTGCTCAGCGTATTGCCCGTGTCGAAGGCGGCGCGGCAGTCATCGTTGGGGCAGAGGAAGCTGTCCTTGTCGGAGTCGAACGCGGCGGTTTCGTCGAAATTCAGGTCTCGTACGTCGTAGATCGACAGCTTGTCATCGAGACTCAGGCTGTAGGCCGTGTCGAATTTCATGGGGCTCGGGTCCGTGAGATGAGTTGCTGGATATTACGCAAATATCAGCGGTCACGGCGATCAAAAAAGTGTGGGAGCTGGCTTGCCTGCGATAGCGGCGTGTCAGGTCTGGCAGGTGCAAGCTGACCTGCCGCCATCGCAGGCAAGCCAGCTCCCACATTAGACAGGTGGCGCTCAGGGAATGGAGTGTTCAGCCACACGCCGCCCGCTCAGGAAGCACAAGGTGCCGCCCACGGCAGTCAGGGCGCCGAGGGCATAAAACATGCTGACCGGCGCGGCGTTGATCAACAGGTAGCCGCAAATCACTGGGCTCATTGCGCCGCCGAAGGCCGCCAGATTTTGCGCACCGTAGTAACTGCCGCGCAGGGCGTCCGGGGCGATGGTGTCGATGAACAAGAATTCAGACGGATAAATGATCATCTCGCCCAAGGTGAACACGAACATGGCGACGCACCAGGTGACCAAACTGTCCGCCAGGCTGAAACCCACTAACCCGGCAATGAACAGCAACGTGCCCAGCACGATCCAGTAGCGCAGTTGTTCGCGCTTGAGAAAACGACCTATCTGGTACTGCATCAAAATCACAGTGATGGCGTTGCAGGCCAGCACGGCGGACAAAATTTTCAGCGCCTCGGCGGGCTTGTAGGCCACCAGCAAAAACTGCGACAGATAAAGGGTGTAGCGCCCGTGGACAATGGTGCTCAAGAGGCTGCCGCTGGTGAACAGGATCAGCGTGCGGTCGCTGCGCAAGGTACGCAGGGTGGTGAGGAAACTCAGGGGTTTATTGCTGTCGTCGCGTTGGGTCGGCGGGATGCCGATCATCAGGAACAGGCTGCCAAACGCAATGGCACTGGCGATCAGGAATGGCGCCAGTTGCATGTGGCCGGCGATCACCACGCCGACCATCGGGCCGGTGGCGTAACCGACGTTGGTCAGGGTGTAGCGCAGCGAAAATACTTTGGCGCGATCACCCACCGGCAGGTTTTCACTGATGATGGCTTTTGAGCCAATCAGGAACAGGGCCGATGCGGCTTCGGTGATGACCAGCGTGAGGGTGGTGAGGTAGAGGTTGCTGGCAAAGGTCAGCAACAGAAAACCGATGGAGCTGGAGAGCATGGCCAGGATCAGCAGCTTGCGCTTTTCCAGGCGGTCGATGATGTAGCCGCCGTACAGGCCCAATAATGTGGCGATGAAAACGGCGATGCCCATCAGCAGGCCGATGTCTTGCTGGTTGAGGCCCAGGCGGGTGCTCAACAGCAGGGCCAGCAACGGGCTGGTCATGGCGCGGCTGACCACGATGGTCACCGAGCAGATCATCAGGCGGCGGATTACCAGGGAGCAGGTGGCCACGGTGGGGCGGGTGTCCTTATTATTTTTCCAATACAACACAATTCGAACGTGAACACAGATCAACTGTGAACACAGAGCCAATGTGGGAGCAGGCAAGCCAGCTCCCACAGGATGTTTGCAGTGTTTACTGGCCGGCGTTGATGCTGATCTTCTCGACCGCACCTTGCTCCAGGTCCCACTTCTTCAGGATCTTGCCGTACGTCCCATCATCAACCATGCCCTGCAACGCTTCACTGATCGCCGTGACCAGCTCGGTATTGCTCTTCTCGATCCCAAGCCCGGTGAACTGCTTGGAAATCGCCAGGCCCACCGGCTTGTACTTACCCTTGTCCAGCGACATCAGGAAAGGAATTGTTTCGCTGCCCTGCATCGCCGCGTCCAGGCGGTTCTGCTGCAACTGCGCACGCGCATCTGCAGAGCCTTCGGTGCCGATCACCACGATCGCCGGCTTACCCGCCGCTTCGCAGTTTTCCTTGCTCCACGCGGCAATTTCAGACGGCCAGGTGGTACGTCGGCTGGTGCCGACTTTCTTACCGCACAGGTCGGTCAATTCCTTGAGGTCTTCACGCTTGGCCAGGGTGTAGAACTGCGGGCCGCTGGTGAAGTAGTCGATGAAGGTCACGGCCTTCTGGCGTTCGGCGGTGTCGCTCATGCCCGACAGCACGATGTCGACGCGCTTGGTGGTCAGGCCGCTGAGCATTTGCTCGAAGCCGGTTTCCTGCCACTTGATCTTCACGCCCAGGCGCTCGGCCAGGGCGTTGCCCAGGTCAAAGTCCAGGCCGGTGAGTTGGTTGGTGGCGGTGTCCTTGAAATCCATCGGCGGGTAGTTCGGCACGATGGCCGCGCTGATCTCACCCTTGTCCTTGATCGCTGCCGGCAATGCCGCCAAAACCGAAGTGGAGGCCATCAGGCCTACGAGCAAGCTTGGAAGAAACAGATTTTTCATGGGGGCGTTCTCGTTAGTTTTTTAGTTAAGTGCGAACGGCAGAAATAAAGCTTTGGGTACGCGGGTTTTGTGGGCTTATTAGAATTTCTTCAGGGCTGCCGGCTTCCACAATCTGGCCGGCATCCATAAACACCATGCGGTTGGAGACTTCGCGGGCGAAGCCCAACTCATGGGTGACCACGATCATGGTCATGCCGGTGGTGGCCAAATCACGCATTACCGACAGCACTTCTCCTACCAGCTCCGGGTCAAGGGCTGACGTGGGTTCGTCAAATAACATCAGCTTAGGGCGCATCGCCAACGCACGGGCAATCGCCACACGCTGCTGTTGGCCGCCAGACAACTCCACCGGGTAGGCATTGCGTTTATCCGCCAGGCCAACACGCGCGAGTAACTCCAGCGCATCCTCGGTGGCTTCCTTGGGCGAGCGCTTGAGCACCTGGCAGGGGCCTTCGATGATGTTCTGCAGCACGGTCATGTGCGGGAACAAATTGAAGCGCTGAAACACCATGCCAGTGGCCAGGCGCTGGCGGGCGATCTGCGATTCGTTCATCTCATGCAGCTTGTTGCCGACGACCCGGTAACCCACCAGTTCGCCGTCGACCCACAGGCCGCCCTTGTCGATTTTTTCCAGCTGGTTGACGCAGCGCAGCAGCGTGCTTTTACCCGAGCCGGACGGGCCGATGATGCACATCACTTCGCCTTGCTCGACCTCGATATTGATGTCGCGCAGCGCGTGATACTGGTCGTAATACTTGTTCAGGTTGACGGCCTTGACGATGCTTCTCATGGGGCAAATCTCCTCAACCTAAACTTACGAACGCTTGCCGGCGCCGCGGGCAAAGCGACGCTCAAGGCGGCTTTGGCCAAATGAAAGAACAGTCACCACCGCCAGGTACCAGATGCCGGCTACAATCAGCAGCTCCATGACCCGGGCGTTGGCGTAGTAGATGTTTTGCGCGTTGTGCAGCAGCTCCGAGTACTGGATCACGCTGGCCAGGCTGGTCATTTTCACCATGCTGATGAACTCGTTGCCGACAGGCGGAATGATCACCCGCATGGCTTGCGGCAGAATGATCCTGCGCAGCGCTTGCAGGCTCGGCATGCCGATGGATTTGGCGGCCTCGTACTGGCCGGTGTCCACCGAAAGCAACCCGGCGCGCACCACTTCGGCGGTGTACGCGCCCTGGTTGATGCTCAAGCCGAGCAGGGCGGCCACGAACGGCGTCATCAGGTCGACGGTGTCGATGCTGAACAGGCCCGGAATTGCGATCACCGGGAAAATAAGCGCCAGGTTGAACCACAGCAGCAGTTGCAGAATCAGCGGCGTGCCGCGAAACAGCCAGGTGTACGTGATGGCCACATACCGCAGGATCGGGTTGGCCGACATGCGCATGATCGCCGTGATTACGCCGATGACCACGCCCAGCGCCATCGCCAGGATCGACATGACGATGGTGTTCACCAAGCCCCACAGAATGGCCTCAGACGTGAGGAACTGACCGATGTAGGACCATTCGATCTGGCCATTGGCGAAGGCACGCAGCAACGCCGCCAAGGCGATCACGATCAACGTGGCAAAAAACATCCGCCCGTAATACCGACGCGGCACGTGCTCGTACTGCGTGATATCGAACTGGTTCTCGGACAACTTGCGCTCGGCTTCCAAGCGCTCGGCCGGGGTTTGGTTCATGGTGCTACTCCAAGACTAATAACGCTCTAACTGCTGTACGCGGTCCAACGGTTGAACCTCGGTCAAATGTGGGAGCTGGCTTGCCTGCGAAAGCGCCGGTGAGCTCACCACACCTGCCCAGGCTTAAATCCGAAACCCCTGATAACTCTCAGCCCACTTCTGCTGTTCAGCCAATGCAGTTTTCAACCGCCCAATCTGCTCCCGAACCCGCTCCGGCGCCGTGCCACCCCAACCACTGCGCGCCGCAATCGCCGCCTCCAGGGTCAAGCAGTCCCGTACCTCGGGCAGCAAACGAGCATCCACCTCTGCCAACATCGCCGGCGAGGCTTCCCACAACTCAATCTCATGTTTCTCACAGGCCTGCACCAACGCGCCGGTAATCTCATGCGCCTCTTTAAACGGCACACCGCGCGTGGCCAACCAGTCCGCCACCTCAGTCGCCAGGGTGAAGCCCATCGGCGCCTGACGCCGCAGTTCTTCCACCTGCACCTTCATGGTCGCGACCATCCCGGCCATCGCCGGCAGCACCAGCAACAAGGTGTCCACGCTGTCCAACACGCTGTGCTTGTCTTCACTCAAGTCGCGGTTGTACGACAGCGGCAACGACTTGAGCGTCGACATCAACCCGGTCAGGTTGCCAATCAAGCGCCCAGCCTTGCCCCGCGCCAGTTCGGCAATGTCCGGGTTCTTCTTCTGCGGCATGATCGAGCTGCCCGTGGCGTAGGCATCATCCAGCACCACCCAGCGAAACTGGCGCGACGACCATAGGCAAAACTCCTCGGAAAGCCGCGAAATATTCACCCCGAGCATGCCCGCCACAAACAGAAACTCCGCCACGTGGTCACGGCTGGCGACAGCGTCAATCGAGTTTTCGCACGGCCCGGTGTAGCCCATTTCCTTGGCCGAATGCTCCGGCTGGCGCGCAATCGCCGAGCCTGCCATTGCCGCTGCACCCAACGGCGACAACGCCGTACGCGCGTCCCAGTCCACCAGGCGCTGCACATCGCGCAGCATTGACTGCGCGTGGGCCAACAAGTGGTGGGCGAACACAATCGGTTGCGCCTGCTGCAAGTGCGTAAAGCCCGGGCAGATGCTTTCAATGTGTTGCTCAGCCTGGTCCACCAGCGCCTGCTGCAACCCCAACACTTCAGTGGTGATGGTGCGCGCGTGGTCGCGCAGGAAAAGGCGCAAGTCATTGGCGGTCTGGTCATTACGCGAACGCCCGGCG
Source organism: Pseudomonas sp. (assembly GCF_049645325.1). GTDB lineage: Bacteria > Pseudomonadota > Gammaproteobacteria > Pseudomonadales > Pseudomonadaceae > Aquipseudomonas. The sequence continues at coordinate 6,315 of NZ_JBARTQ010000264.1, read as the reverse complement.
CGCAACTTGCCGCCCAAGGCGCCCAGGCGCTCGGTCAATACGCGTTCGATAAAGGTGTGTACGTCTTCGTCATCCAGGGTGGGATGCAGGCGGCCGGCGGCGAAGTCTTCACCGATACGGTCCAGCGCGTCGAGGGTGCGCAGGGTCTCCGACTCATCCAGCAAACCGGCGCGCTGCAACTCACGGGCATGGGCACGGGAGCCGGCCAGGTCGAGGGCGTCAGGCGGAAATAGCGCTCGGGGCAACGCGACAACGCGGCCAATGCAGCAGACGGACCGGTCTTGAAACGAGCGCCCCAAAGGCGCTCGGTGGGCTGGGACATGGGTGTTCCTCACGCTTGTTTTTAGAAGAGTCGGAGGCAGTCAAAAACGAAAAAGTCCTGATCGTAGTGTCAGGTTTTGCCGGGTGTTAAATCAGCCTCTGTGTGCTGTTCAACCCGCTATATTCAAGGTTGCCAAGGGCGGATGTTTGCAGCCATTATCGCCGCCTGGCTATGTTCAAGGATTGGGTTGAAGCCTGTTGAATATGGCACTTGAGGTCAACGCGTATTATGGAAACCCCACTTTCCACTTCTGGAAACATGCCGCCAAAACCCGGCACACGTCCGCCCCTGCAACTCAGTGGGCTGGATTTCAAGTTGCTGCGCGTGTTCATGGCCGTGGTCGAAGCAGGAGGCTTCAGCGCCGCGCAAAACGAGCTGAACGTGGGCCTGGCCGCCATCAGCAAACAGATCTCCGACCTTGAAATTCGCATCGGCATGCGCCTGTGCACACGAGGCCGGGAAGGCTTTGGCCTGACCGAAGAAGGCAAGTTGGTGTATCAGGCATCCATCGAGTTATTTACCTCGGTGGACAGTTTCAGAGACAAGCTTAGTTCGGCGCAAAATGAACTGATTGGCGACCTTAGTGTGGGTGTTATTGATAACACCGTCTCGGACGTTAACTCCCCCCTGATTACCGCGCTGGGAAAATTACACCGCGAATCGCCAAAGATTAGATTGCGCTTACATGCCTCCCAACTGGACGAAGTTGAACGCGGCGTAGTAGAAGGGCGCCTGATCGTCGGCATCGTGCCGGTGTACCAGCGCCGCGAAGAATTCGACTACTTCCCGCTGTACGAAGAAAAAGCCCACGCCTACTGCGCCGTAGGACACCCGCTGTTCAACGCGAGCGACATTACGCCGCAAGTGCTGCGCCAATACGAAGTGATCAACCATCGGTATGCGATCCATCGCGACAAGGCCAACTTCGTCACCTACGACAGCCAGTCCGCCTCGGCCTCACAAGTGGAAGCCGTCGCCATCCTTATCCTCACCGGCCGCTTCCTGGGTTTCCTGCCGGAACACTACGCCGCGCCGCTGGTAAGGGCAGGGCGCCTTCGCGCGCTGTGCCCGGAGCAAGTTCACCTGAACACCGCGTTCAACCTGATCCTGCGCCACAACGCACCGCGCAGCCCGATGGTAAAAGCCTTCGCCATGGCGCTGGGCGTAGACCTGAAGACTCCGGCCTAAGCGTCAACAACGCTCAACAGTGGGAGCTGTCGAGCCCGGCGAGGCTGCGAAGGGAGCGCCTCGGTCTACCCGCCGACCCCGCCAACTCGCATCACCGCAGGAACAGGCTCAGTTAAAAAGTTTCTTCAGCGACGCTTTAAACGACTCATCAACAAAACCCAGGGTCGTCAGGATTTCGTTTATGTCAGGCTTTTGAAGTGCGCCCTGCTCGACCAAGGGTTTCAACACCGCCTTCAACGTCCCTATATGTTTGCTTTGGGCGGTCATGAGGGGTTGGTTGTTTAAGCTGGAACCACGGGCATCGGCCGGAAGCTGGGTTTTCAACATGTCTTTTATATCCTGGCGATCGAGCAATCCCAGCGCATGGCATTTGCTCAACTGCTGCACGATCGCTTGCAGCGTTCGTCCGTCGCGGCGTTGCCATACAGAACTGATGCCCCGAACATTGAAAATGCTGTGCGGCGAAAACAGCTCCTTGACGTGATCCTTCTGTAAATTCCCGGCTGCGTAAGCATTGGTGATCTGGTCCAGATAACTGCTGACCATCGCGGTGTGGCCGTTCGACATAGGCAGGTAAAGACCAGACGCCGTGCTGTGCCCCGCGCCGTACTCAGCCTTGAGCAGGTCGCGCAGATCGTCCTTGGAGAGCAGGTTGCGGTCTACCAGGCCACGGGTCGCCTCCACGTAGGCCGAAGTGGTGTTGATATGCCCGTCCTGCAAGGCCCGAAACATTCCGGGGCCGCCGCCGTCCGTGCACGCCAACGCGTCTTTCAACGGGCGGCCGCCTTTGGGGTTTTCTTTTTCCGCGGTCGCGATCAGCCGCTTTAGCAGTTCGCTATCAGTACGGTTGAGCGCCTGATTGATCGCAGACGCCAAAACCTGAGTGCGCGTCGATTTTGAGGTGGCGCGCAGGAAGACTTGGGTCTGTTCCGGTTTGAAGAAGTCGTGTTTGGCCAACACAGTGAAGGCGTGACAGCCTGAATCACGGTACATCGCCAGAGGATGGCTGGTCTGGATGAGTGCATCCAGATCGTCAATTCCTTTGGCTTCGATCCTGAAATGGTTGGTCGTGATGTTGGGGTCATAGAAGTTGACACAGACGCGCCCGTGATCTTTGAGCTGAATCGACACGGCCATGGCGTGGTTACTTGAAGTAATCAGGAGGTCGGCGCCGTGCGCGCCAGGCTCTTTCAGCCGGCTGGCGATTTCACGCACGCAGAGTACAAAACTGTCGGCAGACACCACGCAGGCGTTGCGATCGGTCGCGGCGGCTGTGAGCTGCTGGATGCCTTTGTTGGAATTGCGCAACGTGCCGCCGGAAAAATAATCGCGGATCGCGCCTTCATCCTTCACGGCACTGAGAAAATTCGCCTTTTTGCCCGCGTTGAAGTACTCGAAGGCCAAATGGCGGCAGCTGACTTCCGTACTGCCCACACCCGAGTCGGAATCAAGCTCCTCGATAGGTAAGCGCACCTGGGTATTGAAGTTGTCGGAAGGCCTTTTGTCCGACAGGTACAGTTCATTCTTATTACGCCTTGAAGGCCCTGGCCCACGCCCGCCCACGTGTTCCGGAATGCCTGCGGCAGATGATTCCAGCTGCATCGAAGCCTCTGCCGCTTCATCGGCATGCGTAGCCTGCGGCGCGGCGGGTAGGCGTGCCCCGGCGTTGTTCAACCAGGTTTGATTGAGCCGGGTCTGAGACGCGGCAAGCTCCCGATCACGAAGGCTTTTTTGCCTGACAGGCACATCGCCCACGGCCGCGCCGGGCTTGAGCTCGGCTGATGCTTCCGGTGCCTCAGCGGATGGCGCGTCGGGGAGGGGCTCTGTCATGACTGGGAGACGGGATGGGGCGGAGCTGATCTGAACCATGGGCCACTCGTATTTTCCGTAGGGGAAGTTGTGTGAGTGGCGGGAGGCGAGACATGGGTTCCGCGTGGGCAGGCGACGGTGTTGAAGCGGTGCCCAAGCCGGGCTGGGCGCAACCCGGCCCGACACCGATCAAATGTGGGAGCTCTCGAGCCCCAGCCAGGCAGCGATGGGATCACCTCGGTCTACCGACCAACCCCATCCATCGGCATCGACCCCTAGCACCCCATGCTAGTGCGCTACCCGCCGACACCGATCAACATGTGGGAGCTCTCGAGCCCCAGCGAGGCAGCGATGGGATCACCTCGGTCTACCGACCAGCCCCACACACCCGCATCACCGCTGCAACTTGCCCTGCTTCTTCTTCGAATGAAAATGCCGAAAATGCGCATCCTGCGCCGCCGCCAACAACTCCCGATCCCCACGCGTATCGCCCCAGGCCCGCAGCCGATACTCGCCCAAATCCCCATACACCGCCTCAAGCCGCAGCACCTTATTCTCACAGCGGCAGTTATTCCCCGTGAGCTTGCCCGTCAGCACCCCGTCGACCACCTCAAGCTCAGTGCCGATCAACTTGATCCCCAGCCGATTCGCAAACGGCTGCAACACCAACGCCGGCGACGCCGAACACAAGGTCACCACCGCCCCGGACTTCACCTCATCCGCCACCGACCGCAACCCCTTCGGGCGCATCAACTTCGTCCAATATTGCTGGCAATACACCTCAGCCTGCTGCTGAACCCACGCCTTCTCCACCCCCGTCATAAAGGTGCGAATCAACTGCGCCTTCAACTCATCCCGACTGATCTGCCGCAGCAAAAACTGCAAGCCAGGCACCGCCAGCTTGACCATCCGGCCATAGAACTCGCCGGTGCCAAAGGCAAACTTGAGGAAGGGCACGAAACTGTCGTGATGGGTCAGGGTGCCGTCGAAGTCAAAGACGGAGAGTACTTTGGCGTCAGCGGGGCCGGCTTCGAGCATGTCTGGGTTCACGGGTGGTCCTTTGTCTTTTGGAGCGGATTCTCATAACTGTGTGACTGGTGCCCACTGCATGGGTTCAGGCTGATAACGGTTATGCAATTCAGATCAGCCAGAGGTAGTGATGTTGTGCTTTTGCTGGCAATGATCAAGGGAGTTTACCCGGTCGGGCATAGGAATGAACGCCGGAAGGCATCCGGCATTGTTACAGCGCGGGCAGGGAAAGCAGTGCCGGTGCTCCGTCCGAGCATCAGCACAGACGGAGCACCTTTGGGATTTCAGCGTGTTGAATGGCTGGATGGTTGGAAATACTCTGCCATCTTTTGAAACCAGTTTTTGCTCGGCGGTGCCCGTCGACGGGTCCTGTTGAGCAACAGATATGGCATATCACGTAACCGGATCCAGCCTTCATCCTGCCAATGCAGAAGGCTCAGCGACATCTCCGGCCAGTCCAGCAAGCTCAACATCGGACGGTCTGTAGATCGTGGTTGATGCTTGTCACGCAAAGTCGGCACGACTTGATGGGTGAGCCATTCACGCAACAGGCGATGCCCTGGTGAGTAGTGATACACCAGCAATGCATACACGCCGGACTCGCTGAGCATCAGCATGTTTTCAGGCTGACCGTGATAGCAGATTTCCAGCGTTTGTCGCTGATCCTCGTCGAGCTTGCTCACCATTCGCTCAGCCAGATAGAGCCCCATCAGACGACCAAGGTCGCGAGCGCAGAACCATGGCTGGTTCTCAAGCAGCAGGGCGTGCATTTGCAGGTTTTGGCGGGTAAAGACGGTAGGTTCATGCATGACACACCTCCGAGCCGGAGCGTGTTTGAGAAATGGTGCGGGTGCTGCGAATGATCTTCGCAGGGGATGCAAAGTATCCAGGCATTTCCGTTACCTCTGGTTGCTTTCTTAGGGCAGGCGTTATGGGTGTCGGGAGCTAAGAAACCCACCAGAGACGGGCCGGACATATTCCCCTTTCGGGTCTTGTATTCGCCCACTCCCGACATAACGGGGATTTTTCACAGGCGTAGAGAAACCGCTGGCGAAAAAAAGCCGCATGGCTGTCGGGTGCGGAGGACCGCTCTGGTTGTTGAGTTTCTTAGGCTCGGGAGAGAGCCTATGTTTTAGATATCTGTCGGTCAAGTCACCTGTGCCATACGTCGCGGTAGTGGCATAACGCCGCTGCAAGAATCAGAGTCTTTTGATAGAGTGCCAAAGACGTAGGGAATTTCGTGGATGTACGTCGGAATTTCCACGAAAAGGGGCTTTAGAAGCCAAGGTGGAGGGTTTGCATGCTTCCGTAGTGGCATATGAATCCAACTTTTGAGTTTTAAAGGATAATAAATTCAATAGTTAACTCAGCGTGGTAAGGGAATTGCCTGACATACAGATAAAGGATGCTTCGGATTTACCAACCAAGGGTGGCTCAACTCCTCTGATAAGGTGGCCCGGTGGTAAGCGTGCGTTAGTTTCAAAGATAACGAGCAAATTTCCTCAAAATTTTGATAGATATTACGAGCCTTTTTTTGGAGGTGGGGCTATTTTTTTCGCAATGGCTCCTGATAACGCATCGCTTTCAGATATTAACTCTGACCTTATTAACGCTTACATAATGGTCCGGGATAGGCCGAGTGAGTTAATTGGTGATCTTGAGCGTTATGATAACTCTGAAAAATTTTATTATGAAATTAGAGCGAGTAAGCCGTCTGATATCATCAAAAAATCTGCTCGCTTGCTATATCTGACAAGATTGTCGTTTAACGGCATATATAGAGTGAATTTAAACGGGGACTTTAATGTACCGTATGGAAAAAAATACCATCTTAGCGCTTTTGATTTGCCGAAGCTTTTACAGGTGAGTGAGGCGCTCAAAGGAGTAAGCCTGAGTGTTGCCGATTTCGAATTGGCTACACAATCAGCTAGATCAGGTGATTTAGTTTATTTTGATCCTCCCTATAC